>MWCL01000005.1 GCA_002070025.1 Spirochaetes bacterium ADurb.Bin215
TACGGGGTCTTCGGATTTGAA
Organism: Spirochaetes bacterium ADurb.Bin215; assembly: GCA_002070025.1. GTDB lineage: Bacteria > Spirochaetota > Spirochaetia > Treponematales > Treponemataceae > Teretinema. Next base: position 22 of record MWCL01000005.1, read on the forward strand.
TATTCCCGAACCGACAAAGACTGTTTCTGCACCGAGGTGCATCATGAGCGCGGCATCTGCCGGTGTCGCGACGCCGCCTGCGGCGAAGTTCGGAACCGGCAGCTTGCCGAGTTTTCTTGTTTCAAGCACGAGATCGTATGGAGCTTGCAACTCTTTCGCTGCGGTCATCAATTCCGCTTCGTCCATGTTTTGTATGCGGCGGATATCTGCCATGAGCTGGCGCATGTGGCGCACTGCTTCAACTACGTTTCCTGTACCGGCTTCGCCCTTGGTACGCATCATGGCCGCGCCTTCGCCGATGCGGCGGAGGGCTTCGCCAAGATTCCGGCATCCGCAAACAAAGGGCACCTTGAACTGGTGCTTGTTGATATGATAGGCCTCGTCCGCCGGGGTGAGCACTTCGCTTTCGTCGATAAAGTCGATGGAAAGCGCTTCAAGAATCTGAGCTTCCACAAAATGACCGATACGACATTTTGCCATGACCGGAATGGAAACGCTTTCTTGAATTTTCTTGATCATTTCCGGATCGGACATGCGGGATACTCCGCCATCCCTGCGGATATCCGAGGGGATCCGTTCGAGGGCCATAACGGCCGCTGCTCCGGCGTCTTCAGCGATCTTTGCCTGGTCGGCATTGGTGACATCCATTATCACGCCGCCCTTGAGCATTTCCGCCAATCCGATTTTTACCTTGAATGCGTCATTGGTATTCATGAGGTTCTCCTTTTATTCTAAAAATCGCCCAGGCCGGTCAATCCGTTTTCGGACGGCGGTCGGGAAAGATAGTGTTTAACAGTTTTCGCCAGACGCTCGATACCGGTTTCAATAATTTCGGGCGCGAGAGATCCGTAGCACAACCGGAACGACGACACGAAACGGTTGTTGATGTCCTGCAGCGGACCCGGCAGGAACGCGACACCGTTGTCAATGCCGCGGAGAAACAGTGCCACGCTGGAGTACGGCGCGGGCAGGGTAACCCAGAGCTGAAATCCTCCCTGCGGGCGGGTCCAGGTAACGCCGTCCGGCATATGCCGGGCAAGTGCCGAAAGCGTCCGGTCCCGCCGTTCGCGGTAGAGGGCCGAGACCTTATGCCTGTGGGATTCGTATTCGGTATCGAGGAATTCCCGTGCGATTCCCTGGATGAGCGGCGGACATCCGAGGTCCATCGTCTTCTTGATTCTGGTCAGGGTCCTGATACGTTCTTCCGAGCTGATAATCCAACCGACCCGTAAACCGGCAATGAACGATTTGGAGAGTGAACCCATTACTGCTACCCGTTCGGGGCCCGGTTCGTCCAGAAAAGAATGCGGAACGCCGTCTTCTTCAAAATGAAGATCGTGAAAAACCTCGTCGGAGAGAATGAGTGCGTGGTTTTGGCGTGCCCAGTCCGTGACCGCCTTGCGACGTTCGGAACTGCAGTCGGTACCCATGGGATTGTGAAGAATGGGACAGAGGTAGAATACGGCGTCCTGATCATCGCCGGAGGCGAAGCGGTCCGGAAGCGGCCCGTCCTGGTCACGGGTAACGGTTTCAATTGGTACATTGAACGCGCTAAATGCGTTGGTACCGCCCGTATAGCATGGTGTTTCGCAGAGCACCCGGTTGCCGTTTTCGGCGGTTTGCTGTGCTATGAGTGCGGTTGCCTGCTGAGAGCCGTTCGTTACCAGAATCTGTTCGGGTGAAATTACAAGTCCACGCCGTGAATATTGACGCGCGATCGCTTTTCGAAGCGAAAGAATTCCTTTGGGATCACCATAATCCCAGTATCCTTCCTCTCCATGGGCGAGCGCCTGTTTTGTCATGCGTGCGAGAATATCCTGTTCAACACTGTCCAGATTGCCTACGCCCCGGGTAAACGCGATTACCGAAGGCTTTTGTGCAAGAGACAGCATCTCCAGGAGACTGGCCTGCACGTTTTGCGCGAGACGGCGGGCCGCCTTGCCGGATGATTCTTGACGGAACGGGGTTGCGGACGGCTTCCCGGCGGAGCGGTCGGGATTTTCACCGACAAACGTACCCCGTCCAACATGGGTATAAATGAGATTCTCGTCAACAAGATCGGAAAGCGCCCGGCGTATTGTGGCCGGTGTTACCCCCCGCTCAGCCGCGAGCGCGGTAACCGCAGGTAGCCGGTCGCCGGGTGCCAGGGCGCCTGATGCGATTGATTCGCGGAGATCTTCACGAATTTGAATGTACAACGGTGTTGTACCTGACTTGTCGATAATCATGGTAGAGTAATACTGTATTAATACAGTGTTGCTTTTTGGTCAAGAGGAACGCGTTTTTCCGGTTGATTTGCCCGCCAAACTCATTTATAGTCACCACATGGCTGAACTACAGGGACCAAAGTGTCACTTTTGCGACGTATGCGACGGGCATGGCTGTGTTGGCGAACTTCCGGGAATGGGCGGGGTATACGGCAACGCCAATTTTATCGAGAATTGTGCGGCCTGGAAGGAATTTCCGCAGGATGGCGGGCCGGTTGTTGCGCCGGCTCTGCGCCTCGCGCCCATTACCGGGGCCATTCAAAATGTCGGGTATCCGGATGAACGCAGGTTCTACCATGATCTCATTGCAGCTGCCCGCTCGGCAGACCTGGCTCTGTCAATCGGCGATGGATATCCGGATGAAAAACTCCGGTACGGTATTGAGGCGCTTGAAACCGCAGGTGAAAAGGGCGCGGTCTTTATCAAGCCGTATGAGAATAGCAAAATTCTCGAGCGGGTAGAATGGGCCCGTTCGGTAAGCGAAATAGTTGGTGTTGATATTGATTCCTACGCGATCGTAACCATGCGGAACCTCGTCAATCTGCAGCAAAAGTCGGCTTCCCAGCTTGCGGAAGTACGACGTGCCGCGGGCGTTCCCTTCGCTATCAAGGGCGTTTTCCGCAAAGAAGATATTGAACTTGTACGGGAAGTACAGCCTGATATCGTGGTTGTTTCCAATCATGGCGGACGTGTGGAAACCGACCGGGGATCCACTGCGGCCTTTTTGGCGCATTACGGCAAGGAACTTGCCGGTCTGTGCGGTGAACTTTGGGTAGACGGTGGAATACGTAATTGCCGCGATGTACTGGCTGCCGGCCGTCTTGGCGCCAAAACGGTCATGATAGCCCGGCCGGTTATCACCGCCCTGTTGGCAGGCGGTGTTTCCGGGGTGCGGTCACGATTGGCCGGATTTTTTCAACAAAATTGGTAGCAGTCACTTACTGAACCGAAACACCGCCAAAGGTAGCCGTTCCGCGGATGATAATCGTATGCGCCGCGGGATCCTGCGATGAAACGAACTTGGATTCCATGCCGCCCAGGACTGGAACGACATGTGAAACCAGTTTGACGTTTTTCGGCAGGAAGATGTCGATTCCGCCGAAAAGGGCTGAAACCAGAATGACGGCATCTCCATTCAGCGTTACATTCCGCAAGTCCGCGGTAACGGCGCCGAAGGTTGCGGTGTAGGACGCACCGGTGAACACCTCATTTCCATAGTTTACATCCTGACCGGCGAAAAATGCGGTGTACTGATGTCGTGTCGCGTCGCCGGTACCCTGTTCTTTTCCGTCTGTTCCGGTTCCACAGGATTTACAGGTAATCGATTTTCCGAATAAAAGCTGGACACCCACGGCAATAAGAACGATCGGGAATATGAGCCGCCAGCTTATGTATACCGGAAATATTTCCTGCGCGTTCATGAGCAGGATTACACCTACGGCAAGCATGATCATGTTGCCCGCGTTCACACCGCTTTGCGCCATGGAAAACAGGGCCGGTGCGATGATGAAGATTGTCCACCAGCCGGCAAGGCTGATGTCAAAATCAAAGAACCCGAGCAGAACGCCGCCGATTATGATTCCGGCACCGAGGAACAGCAGTCCGACAACGATCGTCGCAAAATCCCGTTTCATGTTGTATCTCCCCATTACAGAATAAACCGTCCGACCTGTGTGGATACGGATTTGAAAATTTCACTGTTGTACTTCTTGAGCTCAGCCACTTCTTCGAAGGTCGCGTTCATGGCAAGCGTGTCTCCCATGATCGCATCCATTTCCCGGCGTACGCGCTCCGAGCATTCTTTCAGATCGGTAATCGCCTGGTTAAGCCGGGATGAGTCATCTGCAAGCTCCTGCGCCGCGGCATTAACGAGTTCCGTGGTTTGTTTCATTTCGGAAAGTGTCTGCGCCACCTGATCAGACCCGATGCGCTGTTCTTCCATGGCGGAGCTTGTTTCCCTTTCCATGTCGGTAACGGTGGTAATGAGACCAAGTACATTATCAAAGCCCGACGATGCGTCGCGGGAAGCGGCGACCGCGTTTTCTATGGCGGTCCGGACTTCTTACAGTTGATTGTTTACAATGGATGACTGTTTTGAGCTTTTTTCGGCGAGCGAGCGTATCTCGTCGGCAACGACCGCGAATCCGGAACCGGCGCTTCCGGCATGGGCCGCTTCAATTGCCGCATTCATGGCGAGGAGATTCGTTTGGGCGGCGATTGACGAGATAACCTTGTTTGCGTCCATGAGCATGGTGGACGATTCCACAACATGCTCGATGAGCGTGTTTGACTCCTCAATTTTGCCCTTACCCAGATTGGCCGCGGCAAGCAGGTCCTGACAGGCCGAATTGATTCGTTGAACATTTCCGGTGACCGACTGGATGTTGGCGATCATTTGTTCAATACCGGCGCTCGAGTTGTTTACGCTACCAGTCTGCTGGCTAACTGCGGCATGAAGATCGGCAATCCGCGCGGTTATCTTCTGGACTGCTGTCGTGGAATCTCCCGTTGTGGCGGTTTGGTCTTCAATTACCGTTTCCGCGTTCTTTACCGCGCTGTTTATTTCCCGTATTTTCTCGGCTGCCTCGAACATGGATGCCGTAAGACCGGAATCGTTTTCCTTGAGGGTTGAACATCCCCGGCTTATTTCCGTAATCATGGTTTGCAGGGTTTCGATATACAGATTGAGGCTTTCCGTGATGCGACCGGTTTCGTCGAAATTGAGAATGGCGACTTTCCGGTTGAGATCCGCGGAATCGCTCGAGGCGAGGCGGAGGATCTGTTCGTCCAGGATGGTGAACTGGATGGTGTCCTGCTTTTTGGAAAGCCAGCTGATGTAGAAAACGAGGGCTTCAAAGAGTATGCCGACAAGGACAAAGGCGGTAAGGAGTGACGAAGGTCCCTGAAGATCGGGAGCACGGATAAAGAAGAACCATGAAACGAAGGCAAGATGCGTTATCAGGATTAACCCGGTTGCCATGGGAATGATGATCTCCTTTTTTTCAATGAACCGGTCTCGTTCGTGTTTATTCAAACTGGTGATATTGAGGAGTTGTTTGGGTTCCTTGAGGTATGAATCGATGATGAACGCGTTAATGAGAGAGCCGGCGAAAGATTCGGTGAGTTTGATGGCCAATACCCAGGAAAAGGGCAGTCCGGAGGGCATTGCTTTGCCGTTCAAGAAGTAGAAGAGAATAATCGCAAAAATCCACAACACACTGTTATAGATGATCAGCGACCAGGGAAGACGAACGGCAATGAGACGGGCCCGACGCGAATTTTTTGGTTCACGGCGGTCCTCGGCCGTTTCAAGCTCTCGCCAGAGGGGTTTCAGGTACGCCCGTATCAAAAATCCGGTTCCGGTGCAGATTACGAGAACAAACACAAGAAGTTTGGGATTCAGCGCCAAAAGGACGCGTCCGCCAAAATCCACATTCCTGCTCGGGTTATACATTTGTGAAAAGAACTCGCTTACCAGCAGGGTGCCGATCTGTACAATGAAAAAAGACGCAACCGCGCGGCGGTTAATCTTCCGGGCTAATGGTGATAGTTTCATGACTCTTCCTTTGTTTCCGGATACTCTGAGTATACACTCCCATTGCGGATTTCTCCACAATTATACCTGGCACATGAGCCTTTCTCTTAGCATAAATTTGACAAGTATTCCCATCTCCGGTATTTTTCTTCAATTTCCGCGCTTATCCGGGTAAGATCAGATGAAATTTCGGCAAGGACTCGGTGGTCCGATTCGCCGCTTGAAAGACGTGCCTCCAGCGCGTCTTTTTCCGCTTCCATCGTCAGTATTTCCTCTTCGATGAAATCAAACTCCTTTTGTTCCTTGAAACTGCGCTTTTTGGGCTTCTCTGAACGGGATTTCACGGGTACCGGTTTGGCCGTGTCTGCCGGTTCAACGGGTTTCCGGTTATCGGACAAGAACGCAAGGTATTCCGAACAGCTTCCGGCAAAACCGGATATGGATCCATCGGATCCAAGGACGAACAGGGACTCAACCGTCCTGTCCATGAAGTAGCGGTCATGGGACACAACGACGAGGCAGCCGGCAAAACTGGAAAGAAAATCCTCCAGGACGCTCATGGTGTAAATGTCAAAATCGTTTGTTGGTTCGTCCAGAACGAGAAAGTTGGGATTTTCCATGAGCAGACGAACGAGATAGACCCGTTTGCGCTCTCCGCCCGAGAGAGTGGCGAGCGGAACATACTGCGCCGGTCCGATTATCCCGAACCGTTCCAGAAGGCGGGACGCCGAAAGAATAGTGCCGTCGGCCATGGTGATGACGCTTGCCTTTTCGCTGATGTATTCAAGGACCGTTCCCCCGGTATCGCTTAAGGCCGGGTTTTGCATGAAATAGCCGAAGACGGTATTGTCGCCCCGGGCTACCCTGCCGGAGGAACAGGGGATTGTTTCGGTCAGAAGGTTCAACAAGGTCGTCTTTCCGGTTCCGTTATTGCCGAATATTCCGATGCGTTCTCCCTTGCGGAAGCGGTAGGTAAATCCTGAAATAACCGGTTCGGGGTTTCCGTCGTAGACCTTGGTTATGTTTTCCGCTTCAAGAATTTTTCCCCCGAGCCGGCGTCCGGTCACCGCGAAACTGAACGCGTCTTCCTCGGGTAGTTTTTCGCGGTTGATCATGCGGTGAACCGCGTCCACACGGGCGCGGGCCTTGGTACCGCGGGCCTGGGGTCCGCGCAGAAGCCATTCCCGTTCCTTTCTGAGTACCGACTCGATTCTGGTTTCTGTATTCGCGGCAATTTCTTCAGCCAGAGCCTTCTTTTCCAGATATACCGAGAAATTGCCTTCGTAACGGGTGAGTGCGGCGTTTGATAGTTCATAGATTCCGGTACACACTGAATCGAGGAAGTAGCGGTCGTGAGTAACCATGAAGACCGCGCGGTCGGTGGACACAAGATAGTCCTCCAGCCATTTGATAGTAACGAGATCAAGATGGTTTGTCGGCTCGTCGAGGAGCAGGATGCGGGTATCTTCGACCAGCACCTGGGCAAGGGCGACTTTCTTGACCAGTCCGCCGGAAAGGGATGCCATGGGGAGGTCCATGTCCGTGATCCCCAAGGTTGTGAGAACCGAGCGAATCCGCTGTTCGTACAGCCACAGGTCCCGGAGGTCCATTTCGCGGGTTGCCGCGTCCAGCCGGTCGTGGGCTCCGGCAGACGCTTTGCCCGTCGCGATCTCGTGACAAGCCTGTTCATAATCGTTGATAATCCGGAGGGATTCGCCGCCGGATTTGAAGATATGTTTCTGAATGGTGTCTTCGGAGGAAAAAACCGGTGTTTGCGGCAACCACGAGATGCCGGCGTTTTTATTCACCGTGACCGTGCCGCCATCAACGGGGAGCGCTCCCGCGATACAGGAAAGGAGGGTGCTTTTCCCGCACCCGTTGCGGCCGATCAGGGCGATCTTGTCGCCCTCGTCGAGTCCGAAGCTGATATCCGAAAAAAGCGGTGCCGTGCGCCCGTGCCGGGTAAGCCGGCTTGCAGAAAGAAGGTTCATGCAGGGAGTATAGCAGGTCTTGCCCCGGTTGCGGAACATGGCTACACTTGTTTCCATGAAGCTGCTTGACGAGGCAACCGCCGCTGAAATTTTCCCCCTGCTTTCCCGAACAATCACCAATCCGGACACCGAACTGAAGAGCGTGAACACCTATACCCTGCTCGTCGCGGTTGTCCTTTCAGCGCAAATGACGGACAAGGGTGTTAACCGGGCAACCGAAGCGCTCTTTCGTGTGGCGGATACGCCGGAAAAGATGCTCGCGCTGGGAGAAGAGGGGCTTCGGGAGCATATCAAGTCGGTAAACCTGTATCCGACCAAGGCCCGGCACATCATCGCCCTGAGCCGCCGCCTGGCAGACGAATTCGGTGGGGAGGTTCCCGATTCCCGCGAAGCCCTCGAGAGTCTTCCGGGGGTGGGCAGGAAAACGGCGAGCGTCATCCTGAATGTGGCTTTTTCCCGCCCGACCCTGCCGGTGGACACCCATCTGCTCCGTCTCGCGTTCCGCCTGGGTCTGAGCGACAAAAAAACGCCCCGCGGTGTTGAAGACGATGTGTTGCGCCTTATTCCGGATCGGTACGCGAAGGACGCGCATCACCTGTTGCTCCTTCATGGCCGGTATGTGTGTACCGCGCGGAAACCGCAGTGCGAGACCTGTGTCCTTGCCGGCCTCTGCCCGAAAAACGGTGTGGAGTGAGGGTCGGAGTTGTTCAGGGTTTCTTTTCAAGAATGTAGAGAAATTCGGTTACCCGTAGATCCCGGTTCCGGAGATTCCGGCTTCCGCGAAAAGTATTGTAACTGACGGATCGGGTCGTAACTCTGCCGTGCGCGGAAAGGATGCGCTCCATGGTATCCCGGGAAATGAAGCCTTCGGAATTGAACGAGACCAGGACATGACGGGCCCGGATGGTCGCCACCAGGTCCTCGAGCGCATCGGCCGCCGCTTTTTTTCGGTTGTACTGTGAACGCTGCCAGGCCGACGGTATCCCCGATACCCGGGACATCCGTTCCGGTTCAGTATACTTCACGAGAAGGTTCAACATGAAATAGTTTGATCCGTAGGGATGCTGATTATACGGCGGGTCGAGATAGGCAATATCAACCGTCGGAGCCGTGCGGCAAATTTCGTTAGCGTCACCGCGGAGGATGATCGATTCAACAGGAAAGGTGCTGGTTACCGGGCGGGGCAGACTGATGTCCCCGCGGATGCGGGAAAGGGCGTCGCCCTTTTTACCGCCGAACGTGCCGATCCCGGTATCCCTGTTCTTGTAAAAACCCTTGAAAACGCCCGCGGTATTCGCGTGAACCGACGCTTCAGAAAGAAGGGGCGCGAGTAAAAGCGGCTGCCACGCGGGATCAACACGCGCGATGGCTTGCCGGGCTGTGTCGAGAAACCGGGCGTTGCGGTTGGTGTAAAATACGCGCTCCCCCGGTTGTATTGCGCCGTCATCGCGTGGAGCATAGTGCATCGCAATAATTCCAGACTCAAGCGGACCGGTATCCAGCCGGTCACTGATGTCCCGATGGGCCGCGATAAAACGCGGATCATCAACTGCTTCCGCGGGACCGAGATAACAGCGGTTGATAACCTCAGCGTACGGTTCAAGATCATTCGCGACGATGAGTCCCGCGTATTTCCGGGCAAAACGGGATACGATCCCCGATCCGGAAAACACGTCGAAAAACCGAACACGCCGCCGGTCGGTATCCTGGAGAATTTCGTCGAAGGCCTGGCCGATAAGCGGCAACAGCGCCCGCTTGTTCCCCAGGCAGGTTATGAGTTGATCGGAAAGAAATCGGGGGTCTTCGGCGATATCCTGATGCATACCGATATGACTATAGCCGAAAAATGGCGGGAATAACAGTGGCGAATTGGCTTGACGCTTTTTGTTAGCCAGAGTAAACTTAAAGCACACCAGGGAGGTGCATATGGCAACAATAATCAGCGGAATTGTCCTGTTCCTGCTTGTAGCGGGAACGATAGTCTATATGATCAAAGGCGGAAAAAAGGATTCGGATGGCTGCTCGGGCTCCTGCCGCGGCTGTTCGGGGTGTCATTGATTTACTGCTATCAAAATTGTTGAAAAAGTTTCAACAATTTTGATAGCAGTACCTTACGCATGCGCCTCGCCGCGTAAATGCTCCCCGGTCATGTTCTTTACCCATCGTTCCGTGCGGAGCTGCCAGGCGGCAATCCCCACCTTCACGAAATCTGTAATCTTTACGAGCGCGTACAGCGCTATCGGCCCCAGGTTGGTCAGGACGGCGAGTATGAAAATCGCCGGCAAAAACAGGAATATGTTGACGCTGACGTCCACCCAGACGCCCATGACGGCGTCGCCCCCGGCGCGTGCGGTGGCGAATTGCGCGTTGAGGTACGACCACAGGGGCATGTAGACGGCGATTACCCACAGCATGTTCCGGGTAATGAGCTGGGCTCCCGGCGAAAGATTGCCGAACACAATCGGTATGAGGAGAACGGAAAAAGATTCAATCATGGCGACAACCGTTCCGGCAACGATGGCGCCCGAGCGGAGCCATCGGGCTTCGTGTCGGGCCTGGTCAAGTTCGTTCTTTCCGAGTGTTCCGCCGACAATAACGCCGATGGACGTATGAAGGCCCTGGAATACGAGGAAGAAAATATTGGCGATGGCCCATCCTGCCGCCATACCCGAGATTATTTCCGCTCCGCCGCGTCCGTTGAATACGGCGGTCATGGCTGTTTCCGTGAGTACCCAGGACATTTCGGACAGTGCGATGAATCCGGATTTTTGCAGGATGATGACGAATACCCGCATGTTTACCCGGTACAGTTCCCGCAACCGTACATAAAACGGCGGTTTTGTCCGGTTGATATAGATGATGAAGACGATCATCTCGTAGGCGCGCGCGATAACCGTGGCAAGCGCGGCTCCGCGTACTTCAAGTCGCGGGGCACCCAGGTTTCCATAGATGAACGCCCAGTTCAAAAACGTGTTCACGAGCGCGGCTGAAACGGAAATGTAGAGCGGGGCGTGTACTTTCCCGATCTCGCGAAGGGATGATCCGATCACGATGGAGAGGGTCATCGGAACGAAGGTGAAGAGGATGATGGATATGTAGGCGCGTCCCTGTTCAAGAACGGCTTCCCGTTGGCTGTTGGTGTTTACGAGCAGGGTAAGTATCTGACGGGGAAGGAATATCGCGAGTCCGGTAACTATCGCCGTCATGAAAAGTCCCGCGTGGAATTTGAAGAGAAAGGCCTGTTTCATGCCTTCACGGTCGTTTGCGCCGTTGAACTGGCTCATGAAAATGGCGCCGGCGGACGAAAGGGTCATGAGTGCGATCATGAAGACAAACAGTACCTGATTGGAGACATTGACACCGCTCATCTTCACGTCTCCAAGACCGGAGACCATGAAGTTGTCAACAAGAGAAACAAGATTCTGTACGAGTGCCTGGAGCATCACGGGAACGGCAATGGCGAGCGCCTTGCGGTAAAAACCGGGAGAGCCCCAATACGTCTTCAAAGTCATAGGGCGAACTATAGCGGATTACAGACCCTTGTGCCAGCGAATTTCCGCGATTTTCAGCTAACGGAAATACTCTTCCCTGCTTTTCAGTTCAAGTCCGCGGCTCTTGTACCATTCCAGCGAATCGGTAAACTGTTTTGCCAGTTTGATGTTGGTAATGAGCGGTATTCCGTAATCTATGGCAAGCCGGCGGACACTGTAATCGTTTTTCAGTTCGGTTTCCCGGTTGTTCTTCGGGATGTTGATAACGAGATCTATTTCACCGTTGCGGAGCGCGTCGGCGATGTTCGGTGTCTTGTTTTCAAGCGGCCACGCCAGTGCTTCGGCGGGAATACCGTTGTTCTGCAAGAACCGGGCGGTGCCTCCTGATGCCGCGAGGGTATAGCCCATGGCAAGGAGCTTGCGCGCGCTTTCAACAAAGTCAACCTTGTTCTCGAGTGGTCCGGTAGAAAGAAGGATTTTTTTCTCGGGAATGGTGAGCCCGGTCGAGAGAAGCGCCTTGAGGAACGCGTCCCGGACGCCGCGTCCAAGACAGCCAACTTCTCCGGTACTGGTCATTTCAACGCCGGCCACGGGGTCGGTTCCCTTGAGGCGCGCGTAACTGAATTGGGCCGCCCGAACGCCAACGTAATCAATATCCATGGTGCTGCCGTCCAGTTTCTCCGGTTCAAGAGCGAGTTGCGCCCTGACCGCGATATCCACGAAGTTGGTCCGGAATACGCGCGAGCAAAAGGGCATGGTCCTTCCCGCGCGGATGGAGCAGTCTATAACCTGAAGATTCGTGCTCTTCGCGAGAAAGCGTATGGAAAACGGTCCGGTTATCATGAGTTCCCGCGCAATGGTTCCGGCGGTTTTTTTCACCGCGCGCGCGGTAGTCAGATAGATTCGTTGCGCCGGCAGAACAACGGTTGCGTCTCCGGAGTGGATCCCGGCGTTTTCTATATGTTCTCCGATCGCGTATACCAGAATTTCTCCCCGGTCCGCAACGGCGTCTATTTCTATTTCCTTGGAATTCTCGACATACGGGGAAAGGGTAACGGCATGATCTTCGGTGAGGTGGTAAATTCCGTTGAGTGTTTTTTTGAGACTTGCCGCATCCCAGGCAATCGCCGCGCTGACTCCGCGCCCCCGGGCTTTCGGTTCAATGAATACCGGGTACCCCAACCGGAGCGCTGCTGCCGAGGCGGTTTCAAAATCCGGGGCTTCAACCCAGTCGGGATGTTTTATGTCGAGTCCGTCCAGAAGCGTAACGAACTTGTTCCGGTCGTTTACACGCTCCACGTTTTCCGCCGCGGTTCCAAAGACCGTAATTCCTTTGCGGGAAAGGGGCAGGGCAAGGGCCGAGGTGAGCGATCCGCCATACGAAAGCATGATCCCTTCCGGTTTTTCCGTTTCCATGATGTCCAGAATCCGCTCCTGGCTGATTTCTTCTACATACACGCGATCGGCAGTTTCGGGATCGGACGACAGGGACTCCGGATTACAATTGACGAGGATGGCGATCTTTCCGTTTTTCTTGAGCGATTTCGCGGCGCTTACGGTACACCAGTCATACTCAACGCTTGAACCGATGTGATAGGGTCCGGAACCGGGAAGAAGGATACCCTTTTCAAGCGGGGCGGTGTCATCGGTCGCGCCGTTATACGTCATGTACACAACGTTGCTGGTGTTTTTCCCCATGCCCGCCCTGCTGTCAAGCTGTTTTACCACCGGGCGTACCAGCAACTCTTTCCGGAGTGCGCGGACCTGTTCTTCACGCAGGCTGGAACACAGTCCTATCTGGCGATCGGAGTATCCCGCCTGTTTGGCCTTGCGCATGAGGTCTGCAGGAACGGGACCTTCAAGGGACCGGAGGTTTGTCTCTATATCCAGAATTTCCTTCAGAGCCGTGAGGTAGAGGCGGTCAATTTTTGTGTATTTGTAAATACGATCCACGGACCAACCGTCGGCAAGTGCGGAATATACGGCAAAGAGGCGCAAGTGATCCGGATTTCTGAGCGCTTCCTTGATGTCCTTGAAGGTGAAGGGATGGCCGGCAAGACCGGGTATGTCATTCCCCGTCATTCTGAGCGCTTTTTGCAGTGCTTCGCAGAATGTTTTTCCTACTGCCATGGCCTGTCCAACCGATTTCATGACCGAACCGAGCTGGCGGTCCTCCGGTGCGAATTTCCAGGGATCCCAGCGGGGAACTTTTACCATGAGGTAGTCAAAAACCGGTTCACAGCATACATGTCCGCATCCCGCGGGAAGATGCTCGATTTCCGAAAGGGAAAAGCCGAGCGCGACATACGCGGCAATATGGCCGAGCTGATAACCGCTTGCCCGGGACGCGAGGGCCGTGCTTCTCGAAAAGGACGTGTTCGCTTCAATAATGCGGAAGGCGGCTGAATCCGGGTCTTTCGCGAAACGAAGGTTCGCCTCGCCGATTACGTTCAACGCGCGAACCGCGGCGAAGGCGGCGCGGCGAAGCTCCTGCAGTTCGCTGTCGGTGAGCGTTTGTGCCGGGATCACAATCGGCGAGTCTCCGGTATGAATGCCTACCGGGTCAAGGTTTTCCATGGAACAGACAACAATACAGTTGTCCATTGCGTCCCGGAGTACCTCCAGTTCGATTTCTTTCCATCCGCCGAGCCATTCTTCAATGGTAACCCGGTCCGCACGTTCAGTCCGGTCGGAAAAAAACGAGAGGAGTTCACTGTCATTTCTGCATACGGCCGGGGCATTGTCGTTAAGTGTTGCGTCGGTGCGGACCATGACGGGATAGCCGGTTTTGGCGGTAACGGCCAGGGCGCCTTCCGGTGTAGTTACCGTAACCGATTCGGGTACGGGAATTCGGGATTCCTGCATTGTCCCGATAAAGGTTTCCCTGCACAGGGTGGTCTTCATTGTCTCAATCGGTGTACCGAGAATTTGTATGTTGTATTTTTCCAGTATTCCGGTTCGCTCAAGTTCAAGCGCGCAGTAGTAGGCCGTTTTTCCTCCCAGACAGATGACCAGGGAGTCCGGTTTTTCTTTCTCGATTACCCCGGTAACAAATTCCGGCGTAACGGGAAGAAAATAGGTGGCGTCTGCGATTCCTTCCGAGGTTTGTACTGCCGTCATGTTCGGATTCACGAGTATGGTTTTGATCTTGCGTGCCGAGAACGCCCGGATTGCCTGATAGCCGGCATAGTCAAATTCTCCCGCCTGGCCTATTTTTTGTCCGCCTGATCCGAGAAAGAGTACGGTCATTGGTGTTGAAATCCGGTATTTATTCATTCGCTCAGCCCTCCGTTGCGTACCAGGGATACAAAAGATTCATGGAGGAAGGCGGTATCATCCGGGCCGGGATTTCCTTCGGGATTGAAGAATACACCACTAATGAGTCCCTTTTTCGCCGCGAACCCTTCAAGACTGTTGTCGGCATTATTCAAGAAGGTTGGATACCAGCCGACGGGAAGCGAGTCATCCCTGATGCCGTATCCATGGTTCTGCGCGGTAATATAACATCGGCCGTTTTCCAGATTGATGCAGGGAACACTCGTGCTTCGGTGTCCGCACGCCATCCGGTACGGGGTCGCTCCGGCTGCGAGCGCCAGAATTACCGCACCCTGACCGGTTGCGAAAACCGGTGTGTCGCGCGCAAGCGCCTTGCGCAGTACGGCACAAGTTTTTTCACAGGTGGTGGGATCCCCCGGACCGCCCGCGATAAAAATGCCGTCATAATTTCCCGCGGAATAGTCATAACTGTACGGTACCCTGAGGACGGTGATGTCCGGGGCAAGGAGCGCGCGGATGACCGAGTTGCGGGTTCCGCAGTCCACGAGTATTATTTTTCGTTTTCCCGTTCCATAGGAGACCGGGCTTTTAACTGACACATGACTGCTCTGGTTATGACCCTGGGCCGCGGCAAATGAAACATCTCGATTCTCGCCAACCAGAATTTTTGCCCGCATGGTTCCGCGCATCATAACCCGCTGAACAAGCGCGCGGGTGTCCACACCGTATATGCCCGGAATTTGTTGCGTTTTGAGCCAACGGGGAAAGGTTTTTTTGGCCTGGTAATGAAAGACTTCCGTCGGAACCAGAGACGTTATCAACCCGGCGGCCTGGCAAGCGGGAGATTCTTGAAAACGTTCAAGATTGAATTCGTCCATTTCGTTCGGAGGGGCTCCGGTTGCACCGGTCAGCGGCTGGGGAAGGAGAACAATGGTCCCCCGTACTGCGGGATCGGTGAGAAGCCTGACCGGATCGGGCTGGCCGGTAAAAACCGTCAGTTCTCCCGCGGCAGATTTCTCGTGTCCAAAAGCGTAGCCTTCAAATTCGGTCCCGTCTTCAAGCAGAATTCGCGCGTTCTTTTTTCGTTGCGGCACACCTGTACTCCTGTGATTTGTTTCCCGGTATGTACGTAATGATAGTGTTCGATGTACGGTTTTTCAAGAAAAGTGACTAAAAGGTTTTGATGAAAACTCGGGAACGCCGTTTTGGATCCCATTTTTCCTGCCGTTCACGGGGCAACTGGCCGGTTTCCGCTGATT
Source organism: Spirochaetes bacterium ADurb.Bin215 (assembly GCA_002070025.1). Taxonomy (GTDB): domain Bacteria; phylum Spirochaetota; class Spirochaetia; order Treponematales; family Treponemataceae; genus Teretinema. The sequence continues at coordinate 15,841 of MWCL01000005.1, forward strand.
TGAAGCCGAATTTTTCAAACCAGTCGCCGGTTTGTGTAGTAAGGACAAAAACTGACGAAAATCCGGCGCTTTTCCCCCGTTGAAGGAGAAGGTCCATGAGCCGGGGTCCGATTCCCATGTGCGCATAGGCTTCATCCACCGCAAGGCCGGCAATTTCTCCCACGTTTTCGGGATAAGAATGGAGAGCCGCACAGGCCCGGATGCCCCCGTCAATCTCGAAAACAACAAATTCATGGGCTTTTTGCTCTAGTTCTTCGCTGGTCCTTGGAAGCAGTATGCCTTTTTCCACAAAGGGATTCATGAGGGAAAGGATCGCGGGAATGTCTTCGCGGGTCATGGCGCGGAACGTTCCGTAGTTGTTTACATAGATCATGGTTCCGGATCCGAGATCCGAGAATATTTCCGCCGGGATTACGCCGTCAATGTCCGCGTCGAGAATATGCGCTCTCGTTACCCCGCCCAGACAGGCTGTGCGAGCCTGGAGCAACAGGTCCGTGAGTTTATCAACCGGAAGGGTCGGGCTTCCGCTATCACGGTTCAGTTCGAGAAATTCGTCGATGCTTTCCACGGAGAGTGCCGCAAGCCGTCCCTCCGGGGAGAGCGACGCGGACTCGGGAATGGTGAAGTCGTCTATCGATATGGTATTTCCTGAACCGAGGAAGAAAAGCTTCCCGGCTTTGAGCGCGGTGGCGGTCGCGACCGCGAGTTCGGTAGACGATATATTGTAGGGTTTGCCGGTGCTCGTCCAACCGATACAGGGGATGATGGGAATAAAACCGTCTTCGAGAGCCGTGAGAAGGGAGTCGAGCTGGATTTTGTCAACAAAGCCGGCACTTCCGAAATCGGTTCCGTCAAGCACGCCGCGGCCGCGGGCGCGTACCCAGTTCCCGATTACGGCCGTCAACCCCTCGGCGGAAAGGCGGGTCATGATCCGGTTGGACACATCGAACGCTGCCATCTTGATGAAATTCATCCCCTCGTCCGAGGTGATGCGGATGGTGTTCTCAATTTTCCAGGCGATACCGTATGAGTCCAGAACCCTGCTTATGTGTTCATGGGCTCCGGGGATGAGCACAATGCGTATGCCGGTTTCGTGCAAAAGGGCAAGATCGTGGATGTGGCTCGAAAAAAGCGGGGAATCAACCACATCGTCGTCCATGCGGATTACGATGGTGCTGCCCTTGAACTTGCGGATGTAGCGGATAACATCCCGGATCCCTTCTGTGTGCATCATGCAGGTATGGTACGGCAGGAATTGGACGGCGTCAACCGGGGCGATTGTACGGTTGACACGGTACCGGCTTTGTGGTTTACTTTTTTACATCATGAAAGGAACCCGGATACATCATCATCACCATTTTCTCGTGTTCTCGATTCCGGGTTGAATTTGGTGTGTTTGCTCAAGTAATTGTGCCGCCGAACCCCCGGGTTACGGCGGTTTTTTTTTGCGGGGAACGAACGCGGGGTACCGTTAGCGCCTGCGGGTTCCGATACTGTACTAGTAGAGTTCTGGAGGAATTGTAATGGAAAAATTGAAAGTGCTTTTGCCCAAGGGGCGTATTTACGAAAATGTGTCTGCCATGTTTGGCGAGGCGGGAATCAAGATTACCCTGCCGGACCGTGCGTACCGCCCCACCGTCAACCAGGACGACCTTGAAGCGAAAGTCATGAAACCGCAGAATATCGGAAAGCTTCTGGAACTTGGCGCCCACGACGTGGGCTTTACCGGCGTGGACTGGATAGAAGAAACCGGCGCCGAGGTTGTCGAGATTCTTGATCTCGGGTTTGACCGGGTGCGGATTGTCGCCGCGGTTCCGAACGAGATTGACGATGTGCAGCTCCGAACGAAGCGCATGATTGTCGCGACTGAATACGTGAACATCTCGGAAACCTGGCTCAAGAAACAGAACATCAATTCCCTCGTGGTTCGCACCCATGGCGCCACCGAGGTCTTTCCGCCGGACGACGCCGACATGATTATCGACAACACGTCCACGGGACGGACGCTGCAGGAAAACGGTCTTCGCATTGTGGACACCATCATGGAGAGCTCCACCCGCATGTTCGCCTCGAAAGAAGCGATGGCGGACCCCGACAAGGCGCGGAAAATCGGCGAGCTCAAGATGCTTTTCGAGGCAGTGCTTGCCGCGCGGAACCGTGTCATGCTTGAAATGAACGTGTCCAAGGCCCGCTTCTCCGACCTGGTGAGCGGAATTCCGGCGATGAAAAGCCCGACTGTCGCCCCCCTCTACGGCGACGACGGCTATGCAGTCAAAATTGTAGTGCGCAAGAGCGAAGTGCCCACCCTCATGCCCCGTCTCAAACAGCTCGGCGCGACCGACATTCTTGAATACGAACTGAGGAAGGTAATGCCATGAGCGGAAGAACGGCACAGGTTCAGCGGAAAACCGGAGAAACGGTCATCGATCTCACCCTGAATCTTGACGGTACCGGGATCTGCTCGGTTGACTGTCCGCTGGGTTTCCTCGAACACATGCTCACCTCTTTTTGCAAGCACGGATTGTTTGACCTTGCCGGGTCCCTCTCCGGAGACCTCCATGTGGATCAGCACCATCTGGTGGAAGACACCGGTATCGTGCTCGGTCAGGCCTTCGACAAGGCGCTCGGTACCCGGGCGGGCATAACCCGCTCCGGCTGTTTTCTCTATCCCATGGATGAAACGCTTGCCCGCGCGGCGGTCGATTTCGGCGGACGCCCCTGGCTCGAGTGCTCCCTTGACCTGAGCGGTACGGCGCTTGTCGCCACGGACGCGTCCGGAAACAGTATTCCCGCGTTCCAGACCGACACGGTGGACGATTTCTGGCAGGGATTTGCCACGGGCGCGAAGTGCAACCTTCATCTGGACATTCTCCGGGGCCGGAGCGACCACCACAAGATAGAGGCGGCGTTCAAGGCCGCGGCCCGGGCGATCCGCCAGGCGGTCACCATTGATCCCCGCCTCGGCGGCACGGTTCCCAGTACCAAGGGAACCCTTACAGACTGACAACAAGGACAGTATAATGATAATTTCTTCCATTGATTTGAAAGACGGCAAGGTGGTTCAACTCCGCCAGGGAAAAGACCTGGTGCTCGAACGGGACAATCCCGACGAGCTCATTGCCGAGTTTAACCGTTACGGTGAAGTGGCGATCATTGATCTCGACGCGGCGCTCCGGAACACGGCGCCGGACGGAAGTACCGCGAACTCGGCAATTCTGAAGCGTCTGCTCCGCCGCGGAAACGTGCGCGTGGGCGGCGGAATCCGGAGCGCGAAAACCGCCCGGGAGCTTGTTTCCCTGGGCGCGGAAAAGGTCATCGTGGGATCCGCCGCGTTTACCCTGCCCGACGGTTCCGCCGGTGTGAATACCGAGTTCCTCTCCCAGTTTGCCGAAGCGGTCGGGAAGGAACATGTGATCGTGTCGGTGGATGCCCGTGAGGGGAAGATCTCCGTAAAGGGCTGGACCGAAAGCGCCGGTATCGATGTAATCGAAGGCGCGAAGGCTGTTGAACCGTACTGTTCCGAGCTCCTGTTTACCTGCGTTGAGCGGGAAGGCACCATGACGGGGATCGATCTCGAGCTCGTCAAGAAACTTCGCGCGGCCGTACGCTGCCGCCTGGTCGTTGCCGGCGGGGTGTCCACGCTCGAAGAAGTGGTCGCGCTCGAAAAGCTCGGCTGCGATGTTCAGCTCGGCATGGCCCTGTATACTGGCGCCGTCTCACCCGCGGACGGCTTTGTTGAATGTCTCGACTGGAACAAGCAGGAGATGATGCCGGTGATCGCGCAGAGCGTGACCGGCGAAGTGCTCATGATGGGCTACGCAAACCGGGAAGCGCTCAAGACCACGTTTGCCCGCGGCCTGCTCACCTTCTGGAGCCGCAGCCGGAACGAGTTGTGGACCAAGGGCGAAACTTCCGGCAATACGCTCGAAGTGATCAAGCTCCGCATGGACTGCGACCGCGACACCATTCTCGCTACCGTTCGCCCCGCGGGCCCAGCCTGCCATACCGGCGCATGGAGTTGTTTTTCCACGGTGGCCGACCGGCCGTACAGTCTGGACTATCTTTCATCCGTTATCGCCGATCGATTCGCGAATCCCAAACCGGGTTCCTACACGGCAACCCTGAACGGAGAGCGGGTTCGGGAAAAAGTGATGGAAGAAGCCGAGGAGCTCACCGAGGCGGAAGACCGCGACGAAGTTATCTGGGAAACCGCCGATCTTCTCTATTTTGTAAACGTGCTCATGAACCGTGAAGGCGTGTCCTGGAAGGACGTTCTGGACGAGCTTGACCGCCGCCACAAGAAGTAACCAGTTCCCGCAAAAGCGATCACCGCAAGGAGGAACCATGACCAACCCGATTATTCCGCGATATACCGCGAATACCGTACCGGAGTCTTTTTTTTCCGTACGCCGGCTCGACGACGCCCTGGGTGTCGCCGCGGGCATTCTTGCCGCGGTACGCGAACGCGGCGATACGGCCGTGCGGCACTACGCGTCGCAGTTTGACCGGGCTAACCCGTCCCGGCTTGAAGTATCCTCCGACGATGTACGCGCCGCCGAAGAAACCCTGAAAAATGAAAATCCCGAACTGTACCAGGCGCTCCGCCATTCGCGGGATCTCGCCATGCAGTTCGCGCTCCGTCAAAAAGAGTCGTTCGATACCTTTGAAACCGAACTGGTTCCCGGGATCATTACCGGACAAAAGACCCTGCCGGTGGAACGTGCCGGAGTCTATGTGCCCGGCGGCCGCTTCCCGCTTTTCTCGAGCGTGATCATGGGCGTGACCCCGGCGAAGGCCGCCGGCTGTGATTCGGTTATTTTCTGTTCCCCGCCGGTTCCGCATCCGTCCGGAAATCCTGATTCCCCGTACTGTGATCCCCGGATACTCGCGGTTGCCTCTCTCTGTGGTGTAGACCGGGTATTCGCCGCCGGCGGCGCGCAGGCGATAGCCGCCATGGCCTACGGAACGGAAAGCGTTCCTGCCGTCAATGTGGTTGTGGGTCCGGGAAACAAGTTCGTTACCGCCGCGAAACGGCTGGTATTCGGCGAAGTGGGTATCGACATACCGGCAGGCCCGTCGGAGGTGCTGATCATCGCCGACGATTCGGCGAATCCCGCCTGGGTCGCCGCGGACATGCTCGCCCAGGCCGAACACGATGTGGACGCGCAGGCCGTGCTTCTCACCACTTCCGCGGCGCTCGCGGACGCGGTTACCGCCGAGCTCGAGATTCAGCTCGGGGATCTCCCCGGAGACGCTCCGGCGCGGAAGAGTCTTGCCGGAAACAGCGCGGTTATTATTGTTGAAACACTGGAGCAGGCGGTGAACATTGCCAACCGCAAAGCGCCGGAGCACCTTGAGCTTGCGCTTGAGGCCGGCGGTGAGCGGGAACGTCTGGTGAAGGAATTGCGGAATTACGGATCGCTGTTTATCGGTCACGGATCGGCGGAAATTCTCGGGGATTATGCGGCCGGTCTTAACCATACCCTGCCGACTTCCGGAGCCGCCCGATTCACCGGCGGTCTTTCGGTACGGCACTTCCTGAAAACGGTTACCACATTGCGTACGGGGGAAGCCGGAAGCGACCGCTCCGGATGGGAAGCCTCGCTTGCAGCGGCGGAACAGCTCGCGCTTGCCGAGGGATTAACCTTCCACGCGCGCGCCGCACGCTGTCGGATGGACTAATTGAGACGCCCTACCTCGTTTTCCTCGTGCATTTTTTCCAGCTGGTGCATGACATAGTCTACCACCAGCTGCTTTTTATCTTCAGTGTCACTGCCGCCCCATTCAACCGCTTCGTCGCGGAACGCGCGGCAGTCGTAGACCGGGCTTGCGGTCATGATGATGCGGTCGGGACAGACCACGTCGCTGATCATGTTTTCGGGCGTATCGGAGAACCTGAGGCAATTGCCGTTTATGGAGACCAGCATCATGACATCTGAAATGCGGATGTAGGAGTTGATTTCCCGTACTCCGCGCTTTGTTTCGGGTTTCCCGGGACGGTACCGGGTTCCTGCGGGGAATACGAGTACCGCATTTCCTTCCTTGCGGATGCGGTCCAGAGCCCGCATGGACGCGAGATTGATGACCCGGCTCCGCTGTTCTTCGCGCTTGTAGGTTTCAGGATCCTTGATGGACGCGAGGGATCGGCTCGGGTAAATGATGATGCGGGAATACGCTTCCGCGAAGGCAGAAACGAGGGGATCGTCTTCGTTCAGTTTCATCCCCGCGACAGCGATGATCCGTTTTGAGAGCTCTTCACCGACGGGTCCGGCCTTTCCCAGCAGGTACATGATGCCGGGCAGATCAAAGTTGCTGTAGTGCTCCATGAGGATGATGCCGCGCTTGCCGTTTTTTATTTTGTCGAGAAAATCGGCAGCATGGTCAAGATTGCGGAATTCCGATTCCTTCGTCATGTTTTCCCCGCAAAGCTTGTCCATTATTGCACGGATGCCGGTATTCGCCGGCTGGAATACGTTTTCTTCGGTAATGCGGTTCTCAGCCCGTGACAGACGTTTGAGCTCCGGAAACAGGTGCTGATATCGGTTGAACAATGAATTGGGATCCATGACAGACTCCTTGAAAAAAATTGATCCGGAAATCACGGATACTATTGTACAAAACCGGCATGTGTTGCAAGCCAGTCTTTCAGTTCATAAATTGAGTGGATGTGACCGAATCCTTCGGTCTGCGCCAGAGTTGAATGCCTGTTGTGTTCATCAACAATGACCGCCCGGCCTCCTATGGCCTGATACCCCCGTACATATTTCGGGTGATCATCCACAAAAAGGGTTTCTTCCACGGTTTTGTTCACTTCATTCAGTGTGTTGCGGAAACAGTCCGGATGAGGCTTTCCCTTGCCCTCGTGAAACGTGAGGTCAAACACGCCGAGAAAAATATCCGTGATATTGAAAAAATCCAGCACCCGGGTCGCGTGAGACATGGGTGCGTTTGTGAGCAATGTCATGGGAAATCCCAGGGAGAGAAGGTACGGGCGGAGGTTTTCGTCAAACTGGAGTTCTTCAATTTCACTTTCAGGATGAACCGCGTTGAAGTAGTTTTCCTGATCAACAAGACCATGCCGCGCCTTCAGCCATTCAAGGGTAGTGCCGAAATTTGGAACATTTTGCGCGCGAAGCGCGATGGCTTCCTCGAGGGGAACGCCGAGAAAATCCGCCACAAACCGCTGCATGCGGCTGTTTATGCCGGCGTCCATTTTACCGGACGCCGGATACAGCGTGTTGTCCATATCAAGTAGCAAATGCTGAATCATGGTCGCAAGGATACCATAAATCGGCCAAAAGGTCAGTTGGCCGGAAATGCCTCCCCGGCATGAACTGTCGCCCTGATTTCGGAGATCCGGCCGCTCCGTGAGAACAGTGTATCGGATTCCTCACGGGTAAGCCCGGTTCCCTTTCTCGTTACCGTCTTTCCATCCATTACGATTTCGATCGATTCTTCACTCCTGTTGGCGGCCTTCCGGTATGTGAAGGGAACACCGCACCAGGTGAATTCCAGGGTGCCGTCGTCGCGGAATTCCGCCGGGTCGAGGATGGGACAGCGCAGGGAAAGAATGCCGTCTTCCACCGTAAGGCCGAGTTCAGTCCAGCGGGTTATGACCTCTTCCTTGACCTGACCGGTCATGCCGGGTTGTTTCGCTCCCTGACCTGCCGGGGTATGGGAATAGGGGTCGGTAGGGAAGGCACCGTATACCTGCGGCGTCTTGTTGAACCCGATGCCCTTGCGGATGTCGTAGTAACAGGTCGTGAGTTTCTTCTTCAATTCGGGATTTTCTTCCCGGCTGCACTGCTCCTGAACCGCAAGAAGCAGTTTTGAAACCATGTGCCAGTAGATGCTTCCCAGTCCTTCATACGCATAAAAGGTTCCCGACCTGCCGGTAAAACTCCGGTGATCAAAAACCCGTTCATAGAGCTCGTGAATTTCGCGGACTGTTTTTTCGTCAAGGTTTTTTCCCTGTTCCGGATTTTTCCGGATTGTATCGAACAGTTCGTCCATGACCCGCGCGTTGCGGAAGCCGGGGTTGAAATGACACAGGCCGTCTTCGTCCTTCCTGACAATGCGGCTGTCCCCTTCCCGGATCATTTTCGCAAGGAGCGGGATTTTTTCAGCTTCGGCGGCAAAGAATGTATTCTTTTCGCAAAAATGAGGCAGTTCTTTGTCCGGGTAGAGGATGTACGAGTACTGGTCTTCCCGGAAAAGCCGGCTCTTCTTCAGTACCGCGCAGAGATCCACCACTTCCTGCGAATCGAGTTTACCGGATGAGAGAACGGCAACCTGACCCTCGAGCATTTCGGTAAGATTGTGTACCTGCATCGCGCCGGACGCGTCGACCTCAAGGGTATTGTATGAGTGATAGAGACCATCGTCGCGCCGGTTTTTCTCGATTGCGTCTTCAGTGTGTTTCAGGAATGCTTCAAATCCGGAAAGGACCGCGTCTTTTGGCAGCGCAATGCTTTCCGTGTTGTAGCCGGCGCGATACACCTCGTTCCGCTGTGTTTCAAAGAGGAGCCCTGCCCTGTCCACAAACGCGCGCCGGGATTTCCCCTCCAGAAGGGATCCCGGTTCGCTGGTACGGTAGAGTTCGGCGAGGTCGAGGAAGAACTGTGCGGTTTCCCGGGGAACGGAAAAGAATACAAGCGGACTTTCGCGGTACAGTTGGAGAAGAAATACGAGTGTCCTCCGGATGTAGTAGAGAGTTACCATGGAAAGACCGTATCCGGCGAGGGCGTTGTTTGCGTCGTTCCATTCCGGCCGCTGGGTATTGAGCCAGATACCGCCTCCGGGAACGAAGTTCGCCATTTTCGCCGAGAGAATGGTCAGGAACTTGGTTGTTGCTGACACCAGTGAAACCGCCCCCGACGCATCCCGGAGCAGGCGGGCGTCGGAACCGTATTCTGCGACATCTTTCATTATTTTTTCATGCAGCGTGTCGTCGAAAATAATCGTTGAACGGGGATCTTTCACGATATCCGCGTACGGTTTGATGCGGTAGGGAACATTCGCCGTGGAATGACAGGCCCGATCAAGACTCTGCAGAAGGGCTTCCCGTTCAAACCGGTATTGAACCTCAAGCAGTTTCGTAAGATAGATAACCTGATGATCTCCCCAGTAGCCGATATTTGACCAGGGATTGTCCAGTTCCTTGATCTCCCAGTCTATGCCCTCCCGGGTAATGCGGTAGGGATTGAATCCGTCCGCGGTCATGGCGTTGAGGAATTTCGCGACCATATTGGAGATTGAACGCGGGTAGGACAGGGCGAGCGCTTCCCAGTTCTGGAAGATATCCCGCCAGTTTCCCTGATAGTTGAGCTTTTGCGATCCGTCGGGGTTTTTCAGATCAATGGAGAACCGGTTCCAGGGACGGCTTGGATCTCCGTGACGGCGTGAAAAGGTGAGGGGAAGATACTCCATGCGGAGGCGTTCCGCCTGGACGGAGCCGGATTTCCGGATAACCGCTTCAAGTTCGTCCGCGGTTATTTTTTCACCGGCCCCTGCGAGGGTTTTTTCCAGATCGACTGCAACGGCCCTGTTTCGTTCCCGGGCAAAAGCCAGGAAGTCCTTCGTCGGGATGAGGCCGTTGTCCGCGAAAATACCGCCGCGCATTATGTTGAACATCACGTTTGCCTTGTGGTGAACGCATACCGCTGTGTCCGCGGTATGCTGGTCGCCGTCCGCGGCCGCGATGTACTCGTCTAGAAGACGGCACTGAGCGGTAATATCCTGCTCAAGATCGCGGACAATCGCCGACCGGTTTCGAAGGGCTTTGTCCAGCGCCATGAGCCGGGTATGATCGAGAGACGTATCAAACACCTGGAACCAGTTTCGTTCGGCTTCGCTCCGGTTTTCGGCGAGTGTAATCAGGGTGTACATGGCAGGACGTTCGCCCTTTACCACGGAAACATCCGGGATTGCCCGTCCGGTCCGGAAGCATTCCGGACTTGCGGGTGAGAGGTGGACTGGATCCAAGCCGGAGAACCAGGCCGCGTTCGCGTACAAACCTTCGCTCGGTTCAGCCTTGTCCGTGATAATGGACGTGACCGAAAATACCGCGAGGGCGGATTGCTGTATCAGATCGGTTTTCTTATAAGCGTCGAGGAGAACGCTGTTGGCATTCTGGAAGTCGGCCGTTACACAGGCGGGAAGAATGTTTCTGCAGCCGTCGAGAATTTCCATCTTCCGCTTCCGTGTTCCTCCGTCAATTACACGGCTTTCTTTTACCAGACCGTATTTGTCGCTCGAAGTCCATCCGTACTGGAACGTAACGTCAAGATCCTTGTTTACTTCTTCAAAAACCACACGGGAGCCGCTGGTGTTTTTATAGAGATTCCTCTGAATCGTCCATAATCCGTTAGCCGTGTCCGCGAAGGGTTCCCAAAGGTAAATTTTCCCGTCCTGGTATACCCGAAGCGCTGTATACGAGCCGGTGTTGTAGCGGTTGTCCGATACCTTGTCCGCCGTGCAGTACGGGAATACCGCGTTGTCGCAATTTATTCGTCCCGCGGTAATACCGCCGTTTGACCATAAATAGTTCCAGACATCCGAAGAACTGACAATAGTCATAAAAAACGGCGGAATCGCGTCGTATGAGGAAATGCGGTACCACATTTCTCCCCGGAATGTACAAAATTCTCCTGAAGGTTCACCGGGCGCTGTTTCCCGGAACTGGTCCATGGTAATTCCCTTCATGCGTGTCTCCTTGCTTTGATCTATGCTATCATCCTAGAATCAAATGTTGTTTCAGTCAACAAAAGAAAGCGAAAATTCGGGAAAAAGCACCACTGCTATCAAAATTGTTGGCTAACGGTACTTTGCCGCGACCCGTATCGCTTCTATCATGCTCAGCGGATTGGCTGTACCGGTTCCTGCTATATCAAACGCGGTGCCGTGATCAACGCTTGTCCGCAAAAATGGAAGCTGAAGGGTCAGGGAAATAGTGCGAGCAAAATCGAGTGTTTTACAGGCGATGTGCCCCTGGTCGTGATACAGGGAAAGAACCGCGTCGAATTTTCCGATTTTTGCCAGGTGGAACACTGAATCCGCACTAACCGGCCCGACGGCACGGACGCCATCACGCTTCGCACGTTCAATTGCGGGAGGGATGCAGTCTTCCTCGTCGCCGAACATGCCGTGTTCACCGCCATGAGGATTGAGTGCGGCAACGGCGATGAGGGGTTCCCCTGTGCCGAGCTGGCTTTTCATGGCGGCACTACAGCGGACGAGGTAGTCATACACCCGTTCTTCGGTAACCATGTCGCAGGCACGGTGCAGCGGTACATGGCGGGTTAGAAAAAAGACCCTGAGGGACAGAGTTTCAAACATGGTGAGGGGGTCAGCCGCTCCGGTGAGTCCTGCAAGAATTTCGGTATGCCCGATATACGGGACGCCCGCGGCTTTGAGACTTTCCTTGTTGATTGGAGCGGTGGCTATGGCATCTATGGCGCCGCTTTTCGCCGCGCGGACCGCTTCTTCAATCGCCTTGAACGCGAGTTCTCCTCCCCGCGCGCTGACCTTGCCGACCGGTATTCCAAGACGGTGGATTTCATCCGGATCGGTAATTCCGAATACCACGGGTTCACAACTATCCAGAACGTCCGCATTTGTTATGGCTGCCCGGACTATTTCGGGCCCGATTCCCGCGGGATCTCCCGCGGTAATGCCTATTCGGGGTTTTTTACTGCTCATGTTCTTTAGTATATCGTATTACGGATCACCGCTCCAATATTCTTCAACAATTTTGGTAGCAGTGTATAAATGTTGCGCAAAATGACATGTCATGATATTTTGTAAACATGGATCAAACCGTACCCAAGCTCCTTAAACGGATTGCTGAAACCCATCCCGCGCTTCCTGCGCAATACTCCCGCAACGAAGCGGGCGGCTTCGACGAAATTTCGTATTCGGCGTTGTATTCTCACGTGCTTAATTGCGCTGCAGGTTTGCTGTCTCTTGGCCATGCGCGCGGGGATCATGTCGGTATCATTTCAGACAACCGCAAGGAATGGTTTCAGACAAGTCTGGCGGTCATGGCACTCGGAGCGGCCGATGTTCCCCGGGGAAGCGACGCCACGAGCCGGGACGTTGTATATATTCTCTCATTTTCTGAGTGTCGTACCGTGTTCCTCGAAAACGAGGCACAGGCGGTCAAGATTCTCGAGAACCGCAAGGAATTGCCGGATCTTGAAACCGTGGTTTTCTATGATTCCGTCTCACCGGAAATGATCAAGGCGCTGAAAAATGCGAAGATCGCGGTGTATTTCTTTGACGAAATAATGGCCCGCGGAATCGAGTTCCGTTCTGATAATGAGGGCGCGGTTGAAAGAGAGCTGGAAGCAGGGACCGAAGACGAGGTCGCGACCATCATTTTCACTTCGGGAACAACAGGTGAACCGAAAGGGGTTATCCTTACGCACGGGAATTTCCTTTGTCAGCTTCCTTCCCTGCGTGAGCGGATTCCCCTCAACCCGGGCGACCGGGCCCTCTGTGTTCTTCCCGTTTGGCATTCGTTTGAACGTATGTGCGAGTATGTCATTCTTGACCGCGCGGGCGGCATCATTTACTCAAAGCCTATCGGCAGCATACTGCTTGCGGACTTTGTTACCATGAATCCGACGCTCATGCCGTCGGTTCCCCGCATTTGGGAATCGGTCTATGACGGTATTTACCGGGCAATGCGCAAAAAGGGCGGGGTTTCTCTCGTTCTTTTCTCCTTCTTTGTCTCCGTCGCGATCGCGTATGGGCGGTGTTCACGGTCGGTATTGGGCAACAAGCCGGTATTTTCCCGGGTTCGGCGCTGGACTGATGCGTTTCTCTGCGTGATTCCCTGGCTGCTGTTATTTCCTCTTCGCGCGCTGGGAGATCTGCTGGTTTTCAAAAAAATTCGAGCCAAGCTGGGAACGCGGTTCATTGAGGGCGTCTCCGGGGGCGGCGCCCTGCCTCCGAATATTGACGAGTTCTTCTGGTCCGTAGGTGTCCGGGTTTTTGAGGGGTACGGCTTGACCGAGACAGCCCCGGTTGTCGCAGTACGTCCGTTTACCAAACCGGTATTCGGAACGATTGGAACACCTCTTGACTGTTGTGAAGTACGGATTGTTGACACCGAAGGTCGGGAGCTTCCCCCGGGGCAAAAAGGATGTGTGCTTGTCCGGGGTAAAAACGTGATGAAGGGGTATTACCGGAAGCAGGAGCTGACGGACAAGGTTCTCTCGCCGGACGGCTGGTTCAATACCGGGGATATCGGGTTAAAAACCCTGAACGGCGAGATTATTCTCCGTGGTCGCATGAAGGATACCATTGTTCTGCGCGGCGGCGAAAACATTGAGCCGGTTCCGATCGAGATGAAGCTCAATGAATCACGGTATATTTCTACTTCGGTGGTTCTTGGTCAGGATCAGCGCTACCTTGGTGCCCTGATTGTGGTTAACCGTGACGAGTTGCTCGCCTGGGCGGCGGAAAACGCACTGGACACGGCCGACTTCTCGCGTCTCCTGGAGGAGCCGCAGGTTCTCAAGCTGTATGAAGGTGAGATTAACGAGTTGATCTGCGGAAAAAACGGATTCAGGCTTTTTGAACGGATCAACCGGTTTGAACTGCTCGAAAAACCGTTCGAACAGGGCGTTGAACTTTCTGCAAAACAGGAAATAATGCGCTACAAGCTCGAGGAAATTTATACCAGACAGATCAGGAAGCTTTTTTCCTGAGGACGGGTCAAACCGGAGCTTTTTCACCCTGAAGAGTTTCATTTACGGTGTCGATGAGCTCTTCAACGGTGAACGGTTTCGGTAATATGGATAGTACTCCGAATTGATGGGCAAGAACCTTGAAGGTGGACTTGCTCATGTCTGTTTTGCCGGAGGTAAGGATTATCGCCAGATTCGGGAATTTTGCGTGCAGTTCCAGAATCAGGTCCATCCCGCCCTGTCCGGGCAGAATGATGTCTATGATCGCCAGGTCAATAACGTCCGAATCAAGGATTTTCTTGGAATTCTCGGCGGAGGATGCGAGCTTCACCGAATGATTCTCGGATTCCAGAACGGTCTGGATGAGTTCCGCTATCGAATGATCGTCTTCAACTACTAAAATTCTTGCCATATGCTGTTTCTCCAAAATCAGTAATGAGGGGGCCGTTGATCGGGCATTTCCTGGATTGATTCTTCCACATCGACAATTTTTGACCGGAGTGCTTTGTTCTCCGCGGTTAACCGGTCAAGTGTTCCGGTATGTTCAACGACAATAGCCTGGAGGCGGGTTACATAGTCTTCCACGTAGGCGAGTTTTGTTTCCAGTGCAACAAGTCGTTCGGTTTGATCGTCCATGGCTATGAGTATAGCACACGTTTGGACATTTTGGTGGTATGAGGCCGTTATTTCTTAATTAAATATAAAATAGTATGTATGAAAAAGTCGATCAAATAAACAATGTATTCTTGTTAAAACATGATACAATAATGACATTAAATGGCACTTAAGTTTTGTAAAAATAGTACATATCGGTTGAACTCTTTTCGTACTCCGGCATTCTGTCTGGTGCTACTACTTCTTTGTTCGGCAGTTTCAGGGGAAACTGTACTTGCCGTCGGCTGTGACAAGGATTATCCACCCTTTTCGGTGGCAGTTGGCGAAGAAGTAACGGGCTTTGACGCGGATTTCATTCACCATCTGGCTCGGGCCGCGGACTTTACGCCTGAATTTGTTCCGTGTTCCTGGGCTTCAGTGCTGCAGTCGCTTGAGAATGGCGACCTCGATCTGGTAACCGCCATTATCCATACCGATCAGCGAAGTGAGAAATATGATTTTACCATTCCCTATATCACCGATTATTACACGCTGTTCAGCCGGGAAGATTCCGGTATAACGGTACCTGAGGATACCGATGGCAAAGTTTTGGCGATTTTGCGCGACGATGCGGCCCTTGAACGCTTCATTATTCCCGGCGGCCTCGACAAGCAGCTCATTTTAACTGAAACCTACACGGAAGCAATGCAGCTTGTTCAACAGGGATCTGCCGATTATACACTGGCTCCCTATTCTCTTGGGAAGAAAATAATCAACGAACAAACCGTTCCCGCGGTCCGGGCGACCGGGCGGAATCTTTTTCCGATATCGTATCGGCTTGCAGTCAAAAAGGGTGACGATGCACTGTTGTTTCGTCTGAATGACGCAATTGTTGTGCTTTCGCGCAATGGTGTATTGTCCGAGCTGCAAAAAAAATGGTTCCCGGGAACGCCTGAGAACTTGCCGGCAAATCATCCGGCTCGTCGGTTGTTTGCCAGGATTTTCGTAAATATTTTCGGTGCCATGGTTCTTGTGGGCGTATCGTATCTGTCCAGTCGTCTGGTGTTGCTCCGGCAGATGCGGAAACTCCGTGATGAGCGGGATAGTCTGTATGCTGTTATCGACACCGTACCGGTTGGTCTGCGTTGGCACAATCTGGTAACCGGTGATTTTAGCGAGAATCGTTTTTGGCGCGAGGCATGTGCCCGCATGAGAAATTATCGTGCTGATGAAACCAATAATCCCGAAGTACAACATTTTATCGGTTCTGACGGTGGTGAGAACTGGGTCCGCTTCCGGAGAACGTCGGTCCTGTCCGAAAAAGGTACTGTGCCGCTAAACGTATTCATGATGGAAGACATTACCGATATTCGCCTGCTCGAAGATACTTTGGGGAAACTCGCAGATGAACGTACGCAGGAAACCGCCCGCTTGCTTGTTGAAAGCATGGCGGATCCGGATACCGGGCTTTTTTCTTCGGATTTTCTTGCCAAACGACTGCGTGTGTTCTTGTCCGGGGTTGAAACACCACAGATACCTTTTACCATGGTCTGCTTCTCGGTTTCTCTGGGAGATTTCGGTGCTGACACAAAATTCACGGCTGCCGCGGTCGTTCGGGAGGCTGTGCGACGGATTGATTATCCGGGATATTCGCGTTCCGGACGTCTCGTTATTCTTTTACCGGAATCGGATCATGCTATCGGTGAAAACTGTGCCGCTCGAATTTGTACCGGGTTTGAAGCTGCACATTTAATCCATGGTGAACTTGAATACCGGATATTGACTTTCCCGGGAACGGAGAGCGAAACCTTGCTACAGAGTATTGACTCATGATACACAACGATAATCAACAAACAACACAGCTGGCATTTCTGGGGAAACTCGCGATCACGGTTTTTCTTGCGACCGCAGCCCTTTTTGTTGTTTCCCTCAGGGATTATGCGGAGAAGCCCTATGAAGAACAACCTGTTTCGGTTGTGTACTCATGGTTTCCGTCCGGAGTTGAAGCCACATCACAGCTTCTTGTATCCGGAAACGCACCGTGGGAACGTTTGCCTTCAGATGGTATAATGGTATCTGATTCTTTTGCCTATGTACGGCTTGAACTAAGAAACCAGAGTCAAACCGACCGGGAAGTAATACTGTACAACAATGTACGGAATTACCGAACATCATTACTCAAGCCGCTGGAACAGGGCGCCGTTTTGCTGGCACGGCACGGAGATAACGTCCCGATAAGTGAAAGCCCGCTCCGGCATTACAAGGCATCGTTCCCGGTCATTGTGCCCGCCGATTCGCAGATCGTGTACATTCTGGAATATTATGGAGTGCGCGGAATCAAGATTGATCTTGATGTTCTTGGAATTGATCTCTGGCTTTCACAGCATCTGTATGAGCGGAGTCTCATGTCTTTTGCTGTTGGGGGTCTAATAATC
Source organism: Spirochaetes bacterium ADurb.Bin215 (assembly GCA_002070025.1). Classification (GTDB taxonomy): domain Bacteria; phylum Spirochaetota; class Spirochaetia; order Treponematales; family Treponemataceae; genus Teretinema. The sequence goes on from MWCL01000005.1 coordinate 32,564, forward strand.
CTCATTCTTCTGAACTTGATTCTTTCTATTCTGGTTGGCAACCGCTATTTTTTCAGTACGGCGCTTTTTCTCTTTACGCTGTGCTTTTTTTACATGCGTCAAAGCCGGTTGCTCATGCTGGTAATCGATCCTCTGACATACGCTGACTGGTTGTATCCGGTCTCTATCAGCATAAACTGTCTTGGAGCGCTGTATTTTTTCCGGTCGCTTATTCCAACCGATTATTCAGGATGGGAAAAAAAAGCCATTGAAGTCCTGATGGGTGTATCGGTTATTCTAGGGATTATTTCCCTTTTTTATAAGCCCTATGATGTTGGCGACATTCTCAACGCGTTCTCGGTATTGATTCTTCCCCTGTTGTTCTATTACACCGCAAAGGCCGCTTTCCGCCAGGACTATATGCCGCTCATGGTAGTGCTGTCCTTTATTCCCTGGATTATTCTCATGGTAATCGATGTTATCAAGGCGCAATTTACTCAGCGTCAAACCAATTCCGAGGATTTCAAGCTCTGGGTCGGACTTCTTACTTCATTGGTGTTGTTGCTGGTAACCCGGTTGTACACCTATGCCCGTTTCGTTTCCCCGGATGTTCCGGTAGTGGTTGCTCCCGATCCCGCTGCTGCAGCCACGGTCCGTCAGAGTATGATCCAGGAGAACTGCAACGAGCGCTTTTTTTACCGGTTTCACCAACCACTGGACAGCATAATCGCATCGGCAAGGATTATGGAGAAAGAATATGCGGATCCGGGAATCATGGCTGTCGCGCAGATCATTATCGGAGAGGCGGAAACAATAAAACATGTCGGGCGGACAATGCTCCAGGTGCCCGTACTGCAGGAGTTGTTCGATCACGAAGCCTTTTCATACGGAAGCCATGCCGGAGCAACGTCGCCGGTAGTACGTATATTTGACTTCGACAAGCAACAAGCCGCGCGTATGGCAAACATGCTTTGCGCGGATTCTTTTGACGCCGAACCGGAGATTGACCGGTACCGTCTGTTGGCGGATATATCGGATGGTCGCGTAGATGTTCTTGTCATTGACGCAGCGACATGCGGAGAAGCCGGCTTTACCCTCTGTCGGCTTATCCGGGACAAACACAGCATGTTTCAGTTCCCTATCCTCCTCATAGCTGACTACTATGAGCAGACCATGCTCAAGCGCGGTTACGCAGTCGGTGTCAATGACTTTTTGACCCGGCCCTACGACGGTACCGAACTGACTGCACGTATTCGTTCCCTGCTCCGTCTTCGGGAAATTGACCGGATGAATCGGGACCTGGAACAGTCGGAAAAGGAAAAGAACGCCTTTCTCTATTTTCTCACGCATAATGTTAATACACCGTTGACGGTCCTCATGAATCTCATCCGCGAACTTGCAGCGGTACCCTCAAATAAAAAAGAAGCGGCCAAAATCGGAGAGATGGAAGACTGTGTCCAGGAAATAAATGATATAGTCCAGAATGTTCTCATTTCGTTTCGTCTTACAGACGGACGTCAGACCCTCTGGCTTGAACCGGTGGAGTTGTCAGAAGAACTGGAGCGAACTGTTCGTGAAATTTCGAAGCGTGCGGAGCAGAAGAAGCAGTCGATTTCCGTCAACAAACCCGGGAATGTCCCCCGGATACTCGCCGATAGAACGTCTGTACGGGGCATTTTGTATAACCTGATAGACAATGCGGTCAAATTTACTCCGTCCGGAGGGGCGGTTACGATCAGCGTCAGCGGAGAGCACGACGTCCGGATAACTGTTTGTGATACCGGACCCGGTATCCCGTTGGAAGACCGGACGCGCCTCTTTCAGCGGTTTGAGCGCCTTTCCCCGCGGCCCACGGGCGGTGAAGCATCGACCGGTCTTGGACTGCACGTTTCCCGTGAACTGGCGGTAATGAACGGCGGATCGCTTGAATATGGAGCCGATAGTCCGGGCGCCTGTTTTGTGCTTACCCTGAAACGGTATTATGGAGGCGAGGTGTGAAACGCCGGAGAACGTATGTACTCGTACAGCTGCTTCTGATAGGGCTTTGTTTTGTCGCACTGCTGTTTTCCATGTTCCGGGAACGGGTTATTGTCCAGCATGTCATTCAGCGGTACGAGTTGCCGTATCTTGGCACTACATTGCTTAGAACAATAGACGGACCAACAGGGGATGATCTTGCCCTGGAGCTCCGTACGTTCGAGGATTCAAGCCGTGTGCGTGTCTATGTCTTTGATCCTGACGGTTTTCTGGTATATCCCGAAACCGTCAGCGAAACCGTTTCGCAGAGGATCATGACCGCTCGCATTAAAATACTGGACAAGGGATATGGCCCGTTGTATGAACCGTCAGGGCACAGTGTTCCATTGCTCTGGGGTATTTTGGACAGGAAATCGGGCAATACGGTTATCATGACCTTCTCCCGCATGCGACTTCTCGATATGTACCGGCAGGAATCCCGCCGTCTGACGGCTATATTTTTTACCCTGTTTGTTTTGCTTGCGGTCGGAGCCTTTCTGATTGTCCGATATGTTTTCCGGGCCATGGAGCGAGAACTACAATGGAACCGGGAACGTTTTACGCGCCTGCAAGCGGTTGCCGAAGCGCAGTTTTCCCTGGTAAAAAAAGCGCAGTCCCTCATGAACCGCTGCGGCACGGCGCTCCGGGAAGGGAACTCGCCTGACCCCGTTGCGGAAGATTTATGCGGATATAGTTCCTTCCTTGGGAAAACAGGGACAGCATTGATTCCGGTTCGTGATCCCGACGGGAATGCCGTCAGTCCTGAACCGGTTCATCTCCATACTCTTTGCACACAGGTGCAGACTCTGGTTGCCGATGATTTTTCTGCGGCGGGGATTGTTCTTTCCCTTGGCGAGCATGACGCCGACTTGTATGTACGCGGACAGGAAAGTCTCCTGCTCGTAGCGTTGGAGGATTTACTGTATAAATTGCTGCCCGCGATTGGACGGGATGCAAAAGCAGGAATGACCATATCGGGAAACAAAGAGCTGGCAATGCTGAAAATTAACGTGCCGGTTAAAGAACACGCTGCCTGTCCTGCAGGATTCTTCCTTTCGGGGTTTCTATTTGAACTGCTCGGTGTCGAGATCAGTTATATGATAAAGGATCACATGGAACTGATCATTACCGTACAATTTCAGGGTTCGGGAGTATAGCGGTAGCCTGCGTTGCGTACGGTCTTGATAAACTTCGGCTGATCCGGGTTGTCTTCAACAAGCGCGCGGAGCTGGCGTATATGGACGTACAGGCTGTTCTCGTTTACCTCTTCGGCCGGGTCCCAAACCTGTGAAAACAGAACCGAATTGGAAAGTACCAAACCGGGATTTTTGATAAAATAGAGAAACAGCGAAAACAATTTTTTTCTCAGAACAACAGGTGTTTCGTTTTTGGTAACCCGCATGGTTCCCAGATTCAGGGTGAACGGACCGCTTGTTATGGTTTCATCGAGCGGCGTTCCCGGTCTGTTCGCGGCGGCGGCTTTTTTCAGCATGCGTTGAACCCGTGCAAGAAGCTCATCAATATAGAACGGTTTGGTAATATAGTCGTCACAGCCGGTTGAGAAACCGGTCAGCTTTGACTCATGACTGGTTATGGACGATACAATGATAACCGGCAGGAATTCATCCTGTCTGCGTATGGTTTTCAGAATTTCCAGACCGTTCATGTCGCCAAGATTGAGATCGAGTAAAACAAGATCGACATACTCATTTTTGAGTACATCGAACGCCTTTTCTCCCGAAGGAGCTTCCAGGGCGGTATACCCGGCGTTTTCCAGATTCTCCGCGATATAGGTTCGCAGTTTTGTGCTGTCTTCAGCGACAAGTATTTTTTTTTCGGCCATGGACATAAGTATAACTCCCCTGCATTAATTTCCGCTTAACCGGACAAGACAATTCTGGACAGTTTGAATGCATGCCCCTATACTGCTCATACAGGAGTATGGTATGCAAGGTTTTCAGAACGGACCGTTTCTCTTTCTTCTCGGCGGTCTTGTCGGGGTATTTGTCATATCCCAATCGGTTTTTTTTCTCGTTAAAGCAACAGCACGGAGCCGTGAGCTCGGAATTGGGCGGGAGATCGTACGGAAAACGATTCTTTCTTCCGCGATATTTTCCGTTCTTCCGTCAGTTTCAATCCTGTTGGGGCTCATTACGCTATCGTATGCGCTTGGACTGCCCCTGCCGTGGATCAGGCTCAGTGTTCTTGGAGCGGTTACCTATGAGCTTCCCGCCGCGACGGCCGCGATGCAAACACTCGGGGCGAGTATAACAGAACCCGTTACCGATACGCAAGTTTTTTCTGCAGTAGCCTGGGTCATGACCCTTGGCTGTATCGCTCCATTGTTCATAATTCCCCTGTTTCTGAAGAAAATTCAGAGTGGTGTGCTTTCCATACAGAAAAAGGATAACCGGTGGGGACAGATTTTCATGTCGGCGCTCTTTATCGGAATGATTTCGGCCTTTCTCGGAATGGGTATTTCCGGGGGAATTCTTCCCATAATGGTGCTTCTTTCCTCGGCGCTTCTCATGGGTATTTGCGCGGTGCTTATTACAGTATGCAAATGGACCTGGCTGGAAAACTTTGCCCTGCCGGTCAGTATGCTCGGCGCCATGGCGCTTGCCGTATGGTACGCGCAGATATTGCCGCCGGGAATGCTTCCGGCAGGATTTTGAGGAGTAGCGTTAATGAAGAACTTTCAAACTGACATACATGTCTGGGGCCGCGTCTGGATGTTGTCCGCCCTCGCGGTCATGGTCGCCGTTCCTGTTGCGATCAGCATCCGTTTCGGCGCATGGCCGGGTTTCATGCCTGTTTTCCGCGGTCTACTCGCGGTGGCCCCGGTCTACTGGACCGTAACCGCCATTGAAGTGTTGACCTATGCGCCAATGCTCGGCTCGGGCGGTACGTATCTGGCCTTTGTTACCGGCAACATAACCAATCTCAAAGCACCTGCCGCCATTTCGGCCATGCAGACTGCCAGCGTGAAGCCGGGCACCGAAGAAGGCGAGATACTGTCTACCATAGCAATCGCAGTTACATCCATTGTAACGACCCTCATATTGGCTTCGGGCGTGCTTCTCTTCAGTTTCCTTGCGCCGGTTTTACAGAATCCGGTTCTTCTTCCGGCGTTCAAGATGATTCTCCCCGCGCTCTTTGGCGCACTCGGGGTTGTGTTTATCGCACGGAACTGGAAGATCTCGGTGGCTCCGCTCGTCGCCATGATCATTCTTTTCATTTGTGTTCCGGCGCTCGCGACGGCGGTGAGCATTCTGGTACCGGTGAGCGCGCTTATCGCAATTGCCGGCGCTCGTATCCTCTACAATCGGGGCCTGGTATGAGTCCTGCCCTGGTTGTTGTCGGCGTTTTCGTCCTCTTTATCGCGGTCCTTATCATTCGGGTGCTGCTGTTCCGTCCCGGCGACGCGGATATCGTGACTATGAGCTCGCATGAATTCGACCGGGACACCGTATCCGGTCATCTATCCCGCATGATCCGGATTCCGACCGTTTCGTCCCGCGATCCGGGACAGGTTGATTCCGCCAGATTTGATGAATTCCGTGCCCTGCTGGGAGACCTCTATCCAACAATTACCGCTCAATGTGAACGCACGCTGATAGGTGAAACCGGTGTGGTGTATCGTTGGAAGGGCCGTTCTCCGGACGATGCTACGGTGCTCATGGCGCATTACGATGTAGTTGCCGCCGATTCTGCAGAATGGGACAAGCCTCCCTTTTCCGGCGAAATTGATGAAGATGGCGTACTGTGGGGGCGCGGGGCAATTGATACCAAGATTACCCTGTGCGCCATCCTTGAAGCGGCGGAAATGCGGATGCGAAACGGGTTTGTCCCGGAACATGATGTATACCTTTCCTTTTCCGGCGATGAAGAGATCATGGGACCAAGCGCTCCGGCTATCGTTGCCTGGATGGAAGAAAAAAGCATCCATCCGGCATTGGTGCTTGATGAGGGCGGGGCCGTTGTTACCGGGGTTTTCCCGGGTGTCAAAAAGCCTTGCGCGGTTGTCGGCATTACCGAAAAAGGTGTGCTCGATATCGAGTTTTCCGCACGTGCCGCCGGCGGTCATTCATCGGCTCCCGCGCTTCGGCAACCGGTAGTTGACCTTGCAAAGGCAATTGAGAAAATTTCACGAAAACCCTTTCCGCTCCGGTTAACGCCCGCGGCAGCGAAGATGTTCAACACTCTGGGCCGTCATTCATCGTTTGCGTTCCGGCTTCTTTTTGCCAACCTCTGGTGTTTTTTACCGCTCTTCAAACTGGTATGCAAACTGTCCGGCGGGGAACTGGCCGCGCTCATGCGGACAACCTGCTGCTTCACCGTGCTTGAAGGGGCGCCCCAATACAATGTGATGCCTCCCGTTGCCCGTTCCGGTGCGAACCTGCGGCTGCTCCCCGGTGATACGGCGGTTACAGCCCGTGATCGTCTTGAGAAAATTGTCCGGAAAACCGGAGTTACCCTTCGTACCGTATATGCCTATGATCCTTCCCCTGTCGCCGATCTTGACGGGTATGCGTGGAAACGTGTTCATGATGCCGTTGCGTCAACCTGGCCGGATGCAATAGTCTCTCCGTATCTCATGGTTGCCTGCACCGACTCGCGGCATTTTTGCCGTGTATCGCCCACTGTTCTCAAGTTCTCCGCCATGGCGCTCACCAAAGAGGAGCGTGCAAGCATGCATGCGAAGAACGAGCGTATACCGGTGGACAAGATTGTTACGGCTTGTCAGTTCTTCTGGCGGATACTGGAAACCGCGTAGTAAAATTACTGCTACCAAAATTGTTGAAAAAAATAAAAGAAACCGCGCCGGGTTGGCGCGGTTTCTTTTTGCAGCATGATTCGGTTATTGCGACGAACCAGTTTCAGACGGATCATCTCCTGTTCCAGCGTTTTCGTTTTCCATGACCGTATGGATGTGACGCCGGAGTTGTGTCTTTCGCCGGTGTTCAGTCCGGCTGTGGCTGCCGCCAAACCCCTTGAAAAAGATGAAGCTGAGCAGGAAGAGTCCCCAGGCTTGCCAGTAGCTTATCGTCTTCAGTCCGAAAATATCCGGCATGAGCGCGTTCCACAGACTCATGATAAGCAATCCGAATAAACCAATCAGGGCGATTCCCGCTGCCGCGAAGATGATTCCGAGTACGATCTTGACGCCAATCGGTCGTCTGCTCCACCACTGATCGGGATCACAGTCTTGCCGATGATGTCCGTTTCTTTCAATCATTATAAACCTCCATACGTGCTTATTCTTCCATCCAGCGCCTGAGCGAAATGCCGAGCGCGGATACTGCGGCACGTTTTCGTGCCGTCAGTGTATTGATACTGATTCCGGTTTGATCGGAAATCTCCCGGAATGTCCTGTTATCGAAAACCTGATACCGGATAACGTCCCGCTGCTTTTTGGGGAGCGCGGCTATGGCGCTGTAGAGTGCGTCGATTACCGCGTCCTGAACATACTCGTCCAGCGGGTTCAGGCAAGCGCTGTCGATTATTTCCTGGATGACTTCGTCCGCAACACCGGTTTCACCGGCATTTTTCCGGACCCGGTCATGTCGCCACCAGTCGATGATCCTTCTGGTCAGCAGGGTTTGAAGCCAGCCGCCAAGATTGCGGATTTCGGGCAGTAGCGGAATCTTGTCCAGGGCTTCAGCATATAAATCCTGCAGGATATCTTCAGCTTCTTCCAGGGTCCGTCCGGCTGCCCGCACACGGGCAAAAAGTGACGGGCGGTCCTGAATGTAGCTTTCTTCGAGGCGGCTGGCTGCTGTCGGTTCCGTTGTCGTTGGTATCATGGTTTTCATACTCTATGACGGACCAGACCCGGGTTTTGGTGAAAAAAATCAGGTGTTTTGAGCGGCCTGGAGCGCTTCTTCAAGTGTTCCGCAAATGTTCTCCTTGCCGATCTCGTCCATGAAGCCGCATTTGATGAGCGCGAGAAGGGGTTGGGTATGTACGCCGGAAAGGATGAGGCGGGTGCCATCACGTTGTGTCCGTGTGTAAATGCTTTCAATTGCCCTGATCGCTGTAGCATCTATCGAAAGGACTTTCCGCATTCTCAGGATCATGACCCGTGGCTTTTTATCCAGAGATGCGATTGTGTCCTTGAAGCGGTCCGCCGCGCCGAAGAAGAATGGGCCGTTTACTTCAAAGACCTGAATGTCATCAGGAATTGATGAGAGTATTTTCTGTACGCCATCTTCCGCGGTCGATTCATCCGAAGAGTAGCGGGAGAGATATTGCATGGTGGTAGCTTCGCTTACCCGGCGCATGAAAAGGAATACAGCCAGAAGAACGCCAATTCCTATCGCGACGGTAAGGTCGAGAAAAACAGTGAGGAGAAAGGTCGCGAGCATGACGGCGACATCGCTTTTCGGGTTCTTGAACATTCGGGTAAAGAGGCGCAGTTCGCTCATATTATAGGCGACAACCATGAGGACTGCCGCGATGGTCGAGAGGGGGATGAGTGATGCCCATTTTCCGAAGAAGAGCAGGATAAGGAATATGGTGAGCGCATGGATTATGCCGGCCACCGGTGTGCTGCCACCATTTTTTATGTTGGTCGCGGTACGGGCGATTGCCCCGGTTGCCGGGATGCCGCCAAAAAGCGGGGACAAGCAGTTCGCAATTCCCTGTGCAACGAGTTCCATGTTTGAGCGGTGTTTTGTTCCCTTCATGCCGTCTGCCACAACGGCGGAAAGGAGCGATTCAATCCCCGCAAGAAACGCGATGGTGAGTGCCGGAAAGAAAAGTGTTCGTAACAGATCGAGGGAAAGGTGAGGAATTGGCGCAAGGCGGATTGCGCCGCTTATGGTACCGTATCGCGCTTCTATGGTTTCAACGGGAAGGTTGAGCAAGCGTACCGCAAGCGTGCATACAATGATCGCGATAAACGAACCGGGAACTTTCCGGTTTATTTTTGGCCAGAGAAGAATGATGCAAATCGATAGGGCAAAAATGAGAACCGCCCACGGATTGATCGAACTGATATGTCCGGCGTACGCGGTAATCTTGTGAACAAATTCCTGGGGAACTGTATCCATAGCCAGACCCAGTCCGTCACGGATTTGTCCGCTGGCGATTATTACCGCGATACCGGTGGTAAATCCTACCGTAACCGGGTAGGGGATGTATTGAATGATTACACCAAGTTTAAGCATGCCCATAAGGATAAGCAGTAGTCCAGCCATGAATGTTGCGATGGCAAGGCCGCTGTATCCATGTTGTGCGACAATCCCGGAAATGATGATGATAAAAGCGCCGGTTGGTCCGCCGATCTGGAACCGGCTTCCGCTGAAGATGGAAATGGCAAGTCCGGCGACTACCGCGGTGGTAATGCCCTGTGCAGGGTTTACGTCTGAGGCGATGGCAAATGCAATGGCGAGCGGGATCGCGACAATGCCAACCAGAATGCCGGCGGAAAGGTCAGAAACGAATTGTTTGAGGGTGTATCCCTCCCGGAGAACGGATACGAGTTGGGGTTCATAGTGTTTGTTCATGAAATATTCCTTTTAATAATGCTATTCCTTTTTTCGGACTGTGAGAAGGGGGTATAAAAAAACGCCCCCCCGGGTGAGACCACACAGGGGGCATAGTTGATACACTGTAACTGTTACTTGTACAGCGGGCGCTCTACATAGTGTGTGTGCAGGTACTTGTGCGGTTTTTCCGAATTCGGCTTTCCGAGGAAGTCGTCGTACAGCTTGATAATGTTGGGGTTCTTGTGGGAAACACGAACCACGGACTTTTCATCGTCACTGTAGAGACCTGCCGCGCGCTTGGCACGGATTTCGTCGGTAGCACCGTAGGGTTGTCCGCCGCCGCCGACACAACCGCCGCGGCACGCCATGACTTCAATGAAGTGGTAGGGCGGCTCCTTCTTCTCGGCGATTGCCGAGCGAACCGCTTCGAGAACCGGTTCCACATTTCCCATCTGGTGTACCACCGCGATGCGGACCTCGGTGCCGTTTACGTCAACCTTCGCTTCCTTCACGTCCTTGAGGCCGCGGGCGGGAGTAAAGTTGATGTCGGCAAGCTCGTTTCCGGTAAGCACCGCGTATGCGGTCCGGAGAGCCGCTTCCATAACACCGCCGGTCGCGCCGAAGATAGTACCGGCGCCGGTGTACGGGCCGAGCGGATTGTCCGCTTCTTCATCTTCAAGCTGGTTGAAGTCGAATCCGGACTGCTTGATGAGGCGCGCGAGTTCGCGGGTGGTAAGTACCGAGTCAACGTCGGAATAACCGGACGAGTTCATGGTTTCATCCCGTCGGCGTTCATACTTCTTCGCGGTACAGGGCATGATGGATACGGAGAAAATCTTCGCGGGGTCAATACCAGCCTGTTTTGCCCAGTACGTCTTGATCATGGCGCCCATCATCTGCTGGGGGCTCTTTGCGGTGGACACATTGGGTAAAAGGTCGTGGCAGTTCTTTTCCGCGTAGTCCACCCATGCCGGACAGCAGGAGGTGAACAGGGGAATGGCTCCCTTGCCTTCGGTCAGGCGTGCGATGAACTCATAGCCTTCTTCCATGATGGTGAGGTCCGCGGAGAAGTTGGTATCGAATACGTAGTTGAATCCAATGCGGCGGAGGGCGGCGTAAATCTTCTTGGTGGAAATGTCGCCGGGCTCCATACCGAACTCTTCACCGAGAGCAACACGAACCGCCGGGGCAATCTGCACCGCGGTAACGGTGTCGGGATCGGCGAGCCGGTCCCAGAGCTTGCGCATGGAGTGATCTTCGTAAATGGCACCGACAGGGCAGTGCGCAGCGCACTGGCCGCAACGTATACAGGGTGAATCTGCGAGCTCGGTGAGCGCGGCCGGTCCGATAACGGTCTTGCCGCCGCGTCCCTGGTATTCGATCGCGTTAACTTTCTGCATCTGCTGGCATACTTCAACGCAGCGGCCACAGTTGATACACTTGTTCCGGTCAAACACGATGGCGTGGTTGGAGTTGTCCAGCGGGCGGTCGATAATGAAATGTTCGAACCGGATCTGGCGCAACCCGAATTCCGCCGCGAGCGACTGGAGCTCACACTGGCCGTTCCGGGTACAGGTGAGACATTCCTGGGGATGGTTTGAAAGAATGAGTTCCAGCACGGTTCGGCGCGCTTTTACAATCTCGGGGTCATGGGTAATGACGCTCATGCCCTCGGTTACCTTGGTGCAGCACGCGCGAAGCATACGCGCGGTGCCTTCCTGGCGTACGATACAAATACCGCAGGATGCCCACGCGGGAAGATCGGAGTTGTAGCAAAGCGAGGGAATCTTGATGTTGAGCATCTTTGCAGCGGCAAGGATGGTCGTTCCGTCCGGTACCTGTATCGGTTTTCCGTTTATCTTGACATTGATCATGGTGTTACTCCTTGAATACCTTATACCTTTTCCACGGCGCCAAACTTGCAGACATTGAAGCACTCTCCGCACTTCAGACATGCTGCCTGGTCAATAACGTGCTTGGTCTTCCGCTCGCCGGTAATACAGTTCGCCGGGCATTTGCGGGCGCACGCGCCGCATCCGATACATTTGTCGTTAATCATGTAGGTGGTCAGTTCACGGCATTTTCCTACCGGGCACTTGTGATCGGTTATGTGTGCTACATATTCCGCTTCGAATTTCTTGATCGTGGAGAGGGTCGGGTTGGGAGCTGAAGCGCCAAGCTGACACAGGGACGATTTCTGCATCGCGAAACCGATTTCCTTGATCTTTTCGAGGTCGGCCAGTTCGCCCTTACCCTTTGAAATCTTGTCGAGCAGAGAGTGAATCTGGCGGGTTCCGATACGGCACGGTGAACACTTTCCGCAGGATTCGTCAACACAGAACTCCATGTAGAACTTGGAAACGTCGACAACACAGTCGTCTTCGTCCATAACGATCATACCGCCCGAGCCCATCATTGAGCCGAGGCTCTGGAGTGCCTTGAAGTCGATGGGGGTGTCGAGCGCTTCTTCGGTGATGATACCGCCGGAAGGACCGCCAGTCTGTACACCCTTGAACTTCTTGTTGTCCTTGATGCCGCCGCCGATTTCGAAGATGATTTCACGCAGGGTTGTTCCCATGGGAACTTCTACAAGGCCGGAGTTGCGAACCTTTCCGGTAAGCGCGAATACCTTGGTGCCCTTGGAGTCTTCTGTTCCGATTTTGCTGAACCAGGAGGCTCCCTTGTTCAGGATTACCGGAACGTTCGCCCAGGTTTCAACATTATTGATAACAGTAGGCTTTCCCCAGAGACCGGATTGGGCCGGGAAGGGGGGCTTCGGCGTGGGCATTCCCCGCTGACCTTCGATGGAGCGGAGGAGCGCGGTTTCTTCACCGCAGACAAAGGCACCGGCGCCGAGGCGGATTTCAATGTCGAAGTCGAATCCGGACCCGAGGATGTCCTTGCCGAGAAGACCGGCTTCGCGGGCCTGTTTCATGGCTATCTTGAGGCGGTCAATGGCGAGGGGATATTCCGCGCGGATGTACACAAAGCCCTGGTTCGCGCCGATCGCCTTTCCGCAGATGGTCATGGCTTCGAGCACGGAGTGGGGGTCTCCCTCGATGGTTGAACGGTCCATGTAGGCACCGGGATCGCCTTCGTCGGCGTTACAGACGACGAATTTCTGGTCGCTCTCTGTTTTCATGGCCCCTTCCCACTTGAGACCGGTGGGGAATCCGGCACCGCCGCGTCCGCGGAGGCCCGCTGCCTTGAGTTCGTCAATGATCTGCTGGGGGGTCAGGTCGAAGAGCGCTTTTTCGAGTGCCATGTACCCGTCGCGGGCAATGTATTCGTTCAGGTCTTCGGGATTGATAACACCGCAGTTGCGCAGAACAATGCGGAGCTGTTTTTGGTAAAATTCAATTTCTTCAACGGTTTCGGCACTCTTCTTTTCTTTGTTGTAGAGAAGACGGGTAACTTCACGCCCCTTGACGATATGTTCGTTGATGATGTCTTTGGCGTCTTCGGGTTTTACTTCAACATAAAAGGAATCTTCGGGAAGAATCTTGACGATCGGTCCCTTCTCACAAAAACCGAAACAGCCGGTCTTTACGATCTGAACTTTATCCAGAACTCCGGCGGCTTTTGCTTCAGCAACCAGATTGTTGTAAATTCCGCCCGCGTTGCTGGATTCACAGCCCGTTCCGCCGCAGACCAGAATGTAGTGATTGTATGCCATGCGTAGTCTCCTTACTTCTTGAGGATATCAACCGCCGGGCGGTCAAGTATCCGGTCGTTGAGCAGCTCTTTTTTCAACAGGTGCTTCTCGACAATTTCCTTGGCGACCACGGCGTCAACCTTGCCGTAAATAATGTTGGGCATGTCGGCCATCACGATTTCCACGGTGGGTTCGTTCTGACACATTCCCATGCATCCGGTCTGACGGATAATGACGTCGCCGCCCATGTTCTTTTCGTCCAGCTCCTTTACAAACGCGTCGAGGGTAGCTTTCGCTCCCGCCGCGATTCCGCAGGTGCCCATTCCGACGATGACCTGGGCGATCTTGTCGTCGGTTTCGCGCTTCTTGATCTGCTGCTGTGTTTCGTTGCGCAGCTTGCGCAGGTCCTCAAGGGACATCTTAGCCATAGTATTCCTCCATCAAGCTTTCCAGATACCGGCCGAGCAGCGCGAGAGAGCCTGCGTCCGTAAAGGACCCTGCCTCTCCGAGGCCCAGTGCATCCAGCAATTCCGACCGCCGTATCGTTTCGGACCACCGTTTTCCGCCGCGTTCGGCTGAAAAAACGATTTCCATTTCGTAGGTTCCTTCAAAGGTCAGAACATGCCGGAAGAATCCGGTGACATCGCCGACAGGCGGCGTGTCGATATTTGCCAAATCAAAACAGGCGGTAACGGTTGTCCCCGTTGTTCCGGTATGTTTTGACTCAATATTCCATGATCCGCCGGTAGATTCGGCGGTCTGGATTAAAAACGGTAGCCCGAGTCCCACTTTTCGTCCGGGATGCTTGATCCCGTCGGTCCAGAATGGATCGGTTGCCTGCGCCAGCTGATCAGGACTCATGCCTCGTCCGTTATCCCTGATTGTCAGGGTAATGGACCGGTCTGTTTCCTCAAGCGCTACCGCGATATGGTCAGCTCCAGCTTCGACCGCGTTCTGGGTCAAGTCGCTGAACAGATCGCACAGGGTGTAATGCATACCGTCAGGTAGTCTGGTATTTGGCGATTATGCCTTCTATTTCGTCGCGGGTCAGCTTTCCGTACACTTCTCCGTTTACCGAGAGAACGGGAGCGAGTCCGCAGCAGCCGATGCAACGTACGGGTTCGAGAGAGAACTGGCCGTCCTGCGAGGTAACTTCACCGTCACCCAGTTTGAGGATGGATTTCGCCTCGTCAAAGAGATCCTGCGACCCCTTGAGGTAGCAAGCCGTTCCGAGACATACCGAAATGGTATTTTTTCCCGGTTTGACGGTCTTGAAAAAATGATAAAACGTCATTGTTCCGTATACACGGGCCAATGGTGTTCCGGTTCGTTTGGCTACTTCGTCTGCAGCCTCTCTGGAAATAAATCCCTGCTCTTCCTGGACACGATGCAGAATCATGATCAGATTGCCGGGCTTTGTCTTCCACTCTTCGATGAAAGCATCGAGTTCTTTTGAGAACCCACACGCTGTTGCCATAAGGAAAACCCCCAAAAAAATAATACGATAAAAGTTTATCTATAAAACTGTGACCGTATTCTACTATCTAATGGAAATAAATTCAATCCGTCCTTACCAGGATACAGTCAGGTTTAAGGGCTCCCGGAGGGTTAACAGCAGATCAAGCGGGATGGCGGCGGTTACGGTGGAGCCCTCGTTCTCAAGCGGGATCGTGTCGCTGTCCGGCCCGGTAAGCCGGACGGAATGAACCGGTCGGGGCGCTCGTACTTGAACAGTGCATGTGGACGAGGTCATCTCTTCCGCGGCACGTTCGCCGTACGCCGCTGCGAGAATGTCCCGGTATTCCTCCCGTTCAAGGGCTTCCCCGGTCAATACCGGCGCCATGAGAAGTTCCAGAAGGTCCCGGGTTTCCGGGGGCAGGTTCCCCATGATGGCTGATACCGATTCGGGAGAAAGGGAGAGGGTGATTCCCGGTGTGGACGGGGACGGGAACAACGCACCGCCGGGAATTCTCCCGGTACTGGCTGTCCTTCCGGTCAACGACAATCCGTCTCCGGACGGAAATGAAAGGGTTTCGATATCAATACCCATGGCGGAAATCCCGCCACTGACGGCGGTACGGTCATACAACGGGCCGCTCGCGTCTCCGGCCCCGGCAAAGCGGCGCATGAGTGCGGATCCGGCTGGCGAAGGGTTCGACGAGAACGCGATATCAGACGAATAATCATCGTGTACGCTGATTATCAGAGCCGGCGAACAGGAGGCCAAAACCAGGGTGCCGGCCAGTAAAAGTAGCGGATACAGTGAATTTGGTCGGATCATGCGGTGCTCCCTAAAAATCGAAACTCAGTGTAATTCCGGTATTAAAACGGAATCCAAGCCCGAAGGTTTCACCGGGAAACCAGGAATATTCCGCACTCTGGTAAAAATGGAGGTTTTGTCCCAGAAGTACCGCCGGTTTTGAGGTCCATGAACCGCCGATGATGCCGGGAAACTGAAGTTCCCGGTCAAGATCGCTATCCGCGCGCACATGATACTGCGTACCAATGAAAAACCGGAAGCCAGACGGCATGGCAAGCGAGGCGATGAGCGGAAAACTGACGGAGCCGGTGCGGCGGTCCCAGGCGAATCCTGCTCCGAGACCCGGGTACACACTCATGTTCTTGACCCAGCTGACTTCGGCGAAGGCTTCACCGCCGCGGATGGGGTATTCTCCCGGTATAAAATCCCACAGGATACCGGCCGTAGTGTTGAGGCGAACTCCGATCGTTCCGGAAAACGGATGGGCGGGCGGTTCAGTGTTGGCGGCGGTCGTACCGGAATCTTCCGGCCGCGGCCAGGAGGTTCCCGGTTCGGTATCGAGTATGCTTCCGGCAAACCGGTACGTCCGGTTCCAGTAGGATTCCGAAAGTTCTGAGATGATGACGCCGGTATTCGGTCCGTCGGACGCGGCATGGATAAAGCGGTTGTTTCCGAGATAAATTCCTACATGGGAAATTCTGCCGGTTGTGTTGAAAAACAGGAGATCACCCGGTTCCCGGGACGCGTCGGGTACATGTTTTGCCCGATCCGAGAGCGTTTGAACCGTTCTAGGTATGGAAAGCCCCGGGCCGTCAATCGCCGCACGAAATACCAGGCCGGAACAGTCCATTCCCCGGAGTGTTGAGCCGCCCGATCGGTACGGTACGCCGAGGTATTTTCTGGCTTCTGCAATAAACGCTGATCGGGGCGAATCTCCTGGTGTATCAGGAATGACCTGCGCGGACAGTAACGGCGGGAAAAAAAGTGCAAAGGCAATTATAGCCGGGTATATATGGTGTTTCATGATTTTACTATCGGTCAGATGCAACCTCTTCCTTGAATAGGGTGTCTGTATATACTAACGCACCACTGTTTTTAATCCAAGATACGGCGAGGTCACTATGAAAGAAACAAAACTGACAAAACAAACCCCCTGGGCTTTTCTTGATGCCTGGAGAGGGACCGCTTTTAACGGCGAATGGCCTACGTTACCGGAAATGTTCAGGATCAGCGTTGAACGGTTTGGTGACCGACCCTGTTTGACCATGTTTGAGCCGGACAGGATTTCATTGACCTATCGGGAAACCCTGGAAAAAGTAGAGAAACTCGCAGCCTGGCTCCATTCCAGCGGTGTCCGCAAGGGGGATCATGTTGCCGTATCCGGGAAAAACTCACCGGAATGGGCTGTTGCCTACCTGGGGACCCTGTTTGCCGGAGCCGTTGTCGTTCCCATTGATTATGCGCTTCATGATGATGAAATAGAAAACCTGCTCAAGGCCGCCGAACCCAAGGTCTTTTTTGTTGACGAGGAACGCTATGAAACGTTTTCCGCGAAGAAGAATGTGGGGAAGGTGTATTCCCTGAGTCCCAAATACAAGAAAAATTATGTGTATTCGCTCGAAACGGACAAAAAAGCGGCAATAACCCCTGCGGAGGAGCAGGATCTTGCCGCCATACTGTTTACGTCCGGAACAACCGGAAACCCCAAGGGGGTCATGCTGAGCCACCGGAACCTTGTTTCCGACTGCTACATTGCCCAGACAAATCTGGACATCTTTGAAACGGATGTTTTTTACGCCCTCTTGCCGATTCATCATTCCTACACCATGCTTGCCGTTTTTATTGAAGCGCTGTCCGTCGGTGCGGAAATTGTATTCGCGAAGAGCATGGCTGTATCCCGGATGCTTCGGGAGCTTCGGGAAGGAAAAATTACCATGCTTCTTGGCGTGCCGCTCCTGTTCAACAAGCTCCTTGCCGGGATTCTCAAGGGAATACGGGAAAAGGGTCTTGTGGTGTATGGAATCATGAAGATTCTGATGGGCATCTCGTATCTGATAAAGAAAATTACGGGAAAAAATCCCGGAAAGAAAATCTTCCACGCGGTTCTGGAAAAGGCCAGCATAGCAACCCTCCGCATCGCCATATCCGGCGGCGGTCCCCTTGCTGCAAGCGTCTTCAGGGTTTATAACGAGCTTGGTATAGATTTTATCCAGGGCTACGGGCTCACCGAGACTTCGCCGATTATCGCGTTGAATCCCAGGGAGCATTTTAAAGTAGCAAGTGTCGGCAAGCATTTTGCGCCGTACATGGAAATGACAATTCTGGATCCTGATTCGAAAGGTGTCGGTGAGGTGTGTGTAAAAGGTCCCATGGTCATGCAGGGCTATTACCGCATGCCTGAAGAAACCGCCGAGGTCTTTACCGAAGACGGCTGGTTCCGTACCGGCGATCTCGGCTGGATTGATGCTGAAAATTACCTGTACCTCTGCGGCCGTGCCAAGAACATGATCGTTACCGACGGTGGAAAAAATGTATATCCGGAAGAGATCGAGAATGCGTTTCAGCTGTATTACAACGATATTGAACAGATAACCGTGCGCGGGTATGTTGCCGGCAAGGGCGACAAAAACGAGCGTATTGAAGCGCTGGTGTATCCCGCAGAGGAACTTTTCAAGAAATACAACGTGATGCGCGGTACCAATGAAGCGGTTGATCCGGTGTATCAGGCCGTTGAGGATATCGTGAGCCGGGTGAACAAGACTCTTCAACCGTATCAGCGCATTTCGCGCATTACGATCCTGGACGATCCGCTTGAAATGACCACAACCCGCAAGGTGAAAAGAACGTACAACAATTAAGCGCGCGGGCGGCGGGATAACGCTGCCCGGATTGCTTCAATGTCTGCCCTGCCGGTTTTGTCGCACAGGGGCGTATCGTTCATGTCGAGCTGGAAGGCGCGCCGTCCGATATGCTCGGGGTAGTGTGCGTCGCTCGACGTGATGAGCGGATACCCGCGGGTATCAAGAGCCGGATCGGCGCCGGGGCTGCCCGGCATGCTGACTACTTCCAGTGCGTCCCAGGGACCGTCCACTATAAGACCGAGCTGACTGGTGAGCGAAAAACTCGGCCGGTCAACGTGGGCGGGTATTACCAATCCTCCGAGTTCACGCGCTCGCGCGGCAAGGGTTTCGAGTGAGAGGTTGGCACTCGTAACCAGATATTTGTCCACCTCTCCGAGAATGTTTTCCTCGTCGTCAACAAAAACCTGGTCTCCCATTTTTTCCGGAATATTCATGACGGGCGGCATGGCGGCATAGAGTTCGTCCGAAAGGATGCGGGCTGTTTCAGCGTCCGCGAACAGGCAGAGAATGTGGCATTCTTCCCGGCTCTGGGCTTCAATGCCGAACAGAGGGGTAATATCTGCTTCCCGGCAGGCCTGGCCGAAGGCGGGTGCGTTCAGGGATGAGTTGTGGTCGGTAATCGCCGCAAGGTCGACACCCCGGGCGGTAAGACCCGCCGCAATCGCGCGGGGAGACATGGAAAGATCTCCGCAGGGTGACAAACAGGAGTGCAGATGAAAATCAGCGAGGATGATCATCAGACCAGAACCGGATAGAGTTTCCCTGAAACGGTGAACTGGTTTTCCGCGGTTACGAACAGGGCGATGCCTTCTTCGCGGGCGGCCTTGATCATGTCGTCCGGAATGGTGCGGTTGTTGCAGATGATTACCGCGTTAAGGTCTTTCAGGGTCCCTACGGCAACGGTATTCTTGTGTGCCTGAATGGTAATGAGAACGCCGTTTTCCAGGGCATTCGCCATTGCGTCGCTGAGAAGGTCCGAAGTATAGCCGCCCGAAATTTCCCGGTCTTCATACCGGTCCTGTACACAGGTTGCGCCGAGGAATGCAGCGAGTTCGCTTGTTTTCATGGTTTGTCCTTGAGATTGAATGATACCAGAACCCGCGTTCCCGTACCGGGCGCGGATTCTATGAAAAAGTCGTCCGACACGCGTTTGGTATTCGGGAGACCCATGCCCGCGCCGAAGCCGAGTGAGCGAACCCGGTCGTTCGCGGTTGAAAATCCTTCGGTGAGCGCCTTTTCAACATCCGGGATGCCCGGTCCGTCATCCGCAGCCTCTATTTCCAGCCGTCCGGCATGTATTCTGTAGCGCATTACCCCGCCGACCGAGTGAACCACCTGGTTTATTTCCAGCTCATAGCTCGCGATGGCGATCCGACGGGTTATACCCGGGTCGATCCCGGCGTTCTTGAGAGCGCGCTTGATTGCGGTGGAGGCCTGACCGGCAAGTTCGAAATTGAACGGCTCGGTACGGAATTCCATGTCGGTTTCGAGAATAGCCGCGGGATCCCGGAGCTCGTTCGTTGCCGGAGCGGTCTGTTCAAGCCGTTCTACCTCCCGGTTCAGGGCGACGAGCAGGGTGGAGATGACATCCGAGGCGGTTACGATACCGGTAAGGCGTGCTTCGCGGTTGAGAACGGGAAAGCGGCCGAAGGAATACTTGTTGAAGTAGGATACACAAAAGGAAAGGGACATGGATTCCTGTAACACTATGACCTTTTGCGACATGTGCTTTTCTGCCGGGTCGTCTATCCATCCGTTGTCCAGGGCATTCACGATATCGTCCATTGACACGATACCCACCAGATTTCCGGAATCTCCTGAAACGGGAATGCCGGTTATCCGCTGTTTTTTCATGAGCTGCTGAATGCTGCGAAGGGAATCCGATGGACGGGCAGTGATTACCGGAGCGGTCATTACATCTTTAACCTTGAGCGTAAACAGCAGTTCAAGGACCGCTTCAGGGGAATTATCCTGGTTAATCGGGATTGCAAGCATGAAGTACAGTATAGCTCATTCGGTGCGGGTAAAACAACAGCGGACGCACCCGGACCTATAAAACGTTCTTTTCCAGAAAGTCTGCTATCCCGTCATCATCATTCGTCCGGTCGGTTATGAATTTCGCGAGGTCGAGAATTTCCTTCCGGCTGTTTATCATGGCTACGCTCAGGCCCGCGTAGCGGATCATGGATTCGTCGTTCATGCTGTCCCCGAATGCCATCACGTCTTCCGCAGAAAACCCGAGAAAGGTTTCGGCAATTTCCTGCAGGGCTTCGCCTTTCCCCGCGTTCAGGGGGAGTACTTCCATGAAAAAGGGTTTGCTTACGAATACGGTTGCCCGGTCCCTGAACAGCACCTTGAATTCGGCTTCCACCGGGGTTACGAACTCGGGGTGGCCCGGTATGACGAGTTTGTATACACCCCGCCGGATGACTTCTTCAAAGTCGTCCGGAACGACGGGTTTCAGTCCGGAAAGACGGAAATCGCGCTCGGAATACTCGGTTTCGCGGGATACATGGATGGTGGTGTCGTCGTATATATGACAGGAGAGCCCCGCCGCGACCGTGAGACGGAATGCTTCGATCGCGATGTCTTCGGGAAGAAATCGTTCGTACACGAGCTCACGGGTATCGGAAATGAGTATCTGTGAGCCGTTGTTGGCCACAATATAGCTTTTCCGGTTGTCTATACCGATGCGCTTTGCGTACGGGTACATGGCTTCGGGGGCGCGCCCGGATGCAAGCGCGACCAGAATTCCCCGGCTCATGCACTGTTGTAACACATCCACGGTGTGATCCGAAATGGTGAGGTCGTGTTTCAGGAGGGTATCGTCCAGATCCATGGCAATAATGCGCGGTTTCAGCTTCATTGCGTTACTATACAGAATTTGAACTTTTGGAGAAAGAGGTCGATGTTATAGTAATGATTATTGTATTGACCGTTTTAACTGGTGTTACCCTTTTTTCCCTTGCTGCTGCTGTGTTTTCGTTCCGCAAGTACCGGCACGTTCGTCAATTGCAGGCCGACGTGTACGGCCCTTTGTACAAGACGGTGCGGCGTCTTTCGCGGAGCCTTTCCATGTTCGCCTCGGGAGACTTGCGGGTTCGCACGCACGTTGCCGAAGAAGCGGTCCAGAGTCCCCTGAGTCAGTCGCTTTCCGGCCTTCTTGCGTCCGCCGTTTCGGACATGAATTCGGTAACCGATGTGCCGTCGAGCCGTATCTGTTTTTCCGGTGCGAACAGCTACCAGGAAGGTAAAGTCGCCGGGCAGCGTATTGCTGCCTTTCTCGGCGGAACCGGCACGGTTGCCTGCATCATTCCGTATTATAACCAGATAAACCATGTGCTCCGCATGAAGGGTTGCTTCGACTATCTTGCCGAGCAGCACAAGAATATTCAGCTTCTCGGAGTGTACGAAGGAGCGGGGAACCGCGAGGTAACTATCGAAAAGGTCAAAGAGCTGTTGGATGAACACAAGAAGATTGATCTGATCTACATAACCGACGGCCATACACCGCCGAGCGTGGTGGAAACCCTTGTAGCCCAGGACCGGGGAACAACCCGTGTTGTCGCGTTCGACGCAATGAAGGAAAATGTTGAACTGCTCAAGCAGGGCCGCATTGTATGCCTCGTTGAGCAGAATTCTTTTGCCCAGGCGTACAACGCGCTGGTCCACCTCTACAATACCCTCGAGGCGGGATGGCAGCCCTTGACGGCGAAACTCTTCATGAAGCCGATCGCGATAGACAAGGACAATTACCGGACGTACTGGGACGATGAAAAAGAAACCCGGATCATGATGGAAGACGAACAGGCGCAGCTTGCCGAACCGGAACCGAACCGGAGCGGAAGACACTACCGGCTTGGTCTCATCATGCCGCTTTCCATCGGATTCTTTGAAGGACTAGGCCGCGGGGCCGAGGCGGCGAAGAAAAAACTCGCCGGATATGGCGTAGACGTTGAAATAGTTGACGCGTTCGATGATTGGGCGAATTTTGGACAGGCGTCTGTGTTCAATCCGGTCATAGACCGCTTTGTGGAAGCCGGATATGACGGATTTTCAACCGTGGTTGTTGACCCGGCCATTGTGTCGACCATAAACCGCGTGGTTTCCTCCGGAATGCGCGTTACGACGTTCAATACCGAACCGTCCAGCTTCCGGGAAATCATTCAAACCATGATCGAGAATATCAAACGTCTTGCCGATTCAAGCCAGACCCTTGCCGCCGCCGCGGAAGAATCCTCCCGGGCGACAACGCAAATAGGCGGAGCAATCAGCGGGATCAAACAGGACATAACCGAAGAAAAAAAGCGTGTGGAAGCCAGCGACCGTGAACTCAATAGCCTGAACAGCATGATAGAGGAAATGCAGCACTCCCTTTCCGAATACGGCCGGTTGGTTGACCAGCTGAACGGGGAGACTGACCGCGGCTCACAGCTGGTTGAGCAGATGTTCGGGGAAACAAAGAGTTTGCGGGATCTCATGACCCGGATTGAAAATGAACTGCAGGCGTTCAGCGAGCGTCTCAAACGGGTACAGGAATTCGCCGGGGTGATTGAACAGCTCGCGGAAAACACCAATGTTCTCGCCATCAATGCGTCCATCCAGGCAGCCCGCGCCGGAACCGCCGGCAAAGCGTTTGCCGTGGTCGCCGGAGAAGTGCGTACCCTTGCTGAAAACTCCGGGCACACGGCCGAGGATATTCACCGTATTGTTGACGAAATTACGGGAAGCATGAGCGGCATACTTGCGGAAAGCACCACCGGCGCTACGCATGTGGCGGAAACGTATCAGCGAGCGCAAAATACCCGACAGGCATTCGAGTCCATTTCTTCGGTGGTTGAAGAAGCAAATGCCGCTATCGGCAAGATTGAACAGGCGGTCGAAGGAATTCTGGCTACGGGAAGAGTGGTCAAGGAAAACATGGATGTTATTGACCGCATGAGCGACACGAGTGTAAGCCGGCTCGACGAAATTTCGGTGTCGATTTCCGAACTGAGTGTTCAGGGATCCCATCTTTCCACAACGGCGAACGAGCTGCGTGAAATGGCCGCGAACCAGGAAGTGGTTTTTGACCAGCTTTCAGTGCGGGATTAACCGGCTGACGCGGGTTTTCAGGAGCGATCGACCGGAATCGCCCGGCGGATGATGCCGCCGCCGACAACAAGTTCGTCCCGGTAAAACACGACGCTTTGCCCGGGAGCCACCGCTCGCTGTGGTTTATCAAACAGGACTTCTACGGAGCCATCCGGGAGGATGCGTACAACGGCGGGCTGCTCTTTCTGGTTGTAGCGTATTTTCGCTGCTACCGGCAAGGGTTCCCGGGGTGTGTCAAAAGGGATGAAATTCACCTCGTTCGCGATGAGCCCTCCGGAGAGCAGATCGTTGTTTTCCCCGAGGGTGACCGTGTTGTTTACAGCGTCTTTGGCGACAACATACATCGGTTTGCCGAAACCCACGCCGATTCCCCGGCGCTGACCGATGGTGTACCGGGTTACTCCCTGATGAGTTCCTATCTGTTCTCCGTCAACGGAAAGATACGGCCCCGGCCGGACCTTTCCCGGCGCCGCGCGATCGATGAATCCCTGATAGTCCCCGTCCGGAATAAAACAGATGTCCTGGCTTTCCTTTGCTTTTGCACTGGCAAAACCGTTTTCAACCGCAATCCTGCGGACCGTGGCCTTGTCCAGGCTCCCCAGCGGAAACCGGGCATGCGCGAGCTGATTCCGGGAAAGACTGTAGAGTACGTAGCTTTGATCCTTTGCCGGATCAATGCCTTTAAGGAGCCGGTACCGCCCGGATTCGTCATCCCGGTCCAGACGGGCGTAATGGCCCGTCGCGACCGCGTCAAATCCCTGTTCAAGAGCATAGTCCACCAGGATACCGAATTTGATGCGCCGGTTGCACACCACACAGGGATTGGGTGTTTCCCCGGCGAGGTACGTTTCCACAAAGGGAGAAATAACCCGCTCGAAAAAAGCGGAATGGGCATTGTAGGCCCGGTGTTCAATACCGAGCCGGTCACACACCGCCTTTGCGTTTTTGACCGGAGTTTCTGTATCGGATATACAAAAGAGGTCCAGGGTTACGCCGGTAACCTCATGGCCCTCGTCGAGAAGCAGTTTTGTCGCGACGGAACTGTCTACACCGCCGCTCATGGCTGAAAGTATTTTTGCCATATCAATCCTTTCCGCCGGGCGTGCCGGGAAACAGTTCCCGTTCCAGTGCGGGTGAAACACCGAAAAAGGTTGCAAGCGTGCGGTACGAGTCTGACGGTCCGGTTCCGGGGCTCTTTCCCCGTACCGCCCGGATAAGAATATTTTTCGGGGTGTGGCTCATGTCGATAAACTCGACAAGCTGCACCGTATAGACGGCGCTCTCCAGCAGTTCGGCCCGGAGGGTGTCGGTAAGGAGGGCGGAAAAACGCTCGCGGATGAGCCCGTTGCGGAGCAATGGTTCAAGCGCATTTGCGGGACCGGTCTTCGCGGATCCGGCGGATATCTGCGCATTCAGTTCATGCTGACAGCAGGGAACGGCGAAAATGACCGGGGCGCCCCACTGAACAGCGCGGGCAAGGGCGTAATCCGTTGCGGTGTCGCAGGCATGGAGCGAGACAACCATGTCGATGGACTCTTCCCTGGCGTACCGGGCAATGTCTCCCACCATGAACGAGAGGCCTGAGTACTCATACGTCCGTGCAAGGGTATTGCAGTGGTCTATAACATCTTCTTTCAAATCGAGACCGGTAATGAGTACGGGGAGGTTTTCAATGGTGTGGAGATAGTAATACAACGCGAAGGTCAGGTACGACTTTCCACAGCCGAAGTCCACAATGCGAAGCGGTTCCCCTTCTTTTTCCCGGGCGCGTTCGCGGAGCCGGGGCAGGATGTCCGCAACAAATTCAAGAAACCGGTTTATCTGCCGGTATTTGGGATACATGGACTTGTACACGGTGCCTTCCGCGTTCATGACGCCGAGATCCATCAGGAATGGTACCGGAGTACCTTCCGGGATGATGCGCCGCTTGAAACGGTCATGGCCGGTGTCGTTCTGCGCGGCTGCAGCTGCCGTATCTGCCGCGGCGTGCTTTTCGGTGGTAATCAGGGTGAGCGTACCCTTTTTGTTGGCAAGAACCGTGGCCGTTCCCGCGGGGCCGGTAAAATCTCCCCGGGAAAAGATGCCGGAAAAGCATGCTTCCAGAAACGCCGCGCAATCGCCGGCCGGAATGTTCCGGTGAAAAGTTTTTTGTCCGATAAAGAACTCTGCCTGGATGACCGTGTCCGGGAGCATGCGCAGTTTGACCCTTCGGGCGTATGCGGCAAGCGCTTCAGGCGCCGCGTTCGGCGAGGGTATCGTGCCGACGGTCCCGCTTCGTTTGAGGGGCGCGGAAACGGTTCCGGTCGAGAAAGCAGTTTGTTGTAGTGCCGCGGCAAGGGTTGCCGCGGAATCGGGGTGTGTGGTCATTGGCGGGTGTTAAACGGTCTCGGCGTCCTGATAGTCGTTCTTTGCAGTCCGCGCGGATTCGGTGTACTTCCGGGCGATGTCCCGGTTTTTCTCGATCTCCTCCGGTGTGAGCTTCCGTACCGCTTTTGCCGGATTGCCGAAGATCATGGATCCCGGGGGAAACTTTTTTCCGGACGTGACGAGCGAACCGGCGCCGACGACGCAGTTTTCACCGATTACGGCACCGCGCAGGATGATCGCGCCCATTCCCACAAGGGTGTTGTCGCCGATCGTGGCGGAGTGGATTACCGCGCAGTGTCCAACGGTTACACCGGAGCCGATAACGCAAGGAGTATCCTCGTCGCAATGAACAACGGCTCCGTCCTGGATATTGGTATTTTTTCCGATCTGGATGGGCGCAATATCGCCCCGAACCGACGCGGAAAACCAGACGGAAGCGCTTTCGTCCAGCGTAACTCTTCCGGCGACTTCTGCCGTTCCGGCTACGAATACTGATTCGTGAATGACCGGAATATCACTCTTTATTCGGTGTACCATGCTGTCAGAATATCAGATTTACCGGGATTGTGAAAGATCACGGAGCGCTTCGCGTACATTCATGCGGTACACACGGTTAACCGCGTCGCCGGAAAGAACAGCGTCGGGATCGCCTGAATCGGCGATGGTTCCTTCATCCATGAGGACGAGGGTGTCCGAAAACCGCCGCGCGAGAAGAAGATCGTGAAAGACTCCGATTACCGCCAGGGGTTCTCCGCGCTGTATCCCTGCTGCCGTCCGGTCGAGAATGTCGAGCTGGTAGTGAATATCCAGATGATTGGTGGGCTCATCAAGGAGGAGAATCGCCGGGGCCTGGGCGAAGGCTCGCGCGAGATACACCCGCTGCAGCTGCCCGCCGGAAAGCTCCGTGATGGGACGGTCGGCAAGGCTGGTAAGGCCGCAGTCGGCGAGTGCCTTGCGGACCTTTTCCCGGTCTTCCGCGGTGGACGAGCGTTTCCACCCGGTGCCCTGGCGGGCATAGCGGCCCAAAAGAACTGTTTCACCAACCGTATACGGGAAAACCGGGGAAGAAAGCTGTGAAAGAAGGGCCACTTCACGCGCTGCCTGCCGCGCCGTGAGCGCGGAGCGTTCCACCGGGTCGCCTGCGTGCGGATAATCCGGATCGACCGGACAAATACGGACGCTTCCCCGGTAGGGAAGTATGCCCGCCAGAACCCGGAGGAGAGTTGTTTTTCCGCAGCCGTTCGGACCGATGATGCCGAGCCGTTCTCCCCGGTGCACGGTAAGCGAAACGCCGCGGAGTACGTCGGTTTTTCCGGAATAGCCGGCGCGGCAATCCGTTATACTGACAAGGATCTGCCCGTTCATGCGCCGCTCCTTCGGGAACTCAGGTAAATATGCGCGAAAACGGGCGCTCCCATAAGGGCGGTAACCGCGCCGATGGGAAGTTCCGCCGGCGGATACACTGTCCGGCAGAACAAGTCGGCAAGCACCATGAAGGATCCGCCGAATAAAAAGGAAAAGGGGATCAGGGTGCGGTGAGAGGGTCCCCAGAGTCGCCGGACGATGTGGGGAATGGCCAGGTCTACAAAGCCGATTACCCCGGTAAAGGCGATTGTACAGCCGGTAAGCACGGAGGCCAGGATTACCAGCGTATTCTTTGTTTTATGTACCGGAACACCGAGCGCCGCCGCGTCGTCGCCGCCGAAGGTGAGGATGTCCAGTTCGCGTCGGTAGCGGAAAATCGCCAGGGTCCCCGCCGCGGTGAGGGGAAGTAACAGGTATACCGGCGTCATGCCGCGAAGGGCGAAGCTTCCCAGCTGCCAGGACAGGATATTTTTCAGTCCGTCGGCGGAAAGTGCGGAAAACAGGGTAAGGATCGCGTTCAGAAAAAGGGAAAGAATCATTCCCGAGAGGATGATGGTGTTGTTGCGGAGCGAGGGATCAATGGCGCGGGAAAAGCGGAGCAGGAGAAAGACCGTGAGGATGCTCGCGGCGAATCCGGCTGCGGGAACGGTGAGCATGCCGTGGAGCGCTCCGGACAAGCCGAAAAGGATCACCGAACCCGCGCCGAGAGAGGCGCCCGAGGAAACTCCGAGTGTGAAGGACGACGCGAGCGGGTTTTTCAGGACCGACTGCATGACCGCTCCGCTTACCGACAGTGCGGCCCCCGCAATAAAGGCGAGCAGTACGCGGGGGAGACGGAGGTCGGCGACGATGGCGATGCGGTAGCCGGGGATTTCCGGGTCCATCTGAATACCGGTGAAGCGGGAAACGAGAATGCTGACGGTCTCGATTGGCGAGACAGCAACCGAGCCGATCGCTACAGCGGCGATGATTATTACAAGAGACGCGGCGGCGCTGATCAGAAGGAACACACTCCGGTTGCTCATTTTTCTTCTCCGGTGAACACGTCCGGATGCAAAATCCGGGCAATTTCTTCAAGCGCACGGATAACCGACGGTGCGGGTTGTGAACTTGCCCCGTGATCTATCGCATACACGTGCCGTTCCCTGACTGCCTTGAGCGCATCCCAGCCGGGACGTGAGACGATTTCCGCTGCGGCTCCAGCATCCGGTACATTGGTAAGAATTATTTCCGGATCCCGGGCCAGGATTTGCTCCGCGTGAACGGCGATCCAGCCGTACTCCCCGGCGAAAATGTTTTTTCCGCCGGCGGCGCACACCAGTTCGTCCAGATATACTCCGCTGCCGAAACTGTAAAGTTTTGACCCCGCGCCTATTTCAAAGTATACCCGCTTTCTCTTATCTTCCGGAATTGTTGCTACAATCCGGGAAATCCGCCGGAGCGTGGCGTCCATGGCTCCGACCAGGGATTCGCCGGACTCCGGCGCGCCGCAGGCTTCGGCAATGAAACGGACATCGCGCCTGATCGCGTCGAGACTTTCGCTGACCGGAATGTAGTGTACGGCCATGCCACGTTCGGAAAACGGTTTGAATGGATCCCGGCCGGTTGCGTCGCGGGTCATTGACGAAACGAAGATGATGTCCGGTTCGAGCGCCATGACGCGTTCCGCGTCGGGGTTGATCATGTCGAATACGGCAAGACCGTCGGGAACCCCCTGGAGGGGCGCCGACCACCGGTCAATGCCGACAAGGGATTCGGTGAGGGAAAGATCATGCAAGATTGACGTTGCCGCCGGAGACAGCGAAACGATGCGGAGCGTATCCCGGACTGTCCGGGACTCCTTCCGGGGCGAACAGCCCGCCATGAGTACGGCGGCGGCAAGCACGGCCAGTACCGGTATGAGCCTCACGGGGATGGCGGGAAAACCGCGGCAAGATCTGTTCATGAAACCACTATACCGGTGGAGCGGCGGCAGGACAAGGCTGATGTGTGAATTGAAAACATGCGGGATCCGGAGTATACTCATTGCCAGATGACCTTCGTGCTGGCTTCGGATATACACGCAAACCTCCCCGCTCTGGAAGCTTTTTATGCCTACCTCGAAGGTCACGGCCTTGCCGGCTTTCCGAGGATATATCTGGGCGACTATGTGAGCCTCGGTCCGTATCCCGGTGAAACCGTCGCCCGTCTGTCCGCCGACACCTCGTCAGTATTTCTTCGGGGCAATCATGACCGCTATGTCATTGACGACGCGTTGCTTCAGGCAAACCCCTATTTTTCCGAACCCGGTGCCATGGATCATGTCCGGTGGACGCATGACCAGCTAACACCGGAAAATCATGCCTGGCTCGCGTCCCTGAAACCCGTACATCGGTTTCAGGCGGACGGATGGAACGTCGTCGTTACTCACGGGAATCCTGATACGGACGAGATGACCCTGTCCGTGGACCGTGCCGAAGAAGGGACCGTGTACCTGTGCGGACACACCCATGTTCCCCGCAACGAAACCCTGCATGGTTCCCGGATTTTGAACCCGGGAAGTCTCGGCAAACCGCTGGACGGAGACAACCGTGCCTCGTTCGGACTAGTCCGGCTCGGACCGGGATTCGCTGAATTCGAGGTTATCCGCATACCCTACAACATTGAACAAACCATAGCTGCGCTCGAGGACCGGAAGGTTCCCTGGCGCGCGGGCATTATTGAAAGTCTCAGAACGGCGGCCTATTCACATGAGTAACACACAGATTCGCATTTTCCTCGGAGGGGACGTTTTTGGTCCCGTCGGGCTTCGTTGCGCGGAAACAATTCTTCCTTCCTTTTTACGTGACGCTTCGATCGATTTTTGCGTTCTGAATGGAGAAAACGCGACGGGCGGTACCGGTATATCCGGACCCGATGCCCTGCGTCTGCTTGCCGCCGGAGCCGACGTAATCACCGGCGGGAACCACAGCTTCGAAAAACGCGACTATTGGCCGGCGCTCGCGGAAATGCCGCAGCTGCTTCGTCCGGCCAATTTCCCGCCGCCGATTGAAGAATACGACAATGCGCCTCCCGGACGCGGATCGGGCGTTTTTGAAAAGAACGGTATTCGGTATGCCGTGTTGAACGTACAGGGTCGGGAAGAAATGACCCCGCTCGACTGTCCGTTCCGGGCGGCAGACACCGCTGTTTCCACGTGGAACGCCGAAGAAAAACCGCCGGTAATCCTGATCGACTTTCACGCGGAATCGACTCGTGAAAAAGAAGCTCTCGCCCTGTATCTCGCGGGGCGGGTTGCTGCCGTGGCCGGAACGCACACCCATGTGCAAACCGCCGATGAACGGATCCTGGACGGCGGTACCGCGTTTGTTACCGACCTCGGCATGACCGGACCGATCCGTTCCGTAATCGGGGTGGATCCCGAATCGGCCATCAAACGGAACATCACCCAGGTTCTCTACCGGATGGAACTGCCGGAGACCCCGGGAGCCCTCCGGGGCCTTGTGGTTACCGTTGATCCAGAAAGCCGCCGGGCGATATCCGTCGAGCGGATAGAAATACCGGAAAAAGCCTGATTTTCTCCCGCTTTGCGCTACACTTGCCTTGTTTTCCATAGGTAAGGAGGCATTCATGCATGTCAGATTATTTCGCGTACCGGTTACGCTGTTGGCGGCCGTACTCTGTATCATGATGACGGGAATTTCCTGCGATTCCTCGGGCGGAGACTCGACCG
>MWCL01000006.1 GCA_002070025.1 Spirochaetes bacterium ADurb.Bin215
GGCGCCCGCACCGGTCGTGGTGCCGTCAATGGTAATGGCATTCGTGCCGGTGGAAAACGTTCCGCCGACGGTGAGGTTGCCGTTCAAGGTGATATCGTCGCTCAAGGTAACATCCGCTCCGGCGCCGAGTTCGAGAGAGCTAAGTGGACCGCCTGGATTGAAAGACCCGGTCGTGCCGTTGAGCAAGAGCGTTCCACCGGCTTGGGTAAAGTTGGTAGCGCCAAAGTTGCCGCCAACGGTAACGGTACCGGCTCCTGCCGTCCAGGCGCCCGCACCGGTTATGTCTCCGGTAACAGTAACGTCATTCGCGCCGGAGGAAAGAGTTCCGGTAAGGGTGAGGTCGCCGTTCACGGTGAGGTTCGCACCGTGAGTAAGTGTTCCCCCGGTCACATCCAAGTTCCCTGAAAGAGTCGCCGGGTTTGCAAGGGTGAGATCGCCTGAATTGGTAATGTCGGTAAATGCCGTTCCGTTCAGCGTAACCGTGCCGCTAGTCTGGATCGCGCCGTCAGGATCATCTGCAATAGTAAGTACTGTCCCTGTACCGTTCAATATTGCAGGACCGCCGGAAACAGTAAGCGTTGTGATAGTACTAGTACCCCCCGCATTGATGGTCCCGGTTGAAATGGCAACCTCTCCGCCACCTGTTATTGAACCGGCAGTAACCGTATTTACGCCTACCGCGATCGTGCCATCGTTTGTGATAGCACCTGAAACGCTAAGGTCTCCGTTGAGGGTGAGCGTTGACCCTGCGTTCACGGTCAGGTTTCCCGCAATGGAAAGCCCTCCTCCCGCAGTCCATGAAGAAGCCGATACTTCGAGATTGTTATAGCCCGAAAGCGCAGGAATCGTTCCGCCCCCGGCCGAATAACGGAAGGTGCCGCTGTTGTTGTCCGATATATTGATTGATCCGGCAGAAGTTATTTCGATGACCGATTGATTATCAAGAACGCCGTTCACGGTAAGGGCTGCATTCAACGTAAGCGTGCCGGAGGTTACCGTGAGGTTATTTATGGTAGACGCGCCGGCAAGAAGGGGCGGGGTTCCCGCGTTGGTTATTTCAACATTGTCCACTTCCGACGGCGGTTCGATGGATGTATTTCCCGCCCAGGACCAGTTTGTCGGATCGTCCCAGTCTCCCGTTGCGCCGGTCCAGGTCATGGTTCGGGCGTAGCACACGTAACTTGCATCGGTTATGTCCGTATTGTCAAATGCTACTTCGTTTCCCGCGCGGTCGGTGAAGTTTCCGGTGAACGCGATATCCCCGCCGGGAAGTCCGGTTGCCGTGTATGTGGCTGACGCTGCTGTCGTGGTTAAACCCGCCGTGGCCTCTCCAACTACGGACGTTACATCAAGTGTGTATATGTCTTCATTGGAGGTGAGTTCCACTGTTATGGTATCGCCGCTTGTCGCTATGGTTCCGCTGCCCCGGCTGGATTGTATTCCGAGGGCCGAGATCGTCGGGAACGTGCGGTCAAGATATATGGTTTCTATAGGGCTGTCGCCGGATTCAACCGCGCCGGTCAAGTGCCGTGCGGTTATGTTATAGGTTCCATCCGTTGCCGCGGGATACAGGGCCTCGTTAACCGGAATGACATAGGTTGTCACTCCGCCGATAACTGCTGCGGAGGTAAGCGGTCCCATGCCGTTCGCATAGAGCCGTACCACACCGGCTACCGGGTCCGAAGGAAAGGTTACGGTTATATCGAATCCGGCGGTGTATTCCGCCGCACTTATGTAGGGGTCCACGGCAATGGATACCGAATCGGGAGTTATCTGCGCCGCCATACCGGCAGGAACAAGCAACATGAGTATTATTAATGGAATAGAATTGCGACATCCGGAGAATTTCATCGGCGCTCCTGGTTTAATTGTATTCCTCTTGGCGGTAAAATCCAAATCAAAATCCGGTGAAAGGACACTTCACCGCTTCAATTATCGGCACGGGACGGGTGAAAAATGCGAATTTTTTGACTCTAGTGGCCTATGGCGTCCAGGGCAGAGGGATCGTGGCCGTCGATTCTGATGAGGACGCGGTTGGGGAGGCAGGCGGACCAGGTACCGGGCCGGGAAATGGGCGGCGACGCAATGCAGGTGCGGTTGGGACAGGGAGAGTCGGTTATACGGGCAGCCCCGTTTTCCAGCACGACATGAGTCATCCCGAGCGGGCCGGGAATGTCGGTCTCGACGGAACTGTCCGCCGGATACATCCAGCGGCCGTCCGGCGACTCTATGATGAGAACCGGGGACGCCGAATTGCCCGAATATACCTGAATTCCCAGAAAAACCGCGGCGGCGAGCGCCGCGGCAATGAGGAGGACGTCAATAAAACGTACATCCCTGGGGAGGTTCATACTACACAGTTGTAAATTTTGCTTTTCGGGGCCACGGACGCCGTAATCCAGGTGTTTCCGCCGATTATGCTTCCTTCACCGATAACGGTTTTCCCGCCGAGAATGGTCGCCCCGGCGTAAATGGTCACGTTATCTTCTATAGTTGGATGGCGCTTGCGGTCGGCATAATCTTTCTTTACGCTGAGCGCGCCGAGCGTTACGCCCTGATAAATTTTCACGTGACGCCCGATTACACAGGTTTCCCCAATAACGACTCCAGTTCCGTGATCGATAAAACATTCTTCGCCGATTGTGGCGCCGGGGTGGATATCGATCCCGGTTCTTCCATGTACATATTCGCTCATGATGCGGGGTACGATGGGTACGCCTTTTGTATGCAGGAAGTGCGCGACCCGGTGCACCATGAGCGCTTCAACGCCCGGATAGGAAAGGATTACTTCTTCCGTGCTGCGGGCTGCGGGATCTCCCTCCAGGGCCGCGTTCGCGTCGGTGCAGGAGAGGCGCCGGAGTTCCGGGATCTCGTCGATCAGAGCCAGAATAATTTGCTCTGAATACTTGTAGCAGCCGGTTCCGTCCCGCTGTTCCTTAGTGCATATATACTTGATTGCCTTGAGCACTTCGTTGGTCAGATTACGGACAATCCGGTGGAGACGTTCGCCGGTCACAAAGCGCAGGGTGTCCGTGTCGAGAACAAAGTCTTCCCGGATGCCGGGAAAAATGACGTTTTCTATGTCCGTCAGTACGGCAATGACGCTTGCCCGATTGGGAAAGTTGTGCGAGTCCGCCAGATTGATGCCCCCGAGGTTTGAGTAACTTTCGAGGATCCTGTCGATGCGTGTGTCGAGACTTCTCACGGTCTGCTCCTTTTCCG
The DNA here is from genome assembly GCA_002070025.1 of Spirochaetes bacterium ADurb.Bin215. GTDB lineage: Bacteria > Spirochaetota > Spirochaetia > Treponematales > Treponemataceae > Teretinema. The sequence goes on from MWCL01000006.1 coordinate 3,223, forward strand.
CTCACGTTGTGCGAGAACGATACGGGCACTATACCCGGAAATTCCTTGTGAGAAAAAGCCCTCCAGGACGTTTTTCTGATCCGTCGCGGCAGTATGCCCAAAATTCACCTGTTCCAGCGGTTTTTCAAAATCGAAGGGCTGGCGGTCATTGTCCGCGAAAATCGCCGCCGTGGGATAATCCCGCCTTTGCAGGCGTTTCTGGCGGACGGCGCAGTCCATGGCCCGCAGCAGGATGTCGAATACGGACTTTCGGCGGGCTTCGGGGAACCGGTTGAAGTCGTCGAGGTAGACCGCGAGAACATTCCGGTAGCCCTTCTTTCGCGCTATCCACACCGGTGTGTTGTGGGTCATGAATCCGTCGGCAAGGAGGCGGGTATCCTGCCGGACGGGGGAGAATACGCCGGGGAATGATGCCGAAGCGCGTGCCGCCAGAGCTACGTTACCGCTGTCCAGAAGCACTTCGTCGCCGGTAATGAGGTCCGTCGCGTTGCAGGCAAAGGGTATCGGAAGTCTGTCGAACGTCGCATTTCCGGTACGTTCCGCAAGCAGATCGAACATTTTCTGACCGGAGTCCATGCCGTCGGCTGTAAAAAGGTTGACGAGGCCCTTCCCGAACTGAAATACCCGATTGATGGGGCCGTGAAACACCGAACGGGCCGTTTCTCCAATGATGTCCGAAACGTCGAACGGCGGGGACAGGAAGTCGCGCATTTCACGGGTTGAAACCCCGGATGCGTACAGTGCGCCGATCACTGCGCCCATGGAGCAGCCAACGATGAGAGACGGCGCGGGAACACCATATTCTTCAAGCGCTTCGAGTACGCCAATGTGTGCCAGTCCGCGAGCGCCGCCGCCGGACAAGACAAGAGCCCATTTCATGGGTATACTATAGTGACAAGTTTCCTCTTTGGCTATCCCGCGCTTTTTTCCCGATCCGCCGGGCAATCGCTTGACAAATCCGGTGCTCTTTGATACGTTAGCCAAGCATCTTTGCCACTTTGATGCGCAATCTTGTAATGCTCCTGTAGCTCAGTCGGCAGAGCGCAACCATGGTAAGGTTGAGGTCAGCGGTTCGATCCCGCTCGGGAGCTCTTTTACTATCATTTTTTTACCGAAGATAAGGGGACTATAATGGCTAAAAAAACTGCCGTAGAAATCATCGCGTTGCAGTGCTCGGAATGCAAACGAAAGAACTATACAACCAAGAAGAACCGGAAAAATACCCAGGGAAAACTTGAACTGAACAAGTATTGTCCGTTTGACCGCAAGCATACGCTGCACAAGGAAACAAAGGTCAAGTAATTTTCCGGAGGAAGGCTCCCTGGCGGGAGTTTTCCCGGGAAGCCCGGAGCGCTTTGGAAAAGGCTTTCCCGGTTTCCCAGGTCAGTAGCTCTAATGGTAGAGCGTCGGTCTCCAAAACCGAATGTTGCGGGTTCGAGTCCTGCCTGGCCTGTTTTAGCCGGATGGCCGCGCGGGCGGCCTTCCCGGTAAGCCTGTCGCTGGTGCGTTTGTTCAGGCTTGCGCAGAAAAACTATAGGTAATAGGTGGACTGGTATGTCGAAAATCGTCCAGTTTGGAAAAGACTGTGTCGGCGAACTCCGCAAGGTTGTCTGGCCGACCCGCGAAGATGTAATCTCATCCGTCAAGGTAGTTGTGGTTTCAACAATTATCATCGCATTTCTTTTGGGTTTTCTTGACGCTGTACTCATGGCCGGTGTAAACCTTGTTTTCTAGGCGTTTATAATGGCAAAAGGCTGGTACATTCTGCATACCTATTCGGGGTATGAGAATAAAATAGAAAAAACAATTCGTTCCCTCATCGAGAATGGTGATCTTTCGGCTGAAATCCTCCTTGACATCAAAGTTCCTCTTGAAGAAGTTGTAGAGGTTAAAGACGGAAAAAAGCGGAATGTAACCAAGAAATTTCTTCCCGGGTACATCCTGGTGGAAATGGATTTACCCGATCTCGGTTGGAAGGCAACCTGTTCCGTAATCCGCAAGATACAGGGTGTTACCGGTTTTGTCGGAACGCCCGGCGGTGTGAAGCCGCAGCCCATCAGTTCCGATGAAGCGAAAGCAATTCTGCAGAAGGCCGGCGAAATCAAGGGAGAAAAAGCTCCCCGGGTCAAACAGTCCTTTTCTGTCGGCGAATCGGTCAAGATTATCGACGGTCCCTTTGATTCGTTTACTGGAACCATTGAGGAAGTCAATCTTGAACGAAACAAACTCAAGGTAATGGTAGGTATTTTCGGCCGGGCAACTCCGGTTGAAGTTGATCTGTTACAGGTTGAGAAAGTCTAACATGCAAGATAGGTGAATAAACCCCGTTTATTCACTTGTTCTTACATATGGGAGGGGTTGGAATCCGTAAAGGATTTCCACAGCCGTGTTACGGATGTGCCCCGCTATTACCAGATAGGAGAACACTATGGCAAAGAAGAAGATCACGACGCTGATCAAGCTCCAGTGCCCGGCGGGAAAGGCAACACCTGCACCGCCCGTTGGTCCTGCGCTTGGCCCTCATGGCGTCAGTGCTCCCCAGTTTGTGCAGCAGTTCAATGACCGCACAAAGTCCATGGAACCGGGATTGATCATTCCGGTTGTCATCTCGGTGTATTCGGACAAGACGTTTACGTTTATCCTGAAAACGCCGCCCGCTGCCGTGCTCATCAAGAAGGCATGCGGCATCGAGAAGGGAGCCGGCAACTCGGTTACCGACAAGGTCGCCGTGCTTTCCAAGGCAAAGCTCGAGGAAATCGCAAAAGTCAAGATGCCCGATATCAATGCCAATGATATTGAAGCCGCAAAAAAGATTGTTGCCGGTACCGCTCGCAGCATGGGTGTAGAGGTGGAGCGCTAATATGAAACACGGAAAAAATTATCGCGAAGCACTCAAGAAGTATGACGCAACCCGGCAGTATGACCTTCAGCAGGCTCTCGAAGTGGTAAAGGAAATCAAGTTTGCCAAGTTCGATGAAACCGTTGAAGTGCATGTCAACCTGAAGCTCGGCAAGAGCCAGACGGTCCGCGACACGGTTGTGCTCCCGAATCAGTTCCGGGGTGAAAAGAAAGTACTCGTATTCTGCAAGGAAGACCGGGTACAGGAAGCTCTGGATGCCGGAGCCGCATTTGCCGGCGCCGATGAATACATCGAAAAGGTTAAGGGCGGCTGGCTCGATTTCGACATTGCCGTTGCTACCCCCGACATGATGAAAGACGTTGGCCGTCTCGGTATGGTTCTTGGACGCAAGGGTCTCATGCCCAATCCCAAGACCGGTACCGTAACCAACGATATCGCCGCCGCGATCAACGAGCTCAAGAAGGGCCGTGTGGAGTTCCGCGCCGACAAGACCGGGGTTATTCACCTCCCGGTTGGCAAGGTTTCCATGGATGCGGACAAGATTGCCGGAAATATTGAAGCGTTCCTTGCCGAAATGATGCGCAAGAAACCGACTGACGCCAAGGCTGACTTCGTGCAGTCTGTCTCGGTCAGTTCCAGTATGGGCCCCGGTGTCTGGGTAGCCTATAAGGCAGGAGAGTAATCATGGCAATAATTGCAAAGAAAGAACAGGCGGCCAAGACCGCCGCCATTGCGGATATCAAGGCTCGTTTCGAGTCTGTCCAGGATTACATTTTTACCGAATACCGCGGGCTTACCGTCAGCCAGATCACCGATCTGCGGAACAAGCTTCGCGAGAATGGTTGTACGTACAAGGTTGTGAAAAACAATTTTGCACGCATAGCCTTCGAAGAAATGAAATCCGCGGATGTGTCCTCATTTCTGATTGGACCTACGGCTATTGCGCTTTCCGAGAAGGAACCCAATACCGTTGCAAAGATTCTTTTTGAATTCGCCAAGGAAGCTCCCGCGCTCGTTGTAAAGGGCGCGCTTGTTGACGGCGAAATCTATGATGCGGCTAAGATCGAGCAGTTTTCAAAACTTCCCGGACGAAACGATCTTATCGCAATGCTTATGTCGACAATGCAGGCTGCTACATCCAAGTTTGTACGTACGCTGCAGGCTGTTGCCGATCAGAAAGCGGAAGCATAACTCGGTCATGGTCCAGGCTTCGTAGGAACGCGAGTTCCCCGAGCTGTCGTCCTGGCCATGCGTAATAACTGCTCCGGCAAACAGATGTGCGTACGGAGCGCGGTTCAGTTGAACCGGAATGAAAACTCAAGGAGAAGATAATATGGCAGCTTTAACTAATGAACAGATTCTGGATGCGATCGCGGAAATGACCATCGTGGAAATTTCCGAACTCGTAAAGGCAATGGAAGAGAAGTTCGGCGTAACCGCTGCGGCTCCCGTGGCTGTTGCAGCCGGCGGAGCAGCTCCCGGTGCTGCTGCTGAAGAGCAGACCGAATTCACCGTTACCCTCAAGGGCCTTTCTGCCGACGACAAGAAGATTTCCGTTATCAAGGAAGTCCGCACCGTTACCGGCCTCGGTCTCAAGGAAGCAAAAGATCTCGTTGAAGGCGCTCCCAAGCCCCTCAAGGAAAATGTTTCCAAGGATGAAGCCAACAAGATCAAGGAATCCATCACCGCTGCCGGTGGTGTGGTAGAGATTGCCTGATTTTGAAACCGGTCCGGCCCCGGCGGCCGGACACTCGCATCGCAGTTTTTTCCCGAAGGGCTCCTGCCAGTTTTTGGCGGGACCCTTTTTGCAGTCTTCAGGGTGCAGAAAGCCGTTTTGTAACCCGTCATGTGTTTATACCGTTTTTAGGGGGTAAGGGATGTTCGCAAGAAATGAAGCGATCAACCGTCAGTATATCGGCAAAGATATCCGTAATTTCATGGATTTGCCTGACCTCATTGACATTCAGCTTTCGTCGTACAGTAAATTCCTTCAGCGTGATCCGTCGCGTTCCGAGGTTTCTTCGGAAGGGTTGGGTCTGGAAGAAGTGTTTCGTTCAACGTTTCCGATCGAAAGCCCGAACGGTGACATGCTTCTTGAGTACGAATTCTATGAGCTCGATGAGCAAAATATCAAGTTTTCCGAGTTGGAATGCAAGCAGAAGGGTCTCACCTTCGCGGTGCCTCTCAAGGCGCGCATCAACCTGATTTTTCAGCAAACCGGAGAAATCCGTCAGAAAGATATATACATGGGCGACATTCCGCTCATGACCGATCGCGGAACCTTCATCATCAACGGGGCGGAACGTGTCGTCGTTTCGCAGATTCACCGTTCACCCGGTGTAATTTTCTCCCATGAGAAGGGGGTGTACTCGAGTCGTATCATCCCGTACCGCGGAAGCTGGCTCGAGTTCGAAATTGATCAGAAAAAGGAACTCGTTTACGCGAAAATTGACCGGAAAAAGCGCATCCTGGGAACCCTGTTCCTGCGGGCGCTCGGGTATGAAACCCGCGAAGAAATAATTGACTGTTTCTATGTCTCGAAGAAAGTAAAGGTGAGCACTGACCGCGCGAAGCAGGACAAGCTTGTTGGCCGTGTACTTGCCCGTAATGTTTTCATTACCGGTGAGGACGGAGAACAAAAGAAACTGTACCGCGCCGGCGAGAAAATGCACCCGCACAATCTCGACGAGCTCGTTCAGAACAAGGTTGGTGAAATTACCGTCATCGATTTTGAGGCTGAAGGGTCTCTCGATTCTCCCATGATTATCAACTGTTTTGAACGGGAAGAAATCCGCTTTTCCGGCAAGGATGTTGAAAGCGACGAACCGACCCGGGAAGACGCGCTTACCGCAGTCTATTCCGTGCTCATGCCCGGAGAGCCCATAACCATAGAGGCTGCGGAAAAAGATCTTGCTTCAATGTTCTTCTCTACCCGGCGCTACAACCTCGGTCGGGTGGGACGGTACAAGCTCAACAAAAAGTTCGACTACGCCGAACCGTTTGCGGACGACACGCTGGTAAAAGACGACATTATCGCCACCATGAAATTCCTCATCAAGGTGTATGTGGGCGATGAATCCATAGATGATATAGATCACCTCGGCAACCGCCGTATCCGGTCGGTCGGCGAGCTCATGACCAATACGCTCAAGACCGCGTTTTCGCGGATGGAACGCATTGCCAAGGAGCGCATGAGTCTCAAGGAAACCGAGACCATAAAGCCGCAGGATCTCATTTCCATTAAACCGGTTGTGGCCGCGATAAAGGAATTCTTCGGATCCAGCCAGCTGTCCCAGTTCATGGATCAGGTAAACCCGCTCGCCGAACTTACCCACAAGCGGCGCCTCAACGCGCTCGGTCCCGGCGGTCTTTCCCGCGACCGCGCCGGATTCGAGGTTCGCGATGTTCACTATTCCCACTACGGACGCATGTGCCCCATTGAAACACCGGAAGGTCCGAACATCGGTCTCATTGTTTCGCTTGCGAACTATACCCGGGTCAATGATTACGGCTTCCTGGAAGCTCCGTATGTAAAGGTTGTGAACGGTGCCGCGACCCGCGAGATCGAGTATCTCTCGGCCATGGACGAAGACAAGTATTACATCGCGCAGGCTTCAACCGCCATGGACGACAAGGACAAGTTCACTGCTCAGCAGATTTCCTGCCGCCGTCAGGGTGATTACACCACCCGGCCGCCCCAGGACATCCAGTATATGGACGTATCGCCGAAACAGATCATTTCCGTTTCAGCGTCCCTCATTCCCTTCCTTGAGCACGACGACGCAAACCGCGCGCTCATGGGATCGAACATGCAGCGCCAGGCAGTACCGCTGGTGTTCCCCGAGCCGCCCCGTGTCGGTACCGGTATGGAGCAGAAATGCGCCTACGATTCCGGTGTACTGATCAAGGCAAAGCGCGCGGGAACGGTCGAATACGTATCCGCGGACAAGATCGTTATAAAGCCCGCCGGCGCCAAGGGTGCTGACCGGGATGAATATCCCCTGCTCAAGTACCAGCGCACCAACCAGGACACCTGTTATCATCAGCGGCCGGTAGTTCTTGTCGGACAGAAGGTTGAAGTTGGTACCCCCCTTGCGGACGGGCCTGCAACCTGGCACGGTGAACTTGCGCTCGGTCGGAACATTCTGGTCGGATTCGTTCCGTGGAACGGGTACAACTACGAAGACGCCATCCTCATTTCCCGCCGTGTGGTCAAGGAAGACATGTTCACGTCCATCCACATCAAGGAATTCAATACCGAAGTGCGGGAAACCAAACTCGGACCGGAAAAGCTCACCCGGGACATTCCCAATACCAGCGAGAAGAGTCTGGACAACCTCGACGCCGAAGGTATCATCCGCATTGGCGCGAAGGTCCGCTCGGGCGACATTCTCATCGGTAAGGTTACTCCCAAGAGCGAAACCGATACCACTCCCGAATTCAAGCTCCTGAACTCCATCTTCGGCGAAAAAGCCAAAGAAGTTCGGGATTCGTCGCTCCGTGTTCCGCACGGTGTTGAAGGAACCATTATCGACGTTCAGCGCCTCAAGCGCGCCGAAGGCGATGATCTTAATCCCGGCGTCGATGAAGTGGTCAAGGTTCTTATCGCTACCAAGCGTAAGCTGCGTGAAGGCGACAAGATGGCCGGACGCCACGGAAACAAGGGTATCGTTGCCCGCATTCTGCCGGAAGAAGACATGCCGTACATGGAAGACGGCACCCCGCTTGATATCTGTCTGAACCCGCTCGGTGTTCCGTCCCGTATGAATATCGGGCAGATCATGGAGTCGGAACTCGGGCTTGCGGGAATTCGTCTCGACGAATGGTACGAATCTCCGGTCTTCCAGTCGCCGTCAAACGAAATGATAGAAGAAAAACTCGTAAAGTCCGGGATTCCCGCGAACTCGAAGGTAATTCTGCGGGATGGACGCACCGGTGTTCCGTTCGACAACCCGGTATTCGTCGGTGTAATTTACTTCATGAAGCTGCACCACCTGGTAGACGACAAGATGCACGCCCGGTCCACCGGTCCGTACTCCCTCGTTACCCAGCAGCCCCTCGGCGGTAAGGCACAGTTCGGCGGCCAGCGTCTTGGTGAAATGGAAGTGTGGGCGCTTGAAGCCTACGGCGCCGCGAATACACTCCAGGAGCTGTTGACCATCAAGTCCGACGATATGAACGGCCGCTCGAAGATTTATGAATCGATTGTGAAAGGCGAGCCGTCCACTGCGGCCGGTGTACCCGAATCCTTTAACGTTCTTGTGCAGGAGCTTCGCGGCCTTGCGCTCGATTTCACCATTTTCGACGCCAAGGGCAAGCAGATTCCGCTTACCGAACGTGATGAGGAACTGATTACCAAAGCCGGGTCCAACTTCTAAAAGGAACAGATATGAGAGATATTCAGGATTTTGACAGTCTGACAATAAAACTTGCCTCTCCGGAGACCATCCGCGCATGGTCGTATGGAGAGGTCAAGAAGCCTGAAACGATCAACTACCGTACGCTTCGTCCCGAAAAGGACGGATTATTCTGCGAACGTATTTTCGGAACGACGAAGGAATGGGAATGCTATTGCGGAAAGTTCAAATCCATCCGGTACAAGGGTGTTATTTGCGACCGCTGCGGTGTTGAAGTAACCCATTTCAAGGTTCGCCGCGAGCGCATGGGCCATATCGAGCTCGCCGCTCCGGTTTCCCATATCTGGTATTACCGATCGGTGCCGAGCCGCATTGGGCTTCTTCTTGATCTTCAGGTTATCGCGCTCCGGTCAGTACTCTACTACGAAAAATACATCGTTATCGAACCGGGTGATACCGACCTTAAAAAGAACCAACTCCTCACCGAGGAAGAATACCACGAGGCCATGGAGCGCTACGGCGGCCCCTTTACCGCCGGTATGGGCGCCGAGGCGATCAAGACACTGCTCGAGAACCTCAATCTTGACGAACTTGCCACCGAGCTGCGCACCAAGATGATCGAAAAGGGCGCGAAGAGCGACAAGCGTCTGCTCAAGCGCATCGAGATCGTGGAAAACTTCCGCGCCTCGACAAACAAGCCTGCCTGGATGATTCTCGATGTAATCCCGGTTATTCCGCCGGAACTGCGGCCCATGGTCCAGCTTGACGGAGGCCGTTTCGCCACGAGCGATCTCAACGACCTCTACCGCCGGGTTATCAACCGGAACAACCGTCTCAAGCGGCTCATGAGCCTGAACGCTCCCGACATCATCATTCGCAACGAAAAGCGCATGCTGCAGGAAGCGGTGGACGCCCTGTTCGACAACTCCAAGCGCAAGCGCGTTATCAAGGGTGCGTCGAACCGGCCCCTCAAGTCCATTTCGGACATGCTCAAGGGAAAGCAGGGGCGTTTCCGCCAGAACCTGCTCGGAAAGCGTGTTGACTACTCCGGACGTTCCGTAATCGTCGTCGGTCCCGAGCTCAAGCTCTGGCAGTGCGGACTCCCCACCAAGATGGCGCTCGAGCTGTTCAAGCCCTTTATCATGAAGCGTCTGGTGGACAAGGATGTTGTCTACAATATCAAGAAAGCAAAGCTCCTTGTTGAGCAGGAATCTCCCGAAGTATTCGCCATTCTGGACGAAGTGGTAAGCGAGCATCCGGTTATGCTTAACCGCGCACCCACGCTTCACCGCCTCGGAATCCAGGCCTTCGAGCCGGTTCTCGTAGAGGGCAAGGCCATCAAGCTGCACCCCCTCGTATGTCGCGCGTTCAATGCCGACTTCGACGGTGACCAGATGGCCGTTCATGTGCCTCTTACCCAGGCGGCTCAGATGGAATGCTGGAACCTCATGCTTTCAAGCCGGAACCTCCTCGACCCCGCGAACGGAAAGTCCATTGTGTATCCCTCGCAGGACATGGTTCTCGGTCTGTACTATCTGACCAAGATCAAGCCCGAAGGAAAGGGAACCGGTCATCGTTTTACCGATGTAAACGAGGTCATGATGGCGGCTGAAGCCGGGTCAATTGGCTGGCAGTCGCTCATCACGGTAACCTATCGCGGCGCTCTGGTGGAAACAACCGCCGGCCGCCTGGCCTTTAACGAGGCCATGCCGGACAAGGTCCCCTTTACCAATGTCACCCTGGACGACAAACAGATTCGCAAGCTCATTGAGGAAGTGCACCTTGCCCAGGGTCCCTGGCTTACCGTCCAGATGCTCGACGCCCTCAAGGCAACGGGGTACAAATACGCGACCTTCTTCGGTGCGACCCTCAGTATGGATGACATTCTCGTTCCTCCGGAAAAAACGGACATGATCGAGAGCGCCAACAAGGAAGTCGCGTCCATCCACAAAAAGTACCAGCAGGGACATATAACCCAGGATGAACGGTATAACCGTGTTGTTGAGGTATGGTCAAAGACCAACGAAGAGCTCACCAACATCATGATGAAGACGCTCGAGAACGACAAGGCCGGTTTCAATACTATCTATATGATGGCAACCTCCGGTGCGCGCGGTAGCCGCAACCAGATTCGTCAGCTTGCCGGTATGCGTGGTCTTATGGCCAAGCCGAACGGCGACATTATCGAGCTTCCCATCCGGTCGAACTTCAAGGAAGGTCTTACCGTTATCGAATTCTTCATTTCCACGAACGGTGCCCGCAAGGGTCTCGCCGATACTGCGCTTAAAACCGCGGACGCCGGATACCTTACCCGTCGTCTTGTTGATATCGCGCAGGATGTGGTTGTAAATGAGGAAGATTGCGGAACCATCAATGGTATCGAGTACACTGCCATCAAGGATGGCGATGAAATCGTCGAGATGCTTTCCGACCGCATTCGCGGACGCTACACGCTTGAGCGGGTCGTGCATCCCATTACCGGCGACATCATTATCGATGTAAACGAATACATAACTGACGATAAGGCGGTTGAGATTGAGGCCGCCGGTGTTGAATCGGTAAAACTGCGTACCGTTCTTACCTGTGAATCCAAGCATGGTGTGTGCGTCAAGTGTTACGGACGAAACCTCGCCCAGAACAAGATTATCGAGATCGGGGAAGCCGTCGGTATTATCGCGGCCCAGTCAATCGGACAGCCGGGTACTCAGCTTACCATGCGTACGTTCCACGTTGGTGGTACTGCTACCAAGATCAGCGAAGAAAACCGCATCGTTCTCAAGTTCCCGGTAATCATCAAGGAAATAACCGGTGCGAGCGTCATGCTCGACAATGGGAACCTCCTGTTTACCCGCAAGGGTCTCATCGTTGCCAACAAGGTGATCCGCCAATTTGACATTGCGCCGAAAGACAAGGTGCTAGTCGAAGACGGCCACCGCGTACTCAAGGATGAACCGTTGTATGTCAGCGGCGGCAAGGAAGTTCTTTCCACCGACATCGCCTACGTAGTAGTCCGCAAAGACAAGATATACCTCGTTAGCCATGACCAGAAACTCAAAATTCGTAACGGTTCCGAGATTGTAGTCAAGGAAGGCGACTTTGTTGACGCCAACGAGTCAATCGCGTTCTTCGATCCGTTCTCCGAACCGATAATCTGCGAATACAACGGTTATGTTCACTATGAAGACATTATTCCGGGCAGTACCCTGAGCGAAGAACTTGACGAGGAAACCGGACGTGTTGAAAAACGTATCAGCGAGTTCCAGCTTGATACCAAACAGCCCCGCATACTCATTACCGACGAGTCCGGTAACACCATCGGTTCCTATTATCTGCCGGGTGGATCCTATCTTCTGGTGGATGAAAAGACTCCGATCAAGGCCGGTACCATTATCGCCAAGATGCTCAAGGAATCGGCAAAAACCAAGGATATTACCGGTGGTCTTCCCCGGGTTTCCGAGCTCTTTGAAGCCCGAAAGCCCAAAAATCCGGCTGTTCTTGCGCAGATTTCCGGTATTGTATCCTTCAAGGGAATTCTCAAGGGCAAGCGCGTGGTTATCGTTCGCGACCAGTATGGAAAGGAATTCAAGCACTTCGTTCCCATGGGCAAGCGCTTGCTCGTCCGCGACGGGGATACGGTTGAATCCGGAGAACAGCTTTGCGACGGCGCGCTCAGCCCGCACGACATTCTTTCGATATCCGGTGAAAATGCCCTGCAGAACTACCTTATGGATGAAATCCAGCAGGTGTACCGTCTCCAGGGTGTTGCGATCAACGACAAACATATTGGTGTTATCGTTCGCCAGATGCTCCGGAAGGTCGAGATTGTCGCGGTAGGAGATACCCGTTTTATCTATGGACAGCAGATCGACAAGTATAAATTCCATGAGGAAAATAACCGGGTTATGAGCGAAGGTGGACAGCCCGCCATTGCCCGGCCCATGTTCCAGGGAATTACCAAGGCATCGCTGAACATTGATTCGTTCATCTCCGCGGCCTCTTTCCAGGAAACAACCAGGGTTCTCACGAACGCGGCGATTGCCGGCGTAAGCGACAGCCTCCGGGGTCTCAAGGAAAACGTCATCATCGGACATCTTATTCCCGCGGGTACCGGCATGCGCCAATACCGCAACGTCAAGCTCTTTGACAAGGAGAACGTTGACCTGGATATCCAGATGAACGAGATTATCGAGCGGCGCAAACTCGAAAAAGCGGCAGAAACCGTAGAAGATGACGGATATCTCGATACTGACGAGAATGAATGAGTCTGTCGCATTGACAGGATTGTACGTTAGCGGGTAGTATCAAACCCGCTTGAGTTTCAAACATCCGGTAGTGCTGGCCGGCAATAATAGGAGAATAGGCAGTGCCTACAATAAACCAACTTATCAAACAGGGGCGGAAGCGCATTGTATACGGAACAAAGAGTCCGGCGCTTCAGTCCTGCCCGCAGCGGCGCGGTGTATGTACCCGTGTCATGACGGTTACCCCCAAGAAGCCGAACTCGGCGCTTCGCAAGGTTGCCCGTGTGCGTCTCAGTAACGGTATCGAGGTTTCGGCCTACATACCGGGTATTGGACACAACCTGCAGGAACACTCGGTTGTTCTCATTCGTGGTGGACGTGTAAAGGATCTTCCCGGTGTTCGGTATCATATCGTTCGCGGATCAAAAGATACTCTCGGCGTCGCAGACCGCAAGAGAAGTCGTTCCAAATACGGTGCCAAGCGGCCCAAGGCATAAGGAGCAGGTTCAATGGGAAGAAAAATGAAATCTATTGACCGGCAGCCCGCGCCGGACGCCAAGTATCACAGCGTTGTCATTTCCAAATTTGTCAGCCGCATGATGCTTGACGGCAAGAAGTCCACCAGCATGCGTATCGTGTACGATGCCATGGACAAAATCAAGGCGAAAACTGAAAAAGAGCCCCTTGAGGTATTCCTCAAGGCTCTTGATAACGTAAAGCCCCTTGTTGAAGTTAAAAGCCGCCGTGTTGGTGGTGCTACCTACCAGGTGCCGATAGAAATCCGCGACTCACGCCGCGAAGCTCTTGGCATGCGCTGGGTTATCAATGCCGCCCGCTCACGCAGCGGCCACGAAATGGCCGAGCGTCTCGCCGCGGAACTGGTTGATGCCTTCAATTCTACGGGAACAGCCTTCAAGAAGAAGGAAGATACCCACAGAATGGCCGAAGCAAACAAGGCGTTTGCCCACTACAGGTGGTAATTTTATCGACCCTCGGTCGATAAAATTACCCAGGGAGTTTGGCATTGCCAAACTCCACGTGGTTTGAATTGACCTTCGGTCAATTTTACCCAGGAGTTTCCGCAGAGCGGAAACTCCACATGGTAGAAATCGATTGAGCAAACGAAAAAGGGAGGATTCCGGAAGGAATTCTTCCTTTTTTTTGTCATAGGCGGTACCGTGAAGGTATTGCACTTGACTAAAATCGCGTTAACGTGTAAAACTTCATGTACTTTGAAATGACCATCTTCATGATGCGGTCATTTCGGTGTTCTTTGAGAGTCCAGGGCGCGACCGTAAAGCCGTCGGGAAACCGGCTGGCAGGAAACGCGCAGCCCTTGGTATCGTCTTCAGCCGTCGTTGACGGATGGATATATACAACAGGTATCAGGGGTATGGATCGGCAGCATTGCTGTCGTGCGGGATGGCTTGCCGTCCTGTCTTCCTCTGGATACCAAACCAGTCATCAGAACGAAGAGTTTTTTTGATGATGATCAGGTGGTTCCGGCCGGGTAGTTCGAAAACCTATGAACTCCCACGTCTATGAAAAGTGTTGCCCTTCCGAGTTTGGCACGCGTACCAGTCTGATGAATCACGAATAATTCCCGCGTTGTTGATTACTGTAGTATATACTCGTTCAAATAAACCTGACTGTCCGGATGGGCGTCAGTTTATGATAATGCGAGAAAATTTTATTACTTGCCTATAATCTTTCAGGAGGATCAAATGGCAAAGGAAAAGTTCGAACGAACTAAACCTCACATGAACGTTGGAACCATCGGTCACGTTGACCATGGTAAAACCACTCTTTCTGCTGCGATTACTGCTCATTGTGCAAAAAAGTTTGGTGACAAGCTGCTCAAGTACGATGAAATTGATAACGCACCGGAAGAAAAAGCCCGCGGTATTACCATTAATACCCGCCACATGGAGTATCAGTCAGACAGGCGTCACTACGCTCACATCGACTGTCCCGGTCACGCCGACTATATCAAGAACATGATCACCGGTGCGGCCCAGATGGACGGTGCGATCCTTGTAGTTTCCGCTCCCGACTCCGTTATGCCCCAGACCCGCGAGCACATTCTGCTTGCCCGCCAGGTAGGTGTACCCAAGATGATCGTATTCCTCAACAAGATCGATCTTCTTGACGATCCCGACCTCATGGAGCTCGTAGAAGAAGAAGTACGCGACGTTCTTGAAGAATACGGCTTCGACCGCGAAACCCCGATCATCAAGGGATCTGCGTTCAACGCACTCGCAGACGGCGCCAGCGCCGACGATACCAAGTGTATCGACGAGCTCCTCAGTACAATGGATAACTACTTCGATGATCCCGAACGTGCTTCCGACAAGCCCTTCCTTATGCCGATTGAAGACATCTTCACCATTTCCGGCCGTGGAACCGTTGTTACCGGTCGTATCGAACGCGGTATCGTCAATCTCAACGAAGAAATTGAAATCATTGGTATCAAGGATACCAAGAAGACTGTCATAACTGGTATCGAAATGTTCAACAAGCTGCTCGATCAGGGTGTGGCCGGTGATAACGTTGGTCTTCTTCTTCGTGGTGTTGACAAGAAGGAAGTTGAACGCGGTCAGGTTCTCGCCAAGCCCGGTTCGATTACTCCCCACACCAAGTTTGAAGCTCAGATCTACGTTCTTTCCAAGGATGAAGGTGGACGTCACAGTCCGTTCTTCTCCGGATACCGCCCGCAGTTCTACTTCCGGACAACTGACATTACCGGAACCATTACGCTTCCTGACGGAGTTGACATGGTCAAGCCCGGTGACAACACCAAGATCATTGGTGAGCTGATTAACCCTATCGCCATGGAAAAGGGACTCAAGCTTGCTGTTCGTGAAGGTGGTCGCACCGTTGCCTCCGGTCAGGTAACCGAGATCATTGCGTAACATTGCAACAAGGCGTACTAGCGAAATTGGGCTGTAAAGCCCTTTCGAGTGGAATCCGCGAGAGCGGATTCCACCGCTTTGTCTGGAGGAAAAATGACTAAGGAAAAAATTCGCGTAAAACTTCGCGGATTCGATGTTGAACTGATTGATCAGAGTTCCAAGGCAATTGTACAGACGGTGCAAAAAGCCGGTGCCAGGGTTTCGGGTCCCATCCCGCTTCCTACCCGCATCAACAAGGTAACCGTTCTTCGTTCACCGCACGTTAACAAGAAGTCGCGCGAACAGTTTGAAATGCGCACGCACAAGCGTCTTATTGATATTATCGAGCCCTCCGCGGAAGTTATGGATTCGCTCATGAAACTTGAGCTTCCCGCCGGTGTGGATGTCGAGATTAAGCAGTAGCAATACAGGGTAGACGGTCCCCCGGATCAGGGGATGACGTACCTCAAGGAGTGTGACCAGAATGACAGGTCTGATAGCAAAGAAAATCGGCATGACCCAGGTTTTTGACGAAAGCGGTGATCTGATCCCGGTAACCGTGATCCGCGTCGAGCCCAACACGGTTGTGTCCCTTAAAAACGAGGAAAAGAACGGCTACAACGCGGTAGTGCTTGGTCTTGATGATATCAAGGCTGAACGCGCTACGAAACCGTATGCCGGACAATTCCCTGAAGGGGTAAGCCCCAAGCGCCATCTCAAGGAATTCCGTGATTTCGACAAGGAAGTATCCGTTGGCGACCAGATTGGTCTGGAAGTATTTGATGATATCCGCTTTGTGGATGTTACTGCGACTTCCAAGGGAAAAGGTTTCCAGGGTGTTATGAAGCGCTGGGGTTTCCATGGTGGTCGTGCTACGCACGGTTCCAAGTTTCACCGCGAACCCGGTGGTACCGGACAGAATACCTATCCCGGACGGACCTTTAAAAACAGAAAGATGCCTGGCCGCATGGGCCGTGAGCGCGTGACTGTACAGAATCTCAGGATCCAGAAAGTAGATCCGGAGTTGAAGGTTGTAATGGTACGCGGAGCAGTTCCCGGTCACAAGGACTGTACGCTGATCATCAAGTCCGCAGTCAAGAAAGAATTCTAACGACAGGAGAAGACGATGGAAAAGAAAGTCTATTCGGTCGATGGCAAGGAACTGAGGACAATAAATCTCGATGATAACGTATTTGGCCTTCCGGTCAACGAAGACGTGATCTACTACGCCATCAACAATGAATTAGCGAATCTGCGCGTCGGAACCGCTTGTACCAAGGGCCGAGCAGAAGTTAACGGTTCGAATGCCAAACCGTACAAGCAGAAGGGTACCGGTCGTGCCCGCCGTGGTGACAAGAAGTCTCCGATTCTTGTCGGCGGTGGTGTCATATTCGGGCCCAAGCCGCGTGATTATAGTTATGCTTTGCCGAAAAAAGTAAAACGGCTGGCAATGAAGACCATCCTTAGCCTCAAGGCCCAGGATGATCGTCTGACAATAGTTGAAGATTTTACCGTTGAAAGCGGCAAGACCAAGGATCTCGCGAAGATTCTCGGAGTTCTTGCCAAAGGCGAACGGACCGTTATCGTTCTCAAGGACGACGACGCGAAAATCAAGCAGGCCGGACGCAATATTCCGACCCTTTCCTTCCTTTCCTATAACCGGCTGCGTGCGCATGACCTGTACTATGGACGGAAGGTGCTGATGCTTGAATCCGCCGCGAAGAACCTGGCCGACTTCTACGGAACTAACGAGGGGGCCGAGTGATGATCTACGAAAGCATCCTCATTGAGCCGGTATTATCGGAAAAATCCAATGAGCTTCGCGAGCAGGGTAAATACGTTTTTCGTGTTGATCCCCGGGCAAGCAAGATTGAGATAAAGGAAGCGGTACGCCGCCTTTTTGATGTAAAGGTTGTTAAGTGTACCGTTGTGAACGTTAGAGGAAAGATGAAGCGGGTGCGTGGTCGCCCGGGTCTGACATCCAGCTGGAAAAAAGCCATTGTACGGCTTGCACCCGGCGAGACTATCAAGGTGTTCGAAGGCGTATAACGCTTTCGAGTCCGCGTTAAAGAAGGGGAAACCAAATGGCTCTTAAAGTATACAAGCCTATTACCGCGGGAACCAGAGGACGCATTGACCTGCGCAAGGACGAACTGACCGCCGATAAGCCGGAGAAAGGGCTTACCAGCGGCAAAAAATCCCGTGGTGGTCGCGACTCCAATGGCCGGATCTCGGTCCGGCATCAGGGTGGCGGTCACAAGCAGCGTTATCGCGATATTGATTTCAAGCGCAATAAGTACGGAATTCCGGGAACGGTTAATACCATCGAGTATGATCCGAACAGAAGCGCCAATATCGCCCTCGTGTTCTATGCTGACGGTGAGAAGCGGTACATTATCGCTCCCAAGGGACTGACAGTTGGTCAGAAAGTAATGAGCGGTGAAAACGCTGCTCTCGAAGTTGCGAACGCGCTTCCGCTTGAGATCATTCCGGTCGGTTTTACGGTGCATAACATTGAACTTACCATCGGAAAGGGCGGGCAGATGGCTCGTTCTGCCGGAGCGAGCGCGCTCGTTGCCGCGAAAGATGGCGATTACGTAACGGTAAAACTTCCTTCCGGTGAAATACGTATGGTACACAAGCGCTGTTACGCAACCATCGGTGAAGTTGGAAACGAAGATCACATGAACACTGCCCTCGGTAAGGCGGGACGTTCACGCTGGAAGGGCATCAGGCCGACTGTTCGTGGTATGTCCATGAACCCGGTTGATCACCCCCTTGGTGGTGGTGAAGGTCGTGGAAAGGGTCGTAACCCGGTTACACCCTGGGGACAGCCCTGTCGCGGCTACAAGACCCGGAAGAAACGGAAAGTTTCGAGCAACTTTATTGTTTCGAGACGAAAGTAACAGGGGGAAACCGTGTCAAGATCTGTCAAAAAGGGTCCTTTCATAGAAAAGAGCCTGTACAAGAAAGTATTGGAAATGAACAAGGCGACTGACCGGAAGATGATCAAATCATATTCCCGTTGCTCGACTATCATCCCTGAAATGGTAGGTAATACCATCTCTGTTTATAATGGAAAATCGTGGATTCCGGTGTACATCACCGAAAACCTCGTTGGCCATAAACTTGGCGAATTTGCTCCTACCCGCCTTTTCCGCGGGCATGCAGGTTCAGACAAGAAAACAGGTAAGAGATAACAGGTGGATATGATGGCTGAAAAAAGCGGATATATAGCCACTTCGAAATTCCTCATCGCGTCTCCCACCAAGGTTCGTCCTGTGGCTGATGTGGTGAAGCGGAAATCGTATACCGAGGCAATGGCAATTCTCGAGAACATGCCCCACAAGGGTGCCCGTCTCCTGAAAAAGACTGTGAAGTCTGCTGCGTCCAATGCCCTGGATCTGAACAAGAAGCTTGATGAAGATGCTCTTTTTGTCAAGGAAATACGAATCGACGAAGGCCCGCGCCTCAAAAGATTGTGGTGCCGCGGTCGCGGTCGTGCAGACATGCTGCTCAAGCGCATGTGCCATATAACCGTAATCGTTGACGAAAAGGCGGGGGAGTAACGTGGGACAGAAAGTAAATCCGATCGGACTCCGGTTGGGCATTAACAAGACATGGACATCTCGCTGGTATGCGGATCCCCGTGAATACGCGGACCTGCTCCATGAGGATCTCAAGATCCGGAAGATGATCAAGAACCTGCCCGAGTGCAAGAATGCCGATATTGCGGAAGTTGAAATTGTTCGCCATCCGCAGCGTGTTACCATCGTAATTCACACCGCACGGCCGGGCGTGATTATCGGGGTAAAGGGCGCGAATATCGAGCAGATTGGTGCCATTCTTCAGAAGAACCTTTCAAAGAAGGTTCAGATCAAGATAAAGGAAATCAAGAGGTCCGAAGTAAACGCTTCCCTCATTTCCCAGAATGTCGCGCGCCAGCTCTCGACCCGCGGTTCGTTCCGCCGGGCACTCAAGATGGCCTGTTCTTCAGCAATGAAGGCCGGTGCTCAGGGCGTAAAGGTTCGTGTTTCCGGTCGTCTCGGCGGCGCGGAAATGTCCCGTACAGAAGAGCAGAAAGATGGCCGCGTGCCGCTCCATACGCTCCGTGCGGATATTGATTATGGATTCACCGAAGCCCACACCACGTACGGAACAATCGGCGTGAAGGTTTGGGTGTATAACGGAATGATGTACGGTCATGAACAGAAAGAGGATGCAGGTGCGCTCCTCAAGAAGCAGCGGCGGGAACGCCCTGAACGTACAGATCGTTCCAATCGTGCAGCACCTGCTGGAAGGAGTTAAGGTATGGCTCTTAGCCCTAAGAGAGTTAAACACAGAAAGGTCCAGCGCGGGAGAAACAAGGGTAATGCAACAAGAGGCAACAACATCGATTTCGGTGATTTTGCGCTCGTGTCGCTTGAGCCCTTCTGGTTGACAGCTCGCCAGCTCGAAGCCGCCCGTGTTGCCCTGAACCGTCGTGTAAAGCGCGGCGGAAAGCTTTGGGTACGCGTGTTCCCCGACAAGCCGTATTCCAAGAAGCCGGCTGAAACCCGCATGGGAAAAGGAAAAGGAGCACCCGATCACTGGGTAGCTGTAGTCAAACCGGGAACCATCATTTTCGAAATGAGCGGTGTCGGCCGTGATCTTGCCGCAGAAGCGATGCATCTTGCCGGAAGCAAACTTCCGTTCAAGACAAAGTTCGCCGAGCGCAATATTGTGGAATAAGGGAGGCGTGAAATGAAGAAGAAAGAATCAAAGAATCTGTCGTTCGCCGAACTTGTTTCAAAGCGCGACGAGCTTACCAGGAAGTACATGGATCTCAGGTTCCAGATGGTTATTGGACACATTGACAATCCGTTACAGAAGCGCAACATGCGCCGCGAAATCGCGGTAGTGAATACGCTCATCCGGCAGCATGAACTTGCCGGACAGGGAACCAAGTAGGAGCGAGGCCTGTGGAAGATCAAGTTTTGCAGAAAAAAGACGGGAGCCGTGAGTTTGTTGGTATCGTAACCAGCGACAAGATGGATAAAACCATCGTTGTTAAAGTTACCACCAAGAAGCTGCATCCGCTGTACAAGAAGTACGTTTCCCGCAGCAAGAAATACAAGGCACATGACGAGAAGAACGACGCCGGAATCGGCGATACCGTTCGCATCAGGGAAGCACGGCCGATCAGTAAAGAAAAACACTGGCGGCTTGTGGATATCGTAACCCGGGCAAAATAAGCGAGGTTCAGAACAATGATTCAGATGCAATCAAGATTGAATGTTGCCGATAACTCGGGTGCGAAACTCGTTGAGTGTATCAAGGTGCCCGGCGGTTCACACCGCAGGTATGCCAGTATCGGTGATGTTATTGTCGTAGCCGTCAAAGACGCGCTTCCGACATCTACTATCAAGAAGGGTTCAGTGGAAAAAGCGGTTATCGTCCGCATTTCCAAGGAATATCGTCGCCCCGACGGAACCTATATCCGCTTTGATGACAACGCTTGCGTTATCATCGATGCGAACAAGAATCCCAAGGGCAAGCGCATTTTCGGACCTGTGGCCCGCGAACTTCGTGACATGGATTACATGAAGATCGTATCGCTGGCTCCGGAAGTTCTGTAAGGAGATTGAGTGATGGATACAAAATTCAAGATCCGGAAGGACGACACGGTTGAGCTTATTGCCGGCAAAGACAAGGGAAAGCGCGGTGCTGTAGTTCGCGTGATCCGCGACAAGGACCGTGTAATAGTCGCCGGTGTAAATCTTGTTAAAAAGGCCATGCGGAAGAAAAGTCAGCAGGATCGCGGCGGAATCGTCGAGATTGAAGCTCCGATTCACATTTCCAATGTCATGATTGTGTGCAAGAAATGCGGGCCGACAAGAATTGGATACAAAATTGACGGCAGCAAGAAAATCCGTGTATGCCGCAAGTGTGGGGAAGCACTGTGATGAGTAAGTATGTACCTCGGCTTAAGAAAGTCTATGAAGAAAAATTCGCCCCCGAGCTCTTCAAGGAGCTTGGATACAAGTCGGTCATGCAGATACCCAGAATCTCCAAGATTGTGGTAAGCATGGGCGTTGGCGAAGCTCTCGCAAACAAGAAACTTCTTGATGCCGCAGCAACTGATCTCGGTTTGATTACCGGTCAGAAGGCTGTGAAAACAAAGGCAAAAAAGAGTATAGCGAACTTCAAGCTTCGTCAGGGCAATGAAGTGGGCGTGATGGTAACACTCCGCGGAGCAATGATGTACGAGTTCTTCGACAGATTTGTCAATGTGGCGTTGCCGCGCGTAAAGGATTTTCGTGGAATCAATCCAAACGGATTCGATGGCCACGGAAACTATTCATTGGGTATCACTGAACAGATTATTTTTCCGGAAATTGACTTCGACAAGATCGAACGCGTTGTCGGGTTGAATATCAATGTGGTAACTACTGCCAAAACTGATGCGGAGGCGAAAGCGCTCCTCAGTAAGTTTGGTATGCCCTTCAGAAAGTAAGTGAGGAGTTCATGGCTACAACAGCGATGATTATTAAGGCCAGCCGCACACCGAAATATTCCACCAGAAAATATAACCGGTGCAGGGTATGCGGCAGACCACGTGGATATCTCCGGAAATACGAGATGTGTCGTGTTTGTTTTCGGAAGTTGGCTAGTGAAGGTCTGATACCAGGCGTCACCAAGTCGAGCTGGTAGTAGGGAGGACAATAGATGAGCGTTTCAGATCCCATAGCAGACATGCTAACCAAGGTCCGGAATGCGGCAATGGCCCGCCATGAAAAAGTGGACATTCCCGCCTCCAAACTGAAGCTTGAAATCGTGAAGATTCTTAAGACCGAAGGGTTTATCAAGAACTTCAAGAAAGTTAATCAGGACGGAAGCAACTGCATTCGTGTATTCCTGAAATATGATGATCAGAATGCGTCGGTTATCCATGGAATCCAGAAGGTTTCCACTCCGGGTCGCCGCAAATATGCCGGATATAAGGATCTTCCCCGTATTTACAACGGGTACGGAACCCTTATTGTTTCGACTTCAATGGGTGTAACCACCGGAAAGAAAGCGCTTGAAAAGCAGATCGGTGGGGAGCTTATTTGTACCGTTTGGTAACAGGAGGGACGTATGTCTAGAGTAGGTAAACTTCCCGTTGCCATACCGGCGGGAGTCAAGGTGACAGTCGGCAGCGGAAAATTCGAGGTTGAAGGCCCCAAGGGCAAGCTCAGCCAGGATTATGATCCCGTTGTTGAAATCAAGGTTGAAGGTGATACTGCCGTTGTAAACCGCAAGAACGACTCCAAAAAAGCACGTTCCTGCCATGGTTTGTACCGGAACCTCCTGAACAACATGGTTCTGGGCGTTACAAACGGTTTTACCAAGACACTGATCATTACCGGTGTCGGTTTTCGCGCTGAAGTCAAGGACAAACTGCTTGTCATGAACCTCGGATATTCGACCGATTTTATCGCATCGATTCCGGAAGGCCTTACGGTTACGGCCGAAAGCCAGAACAAGGTTGTGATATCCGGTATCCGCAAGGATCAGGTTGGTGAGTTCGCCGCCGAGATTCGCAAGCTTCGTGGACCCGAACCCTACAAGGGAAAGGGTATTCGCTACGAAACCGAAGTTATCAAACGGAAAGTCGGTAAGTCCGGCGTTAAATAAGGGTGTAGTGATATGTTCAAGAAGCTTAATGACAAAGACAGAAAGAGACTTAAAAGAAAGATTCACATACGGAAGAATCTCAGCGGAACCGCTGAGCGTCCCCGCATGACCGTCAGTCGCAGTAATTGCAATCTTTCGGTGCAGGTAATTGATGATGTTGCCGCTAAAACAATTGCGGCGGTCTCAACATACGAAAAGGATTTTTCTTCGCTCAAGCCGAATACCGAAACCGCAAAGAAGATTGGCGAAGAAATCGGTCGCCGGCTCAAGGAAAAGAAGGTTACTACCGTAGTGTTCGACCGCAACGGTTATCTTTACCATGGCGTGGTCAAGGCCATTGCCGACGGCGCACGCAGCACCGGGATTGATTTCTAGGAGAGGCTATGGAACAGCAGAATAATTATAACAGGGAACGTGAGCCTAAAGAGTTTGTCGAGAAACTGGTCAAACTCAACCGGACAGCGAAAGTTGTCAAGGGCGGGCGCCGCTTTTCCTTCTCCGCACTGACTGTTGTTGGTGACCAGAAGGGAAAAGTTGGTTACGGGTTCGGAAAGGCGAACGATGTGTCCGAAGCAATCCGGAAGAGCATCGAAAAAGCAAAGAAGAACATGATCATCGTTCCGATCAAGAATGGAACTATTCCGCATGAGATTCAGGCCGAATTCAAGAGTTCTGTCGTGCTCCTCAAGCCGGCATGTTCCGGTACCGGTATTATTGCCGGTGGCCCGGTCCGTGCCGTGCTCGAAGTTGCCGGTGCAACCGACGTACTTTCAAAGTCGCTCGGGTCAAGCAGCCAGGTTAACGTGGTACGCGCAACTTTTGAGGCAATCAAGGGACTGATGAGCGCGCGGAGCATCGCAAAAAACAGGGGTAAAGCCCTGAAGGACTTGTGGGGTTAACGCAATGGCAAAAAAAATCAGTGTAAAACTCGTTCGCAGCACCATCAGCCAGAAGCCGAAAGTTGCCGCGACAGTTCGCTCCCTGGGTCTTAAGAAGATTAACTCAACAGTTGAACATGAGGCTACCGATCCGATTCTCGGAATGGTTGCCGCCGTGTCGCACCTTGTTGAAGTCAAGGAGATCAACTAATGTCCGATTTTGATTTGCACGCTCCGGAAGGAGCCAATAAAAAGAAACGCATAGTTGGACGCGGTTCGTCTTCCGGTCGCGGTACCACCGCCGGCCGGGGAAACAAGGGACAGCAGTCCCGTTCCGGCGGCAAGACCTATGTGGGTTTTGAAGGCGGACAGATGCCCCTCTATCGGCGTATCGCCAAGCGGGGATTCTCCAATTACTGGTTCCGCAAAGACTATGAGGTTTTCAATCTTTCTGATATTGAAACGAGATTCCAGGATGGTGAAACCGTCAACAAGGAATCGCTGATCCTCAAAGGCCTTCTCAAGAAGGCTTCCGCACTGGTCAAGGTTCTCGGCGACGGGGATCTTACCAAAAAGCTTACTGTTTCTGTGGACAAGGTTTCTGCTTCTGCGAAGGAGAAAATCGAAAAAGCCGGTGGAACGGTAGTTCTGGGCGCCGAATAATCGGGAGCGGGTGAAGAGACATGGCAAACAATGCTTTTACAAATATGTTCAGAATCAAGGAGCTTCGTGAGCGCATCCTGTTTACGATAGCTGTTCTCGCGGTTTTTCGCCTTGGCTCGGTATTGACCATCCCCGGCATTGATCCCAAAGCCCTTACCGACTTCTTCAAGTCGCAGGTTCGCGGAAACGCCTTTGTGGATTACATGGACTTCTTTGCCGGTGGAGCATTTTCGAACTTCTCGGTATTCATGCTTGGTGTTATGCCGTACATCTCCACCCAGATTTTGATGCAGCTCGCGCTCATCATTTTCCCGAGCTTGAAAAAAGTTGCCGAAGAAGACGGCGGACGGAAGAAAATCCAGTCCTGGACACGGATTGCAACAATCGGTGTCGCCCTTATCCAGTCATATGCGGTTACCGTGTACGCCGCCGGAATTCCCGGAGCGATCGTTATTGACCGCGTTGCGTACACCCTTATCGCAATGCTGACCGTAACCACCGGTACCATGATTACCGTCTGGCTCGGTGAGCAGATCACAAACCGCGGAATCGGAAATGGTATTTCCATGCTGATTTTCGCCGGTATCGTGGCCCGGCTTCCCAGCGCGTCATGGGAACTGGTTCGCATGGTTCAGACCGGAGACATCAATCCGGTTTTCGTAATAGTGGCGTTCTTAATGTTCGTCGGGATTATCGGCCTTGTTGTGTATGAACAGCAGGGACAGCGGAAGATTCCGGTTCATTATGCAAAACGGGTTATTGGAAGAAAAATGTATGGCGGACAGAATACGTATATTCCGTTCAAGATTAACCCTTCCGGGGTTATTCCCGTCATTTTCGCTTCCTCGTTCCTGACATTCCCCTTGCAGATTGCAAGCAGTATCGGCCCGAACGTCAAATGGCTCAACAGTGTGGCTACTTTTCTGCGGCCGCACGGAATTTGGTATAACGTCTTTTATATCATTCTCATTGTCTTCTTTGCGTATTTCTATACACAGGTAACCCTGAACCCCACGGAAATCGCCAAGCAGATACGGGAAAACGGCGGCTCGATACCCGGTATCAGAACGGACAAGACGGAAGATTACATGCAGCGGATTCTGAATCGGCTCATACTTCCCGGTTCGCTGTATCTCGCGGCAATCGCGGTATTACCAACGATTATCCAGAACCTTTTCGGCTTTCCCCAGTCAATTTCCATGTTGATGGGTGGAACGTCACTGTTGATCCTTGTAGGCGTTGATCTTGACACCATGAGTCAGATCGAAGCTCAGCTCAAGATGCATCATCATGAAGGACTGGTTAAGAAGGGAAAACTCAGGTCACGCAACCTGTAGAACAAGATATGAAGAACCGGTACAATAAACGGTTACTTCAGGGGGTTTATAATGAAGGTTAGAACGAGCGTAAAGCCCATATGTGATAAATGTAAGGTAATTCGTCGGCGCGGAGTCGTTCGTATTATCTGCATCAATCCCAAGCACAAGCAGCGCCAGGGCTGATGGAGGAATAGAGAATGGCTCGAATTGTGGGAGTCGACCTCCCTAACAAACATGTCAATATTGCATTGACCTACATCTATGGAATTGGCCGGTCCTCTGCGGATGCAATTTGCGAAAAAGCAAAGATTGATCCCAACCGGATGATTAATGATCTTGATCAGGATGAACTTGCGGCCATACGTGCGCTTCTTGATTCAGAGTACAAGGTTGAGGGACGCCTCAGGACCGAGATCGGTCTCAATATCAAGCGTCTTATGGATATTGGCTGTTACCGGGGCCTCCGGCACAGAAAAGGTCTTCCTGTCCGTGGACAGCGAACACGGACCAATTCTCGCACGCGCAAGGGTAAGAAAAAGACCGTTGCCGGCAAGAAGAAGTAAACTTTAGGTTGGAGGAACAATTAACGTGGCAACCGTAAAAAAACGGAAAGAAAAGAAAAGCGTTTACGAAGGTAATGTCTACATCCAGGCTACATTCAACAATACTATCGTAACGATTACCGACCTTAAGGGAAATGCCATTGCATGGGCATCTTCCGGCGGGCTTGGTTTTAATGGTGCTAAGAAGTCAACGCCGTTCGCGGCCCAGACTGTTGCTGAAACTGCAGTTCAGAAGGCCCTCACCTATGGTCTTCGCGAAGTGCATGTATTTGTAAAGGGACCCGGTGTCGGACGTGAATCCGCTGTTCGCTCTCTCGGAGCGCTCGGCTTGAAGGTTCGGTCCATCAGTGATGTTACCCCGATTCCCCATAACGGCTGCCGTCCCCGCAAGACCCGGCGTATCTGACAGAGGAGAGAGAAATGGCTAGATATACAGGACCCCTTTGCCGGCTTTGCCGGGCGGAGCAAAAGAAACTGTTTCTCAAGGGAGACCGGTGCAAGTCGGACAAGTGTCCGATCAACCGCAAGCGGGCAATGCCCGGGAAGGATCCCAAGGCGAGAACTGGAAAGCGCTCTGACTACGGAGTACAGCTCAGGGAAAAACAGAAACTCAAGAGGATGTACGGTATGCTCGAGAAGCAGTTCCGTATTTTCTTTGACCGCGCGCTGCGCATGTCCGGTATTACCGGCGAAAATCTTATCGGTCTGCTTGAACGCCGGCTCGATAATGTTGTTTACCGGATGCACTTTGCCGTTAACCGCAACCAGGCGCGGCAGATTGTACAGCATGGGCATATCCTCGTAAACGGCAAGCACGTTAACATACCCAGCTATCTGGTAAAAGCAGGAGACGTTATCGAAGTAAAGGAAAACAGCAAAAAACTTGGTGTAGTCAAGGATGCGATGAAGGAACTTTCAAAGTCCGGAACCTATCCCTGGCTCAATGTTGATGCTGATGCCCTCAAAGGAACCTTTGTTTCCATACCGCACCGCGCGGATGTAACCGATAACATCGACATCAAAGAACAGCTCGTGGTCGAGCTCTATTCCAAATAAGAGGAGTTCGAATGGCCCGAAAAAATCTGCTAAAAGGATTCAAGAAGCCGAAGGGACTTACCTTCGAACAGGACGAAGCAAATCCTGGGTACGGAAAGTTCGTGGCTTATCCTTTCGAAACCGGTTTTGGAACAACCGTTGGAAATACCCTGCGGAGAGTTTTGCTCTCCTCAATCCAGGGTTATGCCATTTCCGCCGTCAAGATCAATTCTTACGACGCGGATGGTGTACCCCACATAATTTCCAGCGAGTTTGAAACAATCCCGCATATTGTTGAGGATACTCTGGAGGTGCTGAACAATCTTAAACAGATTCGTTTGCGCCTTCCCGAGGATGTAGAACAGGATACCTTCCTCTTTGAATTCAAGGGCCCGGTAACCGTAACGAGCGACATGTTCGCCCGCGACGAACAGCTGGAAATTACCAGCAAACCGGCGCATGTGTTCACCATGATGGATGGCGGCCATGTTGAATTCGAAATTCAGGTTGATTACGGACGCGGGTATGTTCCTGCCGAAGTAAACGAACGGTACATAGAAATCGTGGGAACCATACCGATGGATGCAATTTATTCACCGGTTGTAAAGGTAAAATACGAAATCGAGCCGTGCCGTGTGGGCCAGCGCAATGACTACGACAAACTGATTCTGGAAATTTGGACCGACGGAACCATTGAGCCCGAAAATGCGCTTGCCGAAGCGGCCAAGATAACCAAGGATCATTTTTCAATCTTTGTAAACTTTAATGAAAATGAAGTTGACAAGGATGACGATTATGACGAGGAAGATGAACGGGTACGGCAGCTGCTGAACACCCCGGTGGAAGAGCTCGAGCTTTCTGTCCGGTCATCAAACTGTCTCAAGAACGCAAATATACGGACGATTGGCGAGCTTACCAAAAAAACCGAGGACGACATTGCCAAGACACGAAACTTTGGCAAGAAGAGTCTCCAGGAAATCAGGGAAAAACTGCTTGAATGGAATCTCGGTCTCGGCATGACTGACTACAGTCATTTGAAAAACTCGATCAAGTTGCCCAAGCAGAAGGAAGAAACAGATGAAGCATAAAAACGGCTTTAATCCGCTTTCGCGAACCGCATCGCATCGCCGTGCCATGCATCGCAATATGGTTACCTCTCTTTTCAAATATGAGCGTGTTACAACAACAAAAGCCAAAGCGCTTGAAGTACGGAGAACCGCTGAAAAGCTCATTACCCGCAGCAAGGTTGACACCGTTCATAACCGCCGCCAGGCAGCGAAGTATGTACAGGACAAGGCAATTCTCGCCAAGCTCTTTACCGAAATCGGACCCCGCATGAAAGACCGCGCTGGTGGATACACCCGCGTTCTCAAACTCGGTTTCCGTGAGGGTGACGCAGCGGAAGTTGCAATCCTCGAACTGGTAGACTACAAGCTTGAGGTGGAAGGCGACAAGGGCGAAAAGAAGGCCAAAAAGGCGCCGGCCAAGGCAGCTGAAGAAAAGAAACCGGCGACGAAGAAGCCCGACGCAGACAAGAAGCCAGCGGTCAAGAAGCCTGCGGCGAAAAAGACTGCGGAAGACAAGGCCCCCGCTGAAAAGAAGGCTCCAGCTGCAAAAAAACCGGCAGCCAAAAAGGCTGACGGAGAAAGCAAAGCCGCCGAACAAAAAGATGCTGAAGCTCCGGCAGAAAAAGCATCCGGAAGCACGGAGGAGTAAACCATGTCTAAAGCACATCGTGGAAAAGGTATTCGCGGCAATCCGAATCACGGACGCGGCGTTTGTCCGGTATGCAAGCGTGAAGGTGTTAAAATTTTGTATGAGCAGGAAGTTGACGGCGCAAAAGCTGTTATCTGTAAAACCTGCAAGGCAAAGCTCAAGAACGCAAAGAGCGCCTGATCGGGCGGGATAGCACGTAACCGCTTATGAAAACCGTCCCTAACCGGACGGTTTTTTATTGCGATAACTGGACAATGGCGAAGCTATACCATATTATTAGTAAGATTTGTAGAAATACAGAAGGAGTTTATATGAAAAGGATTACACTCAGTATTTTGGCTGTTGCAGCTGCAGTATGTGTTGTACTCGCATTCGGCGCCTGTTCCGGATCAGAATCCGATACAATCAAGATTGGCGGCCTTTATCCGCTTTCCGGACCTGTCGCGGTCTATGGTGTAGAAGCAAAAAATGGTGTTGAACTTGCCATTGAAGAAATTAATACCGCAGGCGGAATCGACGGGAAAATGGTTAGCCTCATCGCTGAAGACGATGAAGGAAATCCCGAGAAAACCGTTAACGCCTACAAAAAGCTTACCGCCAAAGACGGCGTGAAGATGATCATCGGTTCACTTACCTCCGGCTGTACACAGGCGATTACCTCGCTTGCACAGGCGCAGAAAGTTGTTGTTGTGGCTCCTGCCGCAACCATGGCGAGCATTACCGACGCAGGAGATTATATTTTCCGCGTCTGCTTTATTGACCCCTTCCAGGGAACCGTTGGTGCTAAATTTTCCGCTGAAAATCTCGGCAAGAAGCGCGCCGCTGTTCTCTACGATGTAGGCAACGATTATTCTGTTGGACTCTATGAAAACTTCAAGATAGCGTTTGAAGCAGCCGGCGGCACCATGGTCGCCGAAGAATCGTACAACACCGGCGACAAGGACTTTAACGCTCAGCTTACAAAGATCAAGAACGCTGATCCCGACGTTGTCTATCTTCCCGATTACTATAGCACTGTAGCGCTCATTGCACGCCAGCTTCGCGCTCAGGGTATTACCGTACCCATTGTAGGTGCAGACGGATGGGGCGGAATTACCGAGAATGCCGGTGATGAAGTTTTGAACGGATTCTATTCCGATCACTACGCGGCAGACTCCACGGACGCCAAGGTTATCGAATTTGTTTCCAAGTACAAGACAAAGTACAGTGCTACCCCGACCGCGTTCGCCGCGCTTGGGTATGATGCGATGTATGTTATCAAGGACGCTATCGTCGCTGCCGGAACAACCGATATTGCCAAGGTACGGGATGCGATCAACGCGACTTCGGGAAGCTATGTAACCGGAAATCTTACCTTCGATGCAAAACGGAATCCGACCAAATCGGCTGTTATGCTCGAGATCGTAAAGAAAGACGGTGCTCTTACCCCGGTATACAAGGCAACCGTTAATCCCTGATCCGGGATTCGTACTGTACATTGACGCGCGGAGGTTGGTTCTTTTGACTATTTTTATACAGCAGCTTGTAAACGGGCTCTCACTCGGGAGCATATATGCGCTCATCGCGCTTGGTTATACGATGGTGTATGGAATCGTCAAATTGATCAACTTCGCGCATGGCGAAATCCTGATGGTCGGAGCGTACACGGCATATTACGTGTTGCGTACCGTGGGCGCTTCACCACTCGGGCTCGCCCTTGCTTTTGCCGCGGCAATGATCGTGTGCGGGATTACCGGTATTACCATTGAACGGTTTGCCTACCGCCCCCTACGGTCTTCACCGCGTCTGAATTCTCTCATAACAGCGATCGCGATGTCGTTGATTTTGCAAAATGGTGTTCGTGTTCTTCCCTTCGCGGGACCGAATCCTCGTCAGTTTCCTACAATGGATACCATTATGGTTCCATTTGGCGCGGTTTCTGTTTCCAACATCCAGATTATTGTCATAACCGTTTCCATCGTACTCATGCTTATCCTCAACTACATTATCAACTGGACAAAAACCGGTAAAGCCATGCGAGCAGTTTCTTTTGACATGCAGGCAGCGAGCCTCATGGGAATTTCTGTAAATCGTATAATTGCGTTTACCTTTGCGCTTGGATCGGTTCTTGCCGCTGCAGGCGGTATTCTTTACGCGACTGCGTATCCCCAGATTGAACCGACCATGGGCGCAATGCCCGGTCTCAAAGCCTTTGTTGCTGCTGTACTTGGCGGGATAGGTTCAGTTCCCGGAGCAATGCTCGGCGGATACATCCTTGGTGTCGCCGAAACCATGACCAAGGGATTTTTGTCTTCCCAGTTCGCCGATGCCATATCATTTTCAATCCTGATATTGATTCTTCTGGTCAAACCTACCGGTATTATGGGCCAGAAAACGCGAGTTAAAGTATGATGCCGGAAAGAAAACTTTCAAACTTGATCCTGTTGGCGGTTCTTGCGGTTGTTATCGTATTTGTTCCCGCCTTGCTCATTTCTGTCGGGGTACTTGATGCGTATACAGCGCAAATTTTGACCATTGCCGGTATAAACGCCATGATGGCCATAAGCGTTAACGTAATCTGCGGTCTGACCGGGCAGCTGTCTCTGGGGCAGGCCGGATTCATGGCCATAGGCGCTTATGTCTGCATCTGGCTTGCCCAGACTGTCGGTGTTCCGCTTCCGTTCGCGATATTCGTATCGGGGATTGTCGCGGCATTTTCGGGCTTCCTGATCGGGTTCCCTACGCTCAAGCTTTCCGGCGACTATCTTGCCATTGTAACGCTCGGGTTCGGGGAAATACTTCGGGTTATCTTTGTCAATTTTAAAAGCTTTACGGGTGGTGCGAACGGAAAGCGATTCACGACCATTCTCGCCGCACGCGCTGATTATGCCTGGATTGTGATAATCGGGAGCCTCGTTCTGGTAGTCGTGTTCCTTCAGAACTTTTTCCGATCCACGTACGGCCGGGCCATTCTTTCGGTACGCGAAGATGAAATTGCTGCACGCTCGAACGGGATCAATGCGTTCAAATACAAGATGGCGGGATTCGTGATTGCCGCCTTTATCGCCGGAATCGCGGGCGGTCTCTATGCTCCCTTTATCGGATTTATCAAGCCTGACCTTGCTTCCTTTAACCGAAGCATAGAATATCTCATTTATTCGGTGCTCGGCGGTCTTGGAAGCGTAACCGGTTCCATTCTCGCAGCGTACATCCTTACCTATCTGCAGGAATTCCTGCGTTTCCTCCAGGATTACCGTCTGTTGTTCTATCCGGTGATTTTGATACTGGTTATGCTGTTCAGGCCGCAGGGAATGCTTGGAACCCGTGAGGTTTCTTTCGTCGGTATATGGAACCGTCTTAAAACATTGAGGAGAGAGGCCAATGAGCAAAAAAACTGAAGCTGCCAAGAAAGCCTGCCGTCTTTCCGATGTATTGATGACGGTTGATGATATTTCGATTGTGTTCGGAGGGCTCCGTGCGGTTAGCGAATTCTCCTGTACACTTAAACAAGGTGAACTTGTGGGTCTCATCGGTCCGAACGGTGCCGGAAAAACGACGGTATTCAATATGCTTTCGGGCATTTATACTCCCACGGAAGGAACGATCTGTTATACCGACGCCCGAAACCGAGTCCATCCGGTCCATGCGAAAAAGCCCCATCAACTGTCAAAGTTGGGAATAGCGAGGACATTTCAGAATATCCGTCTTTTCGGGAATCTCACCGTTGAAGATAATGTCCTTATTGCCATGCACGCCCAGCGCAAGATAACGCCTTTGTCGGCGTTGTTCCGTACCCCGGCATATTACCGGGACGAACAGGAAAAGCGCACACGGGTTCGTGAGCTTCTGACTCTGTTCAAAATTGAATCCAGGATACATGAACTTGCCCGAAATCTTCCGTACGGTGAGCAACGCAAACTGGAAATAGTACGCGCGCTTTCCACCAATCCGCAACTTTTGCTTCTTGATGAACCGGCCGCCGGTATGAATCCCCAGGAGACACAGGAGTTGATGGAGCTGATCCGGTTTATCCGGCGGGAATTCAATCTGACCATTCTGCTCATTGAACATGATATGCGGCTTGTCATGGGTATTTGTGAACGGCTCATGGTTCTCGATTACGGCAGGACCATCGCCGAGGGCCTCCCCGGAGAAATTCAAAAAGATCCGGCGGTAATCAAGGCATACCTGGGAGAGGAGGCCGTATCCGATGCTTAGTGTTAAAGACCTGGTTGTGCATTACGGCGCGATTCGTGCGATACGCGGTATTTCATTTGAAGTAAACCGTGGAGAGATAATCACCCTCATCGGTTCCAACGGCGCAGGGAAAACATCTACCCTCCACGCGGTATCCAATATTCTGAAAAAGACGTCCGGATC
Source organism: Spirochaetes bacterium ADurb.Bin215 (assembly GCA_002070025.1). Lineage (GTDB taxonomy): Bacteria > Spirochaetota > Spirochaetia > Treponematales > Treponemataceae > Teretinema. The sequence continues at coordinate 36,764 of MWCL01000006.1, forward strand.
GGTTTACTTTAATGACACTGATATAACCATTGCTCCCCCGAGCGATATCGTCCGGTCAGGATTGGTCCAATCTCCCGAGGGTCGGCGTGTTTTTGCCGATCTGAGCGTCCGGGACAATCTTGAAATGGGTGCTTATACCCGAAAGGACCGGCCGGGAATTGCGCGGGACATGGACAAGGTTTTTTCGCTTTTCCCCCGCCTCAAAGAACGCTACAAGCAGGATGCCGGAACGCTTTCAGGCGGTGAGCAGCAGATGCTTGCGATCGGCCGTGCCCTCATGGCAAATCCCGTACTCCTTTTACTGGATGAACCCTCAATGGGTCTTGCCCCGATTCTGGTTGATGAAATATTCAGTATAATCGAAACTATAAACCGGGAAGGCACAACAATACTTCTTGTTGAACAGAACGCGTTCAAGGCGCTGCGTATCGCGAACCGCGCATACATCCTTGAGACCGGAGAAATTGTCAAAACGGGAACCGGTGCCGACCTGCTCGCAGATGACTCGGTGAAAAAAGCCTATCTAGGCGGTTAGCATACCAGGAGGTTGCGTATGAACGTTTCGTATGTCATGACAAAGGATCCCCTCTACATACATCCTGAGATGTCCGTGCAGGAAGCCCGTGCCCTCATGAAAAAGGAAAAAGTAGGCCGCTTCCCGGTGCTGGACAAGGAAAACCGCCTGGTCGGCATCGTTACGGAACGGGATTTGGTTAATGCAAGTCCCTCTCCGGCCACTACCCTGGACATGTACGAAATGAGCTATCTCCTGTCAAAGCTCAAGGTTGAGAAAGTGATGCAGAAAAAGGTGATTACGGTGGACCAAGACGTGGTCATCGAAGAGGCTGCACGCATTATGGTCGACAACAATATCAGCGCGCTTCCGGTCATGCACGGAGACGCATTGGTCGGAATCGTATCGGACGGCGATCTGTACCGTCTCTTTACCAATCTTTTCGGCGCGCGCAAGGAAGGGGTCCGTCTTACCATGATCCTGCCGGACAAACCGGGGGAGCTTTTCCAGATTTCTCGCGAAATTGCAGAACGCAACGGAAACATCATTACCCTGGTGGTCATAGACGGTCCGGATGAGCAAAGCCGGATGTGCATCATCAAGGTTGCGGGCATTTCCCCGGACGAGCTGATTGCGGCAGTCAAACCGTATGTAACGGAAATAGTGGAAGTTCGTTAACCTTTTTGACCCGTTGTTTTTTTACGCTTTGGTTTCTCATCTTCTTCCGTTTTTTCCCATTCAACCGAAATGGTCCGGTTCCCGATGTCGGGTATCCGGTTTACGTTCGTACAGTCCTTGCGGTGAATAATAATTCCACGACCCCGTGAAACATATCCCGTGATGGGTTCAGGCGGGACCGGTTTGCAACACAGGGCAAACTTGATCATGAAATTTGTGGTGTCGCCTACCCGGATCCGCAGAACCGCGCTGTCGAATTCACGTTCCGGCGGCGCTGCCTGGCCGAGTATGCCCTTGTGATGCGTATGCTGTTCTCCGGATTTGTGATCGGATTTTTGTTCATGTTTGTCCGTTTCACCTGCCGGGTCGTTTGCCTGGAGCCAGGCGCGGATTTTTTGGCGCGCTTTTGCCGTGTGTACGTTATTGTACTGGTTCCAGGTAGGATGCGCCTGGGGATGGGTAATAACTTCCACGACCTGGGTGTTCTTCAGTGTGTAGGAAAGCGGGACAATTGCGCCGTCAGCTTTTGCTCCTACAATTTTTTCACCGATGGCGGAATGGATGTGATAGGCGAAATCGATTGGTGTGGAACCGGCCGGTAGTTCTTTAATGTCGCCTTTTGGAGTAAAGACGTAGATTGAATCTCCGAGGATGTCGCTCTTTATCCTCGCGAGGAAATCTTCGTCCGAAAAGCGGTTTTTGGACAATTCCCGCAGCTGGTTTATCACCGACAGGTTGTTGGCGTTGACGGGTTCTTTCGAAGATCCCCGCTTGTACAACCAGTGGCTTGCGACACCGTTTTCCGCAATTGAATGCATCTCATGGGTCCGGATCTGGATTTCCAGGTGTTTGCCCTCATAACAGAGTACGGATGTATGAAGACTCTGATAGCCATTGGGTTTTGGCATGGCTATGTAGTCCTTGAAACGGCCGTCAAGTGGTTTCCAGATTGTATGAACCAGTCCGAGCAGTGTGTAGCATTCGGCTACGGTTCCGCAGAGTATACGGATTGCAAGCAAATCGTACAGTTCATCCACCGCCTTGTTCCGGCGTTTCATTTTCTGGTAAATCGACCAAAAATGCTTGGCTCGTGAGTGAACGGTAACGGTGATGTCCGCGTCTTTTGCTGCCCGTTGTATTTCCTTTTCCGCTTTGTCCAAAAATGAGGCACGTTCCGCCTTTTTTTCAGATACAAGCGTCTTTATCTGGTCAAATACCTCGCGATTGAGATATTTGAGGCTAAGATCTTCAAGTTCGTCCTTGATTGAATACATACCGAGACGGTTGGCAAGCGGCGCCCAAATGTCGATGGTTTCCTGCGCTATGGTTTTTTGTTGTTCTCTGGGAAAATTCTTCAGGCTGCGCATTTTGTCCAGACGATCTGCCAGGCGGACAAGGATAATCCGGATGTCATCCACCATTGCGAAGAACATTTTCCGGATGCTCTCCGCCTGGGCAATGGTTTTATTTTTCAGATTGAGTCCGGAAATGCGCGAGGTTCCTTCTACAAGGCGGTATACACTGTCCCCGAACTGTTGCTTCACTTCGTCAGGGCTCAGTTCCAGATCCTCGAGCGAACCATGAAGAAATGCGCAAACAATACTGTCCGAATCGAGTTGGAGTGTGGCAAGGGTGCGGGCTACACGCAGGGGATGTTCCATGAAATCTTCACCGCATGTACGGCATATTTCCTTTTTTTTATTGGTCATGAAGTTCCACGCGGCCCGTATGGCCGCCTGGTCGTCGGCTGAGTAGTGGGGAAAATCGTTGAAAAAAGATTCAAGCAGATTCTTCATGGTTTCACTCCTTCCACAACACGATCCTGTCCGGCAAGATCCGGATGTACTACTATACCAGCAAACCCGTGTTGTTTTAAATACTCTGCAGCGTCTTTGGCGTTATACTCACCCGTTTCAATAAGGAGCGTTCCTCCCGGGTTGAGCATTGTTGCGGCATGATCCGTGAGTACACGGACCAGGTCAAGTCCGTCGGTCCCGCCGTCAAGGGCAAGAAGGGGTTCCCCTCTGCCGTCTTTGAGCAAATCACGGGCAATGCCGGCCGGAACATAGGGCGGATTGGAGACGATCAGTGAATACCGGCCATCGGGAACGGCGGAAGACGGGGGAAGTCCGGTACGCAAATCATGGTCAAGGAAACGGATGTTCCGTGCCGGATCAAGGAGGGTCCGCGCGTTTTGACGCGCTACGGCAAGTGCCCCGGGTGAAATATCGAAAGCGGTTATTTCGCAATTACCGGCCGTAGCGGCAAGTGCAATTGCAACGCAGCCCGAACCGGTACAGGCATCGAGCACATGAACCGGGCTTTGTGTGGAATTGCCAATGACGGAAAGGGCTCGTTCTACAAGAATTTCAGTGTCCGCCCGGGGGATGAGGACGGCGGGAGAAACGGCAAAGTCCATTCCCCAGAATTCCTTGATTCCGGTAATGTACGCGACCGGTTCGCCGGTCAACCTGCGGGCAATAAATGAGTGAAATTGGTCGGACCATTCATCGGCGGAATAGTCGGGATGCGCCATCAGGACAGCGCGGGACAGACCGCTTGCGCAGGAGAGAAGGAGATATGCGTCGAGCGCGGGCGTGGTGGAAACCGGGCATCCGCCCGCTGTTGCGTGTTCGAGTTGTTTACGGGCATTGATGAGTTCTTCCTGTACAGTCATGAAACAACTGTAGCAGGTTTCCGGTGAAAAAATCTATTCCGGAGAACTTTCTTGTGGCGGGAAAAACGTTCCTGTAGTAGAATAATAGGTGAAATTGGAAACAAATAGGAGCTCGATATGAAACATATTTTTTCTGACACCCTGTTACCATTGATGATGGTTTTCTGCATGGTGTTTGGTGTTCTGGTCGTATCGGCGGAAGAAGCACCCCATCTTGAGAATCTTGCCCTTGTTCGGCCTTCAGACGGAGGTGCCCTGCGGATTCTCGAAGTTGAAGGGCGCAGTCAGCTATGCGATTCTTCCGGTAATCCGGTTCAGCTTCGGGGCATGAGTACGCATGGTCTCCAGTGGTATCCGCAGATTCTCAACGACAATGCGTTCCGGGCGCTTTCACGGGACTGGGGCTCCAATGTTATTCGTCTTGCCATGTATGTTACCGAAAACGGGTACGGGGTGGATCCCGGTGTTCGTGAACAGGTGGTACAAGGTATCCGTCTCGCGATGAAGCATGACATGTACGTTATTGTCGACTGGCATGTATTGTCGCCGGGAAATCCAGCCGCGAGTGAATACGCTGGCGCTATGGATTTTTTCCGGAGTCTTTCCCGGGAGTTCCCGAATAATCCGTATATTCTCTATGAACTGTGCAATGAACCGAATGGTAACGAGCCCGGTGTGTCAAATGACGAGGAAGGCTGGGAAACGGTTAAGCAGTACGCGGAACCCATCATAGCCATGCTCCGGGCGGCGGGTAACGCCAATGTCGTCATCGTGGGGAATCCCAACTGGAGCCAACGTCCCGACTTGTGCGCGCAGAATTCGATTGCTGATGGCAATACCATGTATGCGTTCCATTTTTATTCAGGAACCCACAAAGAGAATGAATATGTATGGAGTAACGTGGAATCTGCGCTTGAAGCGGGGATCGCGTTGTTCTGTACCGAGTGGGGCACAAGCAGTGCCAGCGGAGACGGCGGACCCTTTCTGGAAGAAGCCGACCCCTGGATCAGTTTCATGAACCGGAACGATATCAGTTGGTGTAACTGGTCGCTTACCAACAAGAATGAATCATCGGGAGCGTTTATCCCGTACAAGAATGGTCTGTCGGAACCAACCGCGCTTGATCCGGGTCGGGGCAACGTGTGGCCGGCGGAAAAGCTCAGCGTATCGGGAGAATATGTCCGTGCCCGTATAAAGGGTATTCCCTACCTGCCGATTGAGCGTCCGGAGGAAGCCGTAATTACCCATGCGGAAGAAGGTTATCCGGATTTGCCGTGTACCTTTGAAGACGATACCCGGCAGGGATGGGGATGGTTTGCGAACTCCGGTGTTTTGTCGCGGCTTTCGGTTGAAACAGTGCGCGGATCCAAAGCGCTTTCCTGGTATGCCGAGTATGCCACAATTGATCTTCAGGACAAGTGGGCGGACGCTCCGCGTCTGTTGTGTTCCAATATCGGTATCTACCGCGAGGACAAGCGGTATGTCGCGTTTGATCTCTATCTTGAGCCGCAGCGGGCAACCCGGGGCGGGCTCTCCGTCATTCTTGCCATGGCGCCTCCTTCTCTGGGCTACTGGGCGCAGGCGGCTGAACCGGTTCCGGTTCAGTTCGCCGGACAGGACGTGACTGAGCGGGGCGCTGACGGCAGGTATCATGTTCGGGCAGTCTTTGATCTGGACAAGCTCCGTGACGGCAAGGAGCTCGGTCCGGAAGATTTGATCCGGGACCTCACGATTGTTGTGGTGAACAATGGCAGCGATTTTGCCGGGCGTATGTACCTCGACAACGTGGAACTGCTTTCCGGCGGGGAGTAACAACCGCGGGATACCAATTGCAGACTTGAAATGACAACGCGCGCGGAATGTACTTCTGTGCGCGTTTTTTTTATTCTTCGTGAGCCGAGCTCAGCTGCTCTTCGCGCGCGGCGATGTAGAGAGCCTCGATCAGTTCACCAACTTCTCCCTGCATGACAAGGTCCAGCTTGTACAGGGTCAGGTTGATCCGGTGATCGGTAACGCGGTTTTGGGGAAAGTTGTAGGTTCGTATGCGTTCGGAACGGTCTCCGGTGCCAACCTGGCTTTTCCGGTTTGCGGCACGCTCCGAGGCTTTCTTTTCCTCTTCAAGATCAAAGAGGCGTGAGCGCAACACGCGCATCGCTTTTGCCTTGTTCTTGATCTGGCTTTTTTCGTCCTGGCAGATAACTACGAGACCGGTTGGCAGATGGGTGAGGCGAACCGCCGAGTCGGTGGTATTAACGCACTGGCCGCCGGGGCCTCCAGCGCGCATGACATCGATACGGAGATCTTCCTGCTTTATGTCAATCTCGGTTTCTTCCGCTTCGGGAAGAACGGCAACGGTCACCGCGCTTGTGTGAATGCGGCCGGAACCTTCCGTTTCAGGAACCCGCTGTACCCGGTGCACACCCGATTCATAGCGGAGACTGCCGTATACATACTTTCCGGAAATTGAAAAACTGATTTCCTTGAATCCGCCGAGTCCGGTTTCGTTTACCGAAAGCACTTCATGCTTCCAGTTTTTCTTCTCTGCATACCGTACGTACATGCGGAAAAGATCGGCGGCAAAGAGCGCCGCTTCTTCTCCTCCGGTTCCGCCGCGGATTTCCATGATGATGTTTTTCTCTTCCAGCGGATCAGGCGGAATCAGCAGTACCTTGAGCTGTTTCTCCGAGTCTTCGAACCGTTGTTCAAGTTCGTGAAGCTCTTCTTTTGCCATAGCCTTCATTTCCGCATCATCGGTTTCATGAATGAGCTCGCGGGTGTCGGCAAGCGCCTTCTCGGTTTCGCAATAGCGCGAGTATTCATCCATGAGAGCCGAAAGATGTGCGTGCTCGCGCATGATGTCCCTGTACTTCTTTTGATCCCGTATGATATCCGGATCCTGTATTTCCGTTTCCAGTTCTGTAAAGCGCAGTCTGAGCCGCTGTAATTTGTCGTGCATGATTTCTATCCTCGTGATTTGTCCGGTAGTAGTGTGAAACGCCGCGGTGCTGAAGCTAGGTGTTTTTAAGTTGCGGCGTCTTCCGTTCCGGTTTGAAAAAGCCGAAGAGACTTCCGCATAATCCGCCGGCAAGATGGGCAAACTGCGAAATATCGTCTCCCTTGAATGCTTGCTGGATTTCCTGGCCAAGGTAGAGGATTACGATGAGTATAAAGGTCAGAGGGACATCCCGTTTTCCGTGATTGGTAAAAGAAGCGAGCAGAATCATCATGAAGACCACACCGGACGCACCCAGAAGGGGATGTGGAAAAAAACAGGCATTGAGTACTCCCGTTACGAATCCGGTCACAATGATCATGAGGAACATGGTAAGCGATCCGTACGTTTCCTCGAGCATGGGACCGAGGAGCAGGATGTACGCGAGGTTGGACATGAGATGGCTCCAGTCCGCGTGTCCCGCGATATGGGTAAAAAGACGGAGATACGTAAGCGGATCGACCAGATTGAACGAAGCGGTATCGGGAGCCGTAAAGAAGGCCCGTGTAAGGCCGGGAAGCACCCATTGGTCCAGCAATACTATCAGTGCGCAGAAGAACGAGAACGTCAGTGTTGTCGGGGCATTATATTTAATCTTCATAGCTGATCCTGACGGGGCAATGATCGGAGCCGTACACATCCTTGAGTATGACCGACTCGCGTACTCGGGGTAAAAAAGCCGGGTTGACGCAGGTATAGTCAATACGCCAGCCGATATTCTTTTCCCGGGCATGAAACCGGTAGCTCCACCAGGTGTACTGGTCCGGCTCTACGCAAAAGTGACGAAAGGTATCGACATACCCGGCACCAATAAACTCGTCCATCCAGGCCCGTTCTTCCGGCAAATAGCCGGGATTGTTTTCGTTTGCCCTGGGGTTTGCCAGATCTATGGGTTTGTGGGCAATATTATAATCACCGCAAAGAATGAAGTTTTTGCCGTCCGCCGCAAGCTTGCCGCAGGTTTCCATGATCGCCGCGCAAAAATCGAGCTTGTAGGGAAGCCGGGCGCCTTCCGCCTGTGAGTTTGGGAAATACGCGGATATGATGGTAACCGAGTCGAACTCGGCCATTACGATGCGGCCTTCGTCGTCAAACTCGGGGTATCCGAGCGTCCGGATGTTCAGGGGTTCTTTCTTGCTGTAAATGGCAGTTCCCGAATAGCCGGCCTTTTTTGCCGAACTCCACCAGGATTGCCATGTTCCCGAGGGGAGCGACGGGTTCGCCAAAAGCTCGGAAACCTGACCCTTGTGCGCCTTTGTTTCCTGCAGGCACAGTACATCCGGGGATTCCGTATTGAGCCACTCGAGCAAACCTTTTTTTTCGGCGGCGCGGATGCCGTTAACGTTCCAGGAAACCACTGATGTCATGAGGGTATAATGCCATGGCATACCGGTGTGTTTCAAGTCATTTTAATGTTGTTTCCCCGCGTGTTTTGCGGTATTTTATAGTAATGGCGGAACAAACGAAGACAGACGGTAAAACGGCGGTATATGAGGATTTTAGTGAACCAGAATTGTTCCGTGTCGTGCTGCTGAATGATGATTTTACCACGAAAGATTTTGTTGTGGCGGTTTTGATCGCGATTTTCCACAAGAAGCAGGAAGAAGCTGTCGTGATCATGGAAGATGTACACCGCAAGGGACGCGGTGTTGTGGGGACCTATACCCACGATATAGCGGCTACCCGCTGTCTGCAGGTGCATGAAGCCGCACGAAGCAGCGGTTTTCCGCTCAGATGTGTAATGGAGCCAGTGTGAAAATACGAATCAGTACTGTGGTTCAGAAGGTCCTGGATCAGGCCTGGGCCGACGCGAGAACCCGCGGACATGAATATGTTACTCCCGAGCACATACTGCTCGCCGTGCTGGATCATCCTCCCGCGCTGCGTTTGCTTTCGCTCTGCGGAGCGGATATTGCCTATATCCATGACAGCGTGGATGAGTATCTCCGCAAAAACATGCCGGTACTCACCGGGAAAGAACCGCTCCAGACGGTCGGTTTTCAGAATGTTTTCCAGCGTGCCCTGTATCATTGCGAAAGCGCCGAAAAAGCGGTGCTGGAAATCGGGGATGTTCTGGTAAGCCTGATAGACGAACACAAGAATTATTGCTCGTACTATATGCGGCGCGGCGGTCTCGATCGTCTCGTGCTCCTTGAAGTAATCAGCCATGGCGGAATGGAAACCGATAGCACTTCCGCCGAGGAACCACCAGCAGATTTGTTTGATGAAGGTATATCCGAGGATCCGAATCTTGCCGGTGAAGAACCGTTTATTTCCGGAATGGACGTCCTTTCCCGGCATATTGAAAAAGAGCGTCGATCCCGTATGGAACGAGGTGATTCTCCGGGTAGTGATCCGGATGACGATATCTCCGATGATCCGTCCGCCTCACGACAAAAACCCGCCCGGCGGAGCATGCTCGAGCGGTACACGGTGGAACTCACGGCACTTGCCCGCGAAGGCAAGCTTGAACCGCTTATCGGACGCGAGGAAGAGCTGGAGCGGACGGTCCAGGTACTGTGCCGCCGGATGAAAAACAATCCCGTGCATGTCGGAGATGCCGGCGTGGGTAAAACCGCCATAACCGAGGGCCTCGCCCAGCGGATCGCGAGCAAAGAGGTTCCCCAGCTCTTGTGGGATTATGAACTCTACAGCCTCGATATGGGGGCTCTTGTTGCCGGAACAAAATTCCGTGGTGATTTCGAGGACCGCATCAAGAAAGTCATGGATGAGTTGCTCAAGAAGGACAAGTGCATTCTGTTCATAGACGAAATTCACACCATAATCGGCGCCGGTTCCACCGGTGGGGGAACACTTGACGCGTCAAACCTCATGAAGCCGGTATTGGCGTCGGGTAAAATCCGGTGTATCGGTTCGACAACCTACGAAGAGTATTCCAAATACTTCGAGAAGGATCATGCCCTGTCCCGGCGGTTCCAGAAGATAGACATTACCGAGCCTTCCGAAAAGGATACGGTATCGATTCTTTCAGGACTCAAAAAACGCTACGAAGAGTTTCACGGGGTTGTATATACCGATGAAGCAATTGAACAGGCGGTACATCTTTCAGCACAGTTTATAAACGACCGCCGTCTTCCGGATAAAGCCATCGATGTTATTGACGAAGCCGGTGCACGGGTCCGGATACATGCAGGAACCCCCGTTCCTCATGCCGCTGATGGAGAACTTGACCGCGACTCCCTTCCCGTGGTTGACCGCCCCTTTATTGAAACGGTGATAGCAAAGATTGCCCGTATACCCGAGCGAACCGTATCCTCCGACGAAACGGATCGTCTCCGGGAGCTCGAACCGGTGCTGCTCAAGAGCATTTACGGCCAGAACGAGGCGGTGAACAGGGTGGTAACGGCGGTCAAACGGTCACGCGCCGGATTTCGCTCGCCGGGAAAACCGGTCGCCAACTTCCTCTTTGTGGGACCCACCGGCGTCGGCAAGACCGAGCTCGCCCGAACCCTTGCACAGGTGCTCGGCATCGCGCTTCACCGCTTTGACATGAGTGAATACCAGGAAAAGCACGCGGTGAGCCGTCTCATCGGTTCTCCTCCCGGCTATGTCGGATTCGACGAGGGAGGTCTGTTAACCGACGCAATCCGGAAAACACCCCACGCGGTGCTTCTCCTGGATGAGATTGAAAAGGCCCATCAGGACATATTCAACATTCTCCTGCAGATAATGGACTACGCTACGCTTACCGACAATCAGGGACGTCAGGCCGATTTCCGGAACGTGATTCTGATTATGACGAGCAACGCGGGCGCGCGGGACATGAATCGTCCTGCCATCGGTTTCGGCGGTGGAGACTACACCGACAGCGCAGTATCAGACGCGGTTGAACGGACGTTCTCTCCGGAATTCCGTAACCGGCTGGACGCGGTGGTTCCTTTCGGGCCTCTTTCCCGGAAGATCATGGAGAAAATTGTTCGCAAGGAACTTGATGCGGTAGCCCTCCGTCTCCGGGAAAAGTCCGTTGCTCTGGATGTTCGTCCGGAAGCGGTCGCTTTTCTTGCCGGACAGGGGTACTCCGTGGAATACGGTGCCCGCAACGCGGCCCGGCTTGTGGAGGAACGGATTACCAATCCTCTCGTGGATATGGTGTTGTTCGGAGAACTGTCCGGTGGCGGAACCGCGCGCTGCGATCATGATGCCGGAATTCCGGGAGAAATCAGGATTACCGTAATTCCCCGGGAAACCGAACCCATGGCGGCTCTGGCGGAAGAGGTCTGATGTCCGGTAAAGCGCCCCGCGTATTTGACGCGGAAACCCGCAGCGATCCCGACTTCCCCTGGCTTGAAGTTGATGAACGGTTTTCCTTTCCGGATCCCGAGGATGCCTGCGGTTCCGTTGTTGCTGTGGGCGGAAACCTTTCGCCCGGCATGATCGTTTCCGCGTATACTCAGGGAATCTTCCCATGGTTCAATGAAGATGATCCACTGTACTGGCAGTCTCCCGATCCGAGGTTTGTCATAACGCCGGAAAGCTTCCATGTTCCTTCCCGGCTTTCGCGGGTTATCCGGCAGGGAAAATTCGACATTACCGCCGACCGTGAGTTTGAACGGGTCATTACCTGGTGTTCGGCGATAACGCGGGACGATCAGGATGGATCCTGGATTACCGACGACATGGCCGAAGCCTTTATCCGGCTGCACCGGCTCGGCATTGCTCATTCTGTGGAGGCCTGGAAAGACGGCCATCTTGTTGGCGGTCTCTACGGTGTACAGATCGGTGCTGTTTTTTTTGGAGAGTCCATGTTCACTCGGGTTTCCGACGCGTCCAAGACCGCCTTTGCGGTATTCGCCGATGCGTTTTTTAACCGGATGGGAGGAGCTCTTATTGATTCACAGGTGTATACCGATCACATTGCCCGGTTCGGCGGCATGAATATCTCACGTTCGGCCTATGTTCGTAAAATACGGGATTTTTTCGGAAACACGGACGCTTCGTCTCTATTGCGTCCGGGGCTCTGGGTGAATTTCTAGTCGTTTTCCGTGATTTTTTTCAGCGCTTCCTTGTGCCACGTATCCAGCAACCACAACACATTTTGATCAACCAGTTTGAGCGGAACACCGCAGTCCCTGCAGCGGAAACGGCCGTCATCGCCGAGGTGTTCTTTCGCGCATGCTATACAGTACGTTTTCCGGCATTCGGGACAGGTCCCGGCGGGAAGATCGTCCGGCGGTTGAGCCCTGAGCCTGAGCGACCCCAGCAGTGTATTTTGTTGGTTCCCGCATCTTGTATTTCCTTGAGCAACGCTTCTGCCTTGTCTGTACGTCCGGCTTTCACCAAGCGCTCGGCAAGGCTTCGTGCCTTGTCCAGTTTTCCGGTTACAAGATATACGCCGCTCAGTTCGTACAGGAGGGTCGGATTTTCGGGGAACTCCTGAAGGCCCTGGAGAAGCGCCACCTCGGCCCGGGCGTATTCACCTTTCTTCCCGGCGAGGACACTAACCAGCTGGTACATTCGTTCGTTGGAAGCACCTTCAAAAGCGCGGGCCAAAAGATCGTCGGCTTCATTTAAAAGGTCCCGTTCGAGACAGTTGGCGGCACAGTCGGTCAGTATTTCAGGATCATGCGGCCGGCGGTGCAGGGCACGCCGGTACCATTCGTCGGCCTCATCAAGACGTTCGTCTTCCACGAGAAGGTTCGCCGCAGCATGAAGCGTTTCGGGATCTTCTCCGGAAAGAAGTGGTAAAACCGAATCAAGATTGCCACGGCGCCGTTCAATTTCCGCGTAATTGATCAGTACGGGCAGTTCCCGGGGGAGAATGCTTCGTGCCCGGGTTATTGCCCGGAGAGCGCCGTCGGTATCTCCGTCACGGAGGGAAACCAGCGCGGCAAGATTATGCACCCACCCGTTATCCGGGTCTTTTTCCAGTGCGATTTGCAATTCGTCCGTACAGGATGCGCCTGCGTTGAATTTCATTTCCGCGAGGCGGAAGCGGTAGAGGCCGTACTCCGGTTCAAGCTGTATCGCCTTTTCAACAGCCTTGACCGCTTTGTCCGTCATTCCGTCCGACTGAAGTATCATGGCATGGAGATACCAGACCGCCGAGTCCTTTGTGCGTTTGCGCACTGCTTCCGCCAGTTGGTCCCGCGCTTTCTCCATATCGCCGGTTGCGTACAGATACTTGCCGGTAAGCGCCGGCAGTTCCGGATCGTCTTTTTTGGTTTCCGCAAGAAGGGCAAGGCACTGGTCAAGATCGTCGTATTCACCGTTATTGAGAAAAAGATGTGCGGCTTCTTTGAGCGCTTTGGCGGCCTTTGTGTTTTCATCGGCAAGATGCCATTCCTTGCCGGCATTGAAAAAAAACAGTCCCTGGCCACGGTTAATCGTCCCGGCACGGTAGTATGCCTGCGCGGCGCTGCTATGATCCCCCTTCCAGGCAAGCAGGTGCCCTTCAAGGCTGGAAAGAAACGCGGACTCCTGGATAACGTGCCGGTCCATTGTTTCAAGGTGCTTTTCAAGATCACCCCAGCGGTTTTCAAGATAGTAGAGGCCGGCTATTTCCGCATGAACTTCCGGAGATGCTGGATTCTGCTCAAGCGCTTTGTTGAAAAAATCACCTGCAGATTGATACAAGCGCTGGGCCAGATGTATCTGACCGGCCAGGAGCAGCTCATCATGCTGCGGTTGTCTCTTTTTCCAGATCTTTCTGAGTTCAAGAAACGCCGGTACGTACTGGCCCATCGCGTACCATGTTTCCGCAAGACGGATCCGCGCCTGTTCCGGAATATGGAGATACTGATTCCATCGTGTGTACAGGGTTTCCACTTCCATTGAGCGTGATTCAACGGAAAGCGCATTCAGCGAAATGGTTGCCTGCGGGCATGAATCCCAGGTTTGCGCTGCAAAGGCGAGTTTGCCCGGCGCCTGGATGGTGTCGTCAGAACATTCTGCGACCCAAACATCGTTCACAATAAGGGTGATGCTGGTATCGTGGGCTATGATGCGCAACGAATAGACACGATCGCTTTCAAGGTACGGCGGTATTTCTTCATTTTTATCGGTCAGTGGTTGCCGGGAGGAACGTTCTGTCTCTGTCCAGCCGAGAACGGGCAGGGGAGTGTTGTTGACCACTGCGTCCAGACGAATGAATCCCCTGTCCGAAATTTGAACGCTGTAAAAGATTGAATCTGATATGAGACGGAAAAGAATACCTGCAGCGGCCGTACCTGCCGCCGTGTCCGTTGTGTCCGCGGAATTTTCGCTCCGGTTTTCCGGGAACTCAAAAAGTGCTTCAAGAACAAAATCACGGTATCGATACCGGGGATTGACCGTCCAGGCAAAGAGATTCCTGCGTTTGAGATGCAATTGCAGTGAATTGTCTGAAAAACTGGCGGTATAGGAATCCCCGGATTCTTCGCAAAACCGGGCGGTTTTCGACCGTGTAAAGTCCGCGAGCCAGAATTCTTCAACGATTTCTTCAGGATCGACCGGTAGTTGCGAATTTTTACCGAATAAACGTTTCAGAAATCCAAACATACGAACGCAAATTTACCTGAAAATTCGCCCTCTGTCTATGGAATCCGTGTTTGAAACGATTGACGGAGGGGATTGGAGTACTGCTATCAAAATTGTTGAAAAAAAACACCTAATTTGTTGCAAAAAGAAACAAAAAGCCTTCCCTTTTCCCGAACCCTTTATTACACTTATAGTAACACCAACTACCAGGAGTTTTTATGGCATTTCCCCCGAAATTTATCTGGGGCGCGGCTACCGCGTCATATCAAATAGAAGGCGCATGGAATGAGGACGGCCGAAGTCCTTCCGTTTGGGATGTATTTTCCCAGACACCCGGAAAAACCTATAATGGAGATACCGGAAACACCGCGTGCGACCATTATCACCGGTACAAGGAAGACGTCGCGATCATGAAGGATCTTTCCCTCCCGGCGTACCGCTTTTCCGTGGCCTGGCCGCGGGTTATACCGACCGGACGGGGCGCGGTGAACCAGAAGGGACTGGATTTCTATTCACGTCTTGTTGACGAGCTCCTTTCCGCCGGTGTTGACCCCTGGGTAACGCTGTATCACTGGGATTTGCCCCAGATTCTGCAGCAGCAGGGCGGCTGGATGAACCCGTCCATTTCGGATGCGTTTGCCGAATATACCCGGGCCGTTGTCGATACGCTCGGAGACCGGGTGTCAAACTGGATGACCTTCAATGAACCGCAATGTTTTGTGGGTCTTGGACTGATTAACGGACACCATGCGCCGGGATATTTGCTCCCCCAGACGGATGTGGCCAAAGCCGCGCACCATTCCATGGTCGCGCATGGTAAAGCGGTCGACATCCTGCGCGCAAAGGGCGGCTCAAAGTATACCATCGGGTATGTTCCTACTACACAGGCCATGATTCCCGCAACGGAAACACCCGACAATATCGAGCTTGCCCGCAAGGCGATGTTCAGCCATACTCCGGCCCGGGAATTGTTCTGGACCATCTCCCTCTTTTCCGATCCGGTGTATCTCGGAAAATATCCCGACGATATCCTCGAGATAATCGAAAAAGACTTGCCCAAAAACTGGCAGGACGATATGGCGCTCATTTCCCGTGATCTCGATTTCTTCGGGATCAATCTGTACAGTGGCAAAATAATCGGCACTGACACACAAGGTGTACCGTGTGTCCTTCCCGATGCACCCGGAAAGCCGCAGACCGCGCTCAAGTGGAATGTTGAGGACGAAACCCTCCGTTGGGGAACCCGGTTCATGTATGAACGCTACAAGAAACCTGTCATCGTTACCGAGAACGGGCTTGCGAACAGCGACTGGGTCCATATGGACGGCAAGGTGCACGATCCTTCCCGTATCGACTTTACCCGCCGCTATCTTCTCGGGTTGGAAAAGGCCATTGATGAAGGTGTTGATATTGCCGGGTACTTTCACTGGAGCCTGATGGACAACTTTGAATGGGCGGAAGGCTACAAGGAACGGTTCGGACTTGTTCATGTGGACTTCACTACATTCAAGCGCACAATAAAAGACTCTGCCTGGTGGTACCGGGATGTGATTCTTTCGAATGGTGCCTCGTTGCACTGATGGGTTTTCTTCAATAAAAAAAGACCGCGCAATGTGCGCGGTCTTTTTTTGCATGGTGACTATGCAGTTTTAATACATGCCGTGGAGAAATGACACTTCGTGCCATTTCTCCCAAGCAGTATTAATAAATTGCTTAGCAATTTATTAATACATTCCACCCATTCCACCCATGTCGCCGCCTGCGGGGGCGGGAGGATTCTTCTCGGGGATGTCGGTGATGGCGCATTCGGTTGTGAGCAGGAGTCCTGCGACCGATGCCGCGTTCTGCAGCGCGGAGCGGGTTACCTTGGCGGGGTCGATAATTCCGACCTTGACCATGTCCACCCATTCCATCTTCGCAGCGTCAAACCCGATTCCCTTCTTTTCGGTTTTTGCCCGTTCGGCAATGACCGCTCCGTCAACGCCGGCGTTTTCGGCGATCTGGCGGATGGGTTCTTCGAGCGCGCGCCGTACAATCTTGAATCCGATCTTTTCGTCATCGGTGAGGTTCTCAAGATCAGCCTTGTCGAGCGCGGACGCGGCCTGGATAGTGGCAACACCACCTCCGGCAACAATGCCTTCTTCCAGGGCGGCACGGGTTGCGGAAAGCGCGTCTTCAACGCGGTGCTTCTTTTCTTTCATTTCAACTTCGGTAACGGCACCGATGTTGATAACGGCAACACCTCCGGCGAGTTTGGCGAGGCGTTCCTTGAGTTTTTCCTTGTCGTAGTCGGACGAGGTTTCGTCAATCTGTGCCTTGATCTGGGCAACGCGGTCCTTGATGTCCTTGCTCTTGCCGCTTCCGTCGATGATGGTGGTGTTGTCTTTGTCAATCTTGATGCTCTTGGCTTCACCGAGCTGGGAAATGTCGGTGTTTTCGAGCTTGAGACCGAGTTCTTCGGAAATCACTTCACCGCCGGTAAGGATGGCGATGTCTTCGAGCATGGCTTTGCGGCGGTCGCCGAAACCGGGAGCCTTGACCGCACAGGTCTTGAGTGTTCCGCGGAGGCTGTTTACCACGAGGGTGGCAAGCGCTTCGCCGTCAACATCTTCGGCAATGATGAGCAGGGGGCGTCCGGACTGCGCGATTTTCTCGAGCAGGGGAAGCATGTCCTTCATGTTGGAAATTTTCTTGTCGTGGATGAGAATGTAGGGATTCTCGAAGACAGTTTCCATCCGGTCGCGGTCGGTTACGAAGTAGGAAGAGATGTATCCGCGGTCGAACTGCATACCTTCAACGAAATCGGTGGTGGTATCCATGGTCTTGGCTTCTTCAACGGTGATAACGCCGTCCTTGCCGACCTTTTCGATTGCGTCTGCCAGGATCTTTCCGATTTCCTCGTCGTTGTTGGCGGAAACGGACGCGACATGCGCTACTTCGTCAGATCCCTTGATTTCCTTGGAATTCTTGCGGATCTCTTCCACCGCGATGGCGACTGCTTTGTCCATGCCCCGTTTCAGTTCGATCGGGGTCATGCCGGCTGCAACCGCCTTGAGACCTTCGCGAACCATCGAATAGGCAAGTACGGTTGCGGTGGTAGTACCGTCACCGGCAACGTCGTTGGTCTTTGTCGCTACTTCCTTGAGGAGCTGAGCTCCCATGTTCTCATAGGAATCCTCAAGTTCAATTTCCTTCGCGACGGAAACACCGTCTTTGGTCACGGTCGGGGCACCGAATTTTTTGTCGATGAGGACATTTCTGCCCTTCGGACCCAGGGTAACCTTTACTGCGCGGGAAATCTGTTCCACACCCGACAGTAGTTTCTTTCTTGCTTCTTCATTAAACAAGAGCTGTTTGGCCATTTCTTTTCTCCTTATTGATGTACCTTTCCGGTAAATAAAAGCAGGTTCACCTCTTCAAATTCAGGTGGCTACGGTATAAAATACAGAAAAAGTCGGGAAACGGCAACGATTTTTTGAAATTTTCGGGGGAGGAACGTATGACGAGAACACCAATACGATGGGGCATTGTCGCGACCGGGGGCATCGCGGAAAAATTCTGCGAGGCCTGCGCCTTTGAAGCGGCTCGTACCGGAAAGAGTGCGTTATACGCCGTCGCCTCCCGTTCACTGGAAAAGGCCGAGGCGTTCGCCTCTCCGCGGGGCATACCGCATGCGTACGGATCCTACGACGAACTCTTTGCCGACCCGTCTGTTGATGCCGTCTATATTGCGACACCACACAACCTCCATGCGGAGCTTTCCATTCAGGCGCTCAGAGCCGGCAAGGCGGTACTTTGCGAGAAGCCTGTCAGTATCAAAGCGAAAGACTTTTATCCCGTTATTGATACAGCCCGTGCGGAAGGCCGGTTTTTCATGGAAGCCATGTGGATGAAATTCAATCCCGCAGTGAACAAAGCCCTATCCTGGGTAAAAGAAGGAAAAATAGGCACGCTCAAATTTATCCGCTGTGATTTTTTCCTGAACAAGACCTATGATCCCGCAAGCCGTCTTTTTGATCCCGTACTCGGCGGCGGCGCGCTTCTCGATGTAGGAATCTATCCGGTCACGGCTGCTACCATTTTTGCGGGGAAAAAAAAGCCCGACCACCTTGAATCGTACCTGGAACGGGATGCATCCGGGGTAGACCGGTATAACCGCATGCAGTTCAAATATGATTCGGGGCTTACCGCAGAGCTTTCAAGCGCGATTACCCTGCACGGAATCGGCGAGATGCGTCAGCTGGTCCTTATCGGCGAGACCGGGGCCATCGTTCTGCCCCTGTTCTGGATGGCCGAGGAAGCGCGCCTTCTTTCCGGAGACGGCGAAATGCTTGAAACCTTCAGTGCGCCGTTTGACTGCAACGGCTACGAGTATGAAATACGTGAGGTTGAGCGGTGTATGGCGCAGGGTCTGACCGAAAGCCCTGTACAAACATGGGATGATTCCATTATGGTAATGGAAATCCTTGATGCCGTCCGGCGGATTTGAAAAATCGACTTGAAAAATGGATGATAACCGATGAACGATACCACGATACGCGACGTACGCATTCTTGAGTCCCAGGCCCTGCTTTCCCCCGATGAAATGGCGGAACAGTATCCGGTAACGGAAGCTGCGGCTAATACGGTCATGATGGGCCGTGAAGAAGTGCAGCGGATTCTCCGCCGGGAGGATGACCGCTTTTTGGTCATTGTCGGCCCCTGCTCCATTCATGACGTTGACTCGGCCATTGAATACGCAACCCGTCTCGCCGAACTCAGAAAGAAGTACGCCGATCGTATGTGCATAGTCATGCGGGTGTATTTCGAAAAACCGCGTACCACGGTTGGTTGGCGCGGCCTGATCATGGATCCGGGGCTCGATCAGACCTCCGACATTCCGCGCGGGCTCCGGCTGGCACGCGAAATTCTCGTCAAGGTAAACGAGCTCGGCCTTCCCTGCGGTTCCGAAATGCTCGATCCCATCGTTCCCCAGTATACGTCCGACCTTGTGAGCTGGGCGTCCATCGGCGCGCGGACGACCGAAAGCCAGACGCACCGTGAAATGGCGTCCGGGCTCTCCATGCCGGTCGGCTTCAAGAACGCGACGGACGGCGATGTACAGATTGCAGTGAACGCGATTCTTTCCTCCCGTCAGTCTCATTCCTTTATCGGCATAACCCGTGAAGGTTCGGCCTGTGTCCTGCAGACGCTCGGAAATCCCGACAGTCATCTCATTCTCCGGGGTGGAAAGAAGGGTACCAATTATGACCGGGATTCGGTTGAGAACGCGGTGTCCCTGCTCAAGAAGGCGGGGGTCCGGCCGTCCATCATTGTGGATTGTTCTCATGGAAATTCCCAGAAAATGCCCGAGAACCAGATTGGTGTGCTCATGGAGATTATCCGCCTGCGCAACGACGCGGACGCACCGCTGCGCCCGCTGTGCGGCTGCATGATAGAAAGCTTTCTTGAAACCGGTTGTCAGCCCATTTCGGCGGATCCCGCGGACCTTAAAAAGGGTTTGTCCATAACCGATCCCTGTCTTGGATGGGACATGACGGTCAGTGCCCTGGCCGAGGCCTACAAGCTTCTGGGTGAAACCTTTCATTCGGTACCGGTTCCCGCACAAAAAAAGGACGGATCCTCCGTATGAGCGGTATAACCGTATATTCGGACGGCGGCTGTTCCGGAAACCCGGGTCCCGGCGGTTGGGGGTATGTCATCGTGGAAGGCGAGTGCGATCATTCGGGTTCCGCTGTTGACCCTTCCTGTGAACACCAGGGCTCCGGCGGAGAACGGAATACTACCAATAACCGCATGGAGCTGACCGCGGTCATCAAGGCGCTCGGGTCAATCGAATCTTCTCCGCAATGGAAAAATCTCCACGTGCAGGTATATACCGATTCCCAGTATGTTCAAAAAGGGATAACCCAGTGGATTACCGGCTGGAAACGGAACGGGTGGCGGACGGCGTCAAAAGATCCGGTGAAAAACAAGGATTTGTGGATGCAGCTCGACGAGCTTGTTTCGCGTCTTTCTGTTGAGTGGAAATGGGTAAAGGGTCATGCCGGAATTCATTACAACGAAGTATGTGATCAACTGACGCAGCACGAGATTGCCCTGCACCGGTAACCGGCTACAGGGACATGCCTTCCAGTGTCTTTTTCAGGGCAGCCAGTTCTTCTTCGGTTAGCGTTATGCCTTTACCCATTTTCTCATGATCCGGTGACCAGCTTCGTATATCGAATTTTGCCGGTCTCCCGCCCCAGGATACCTTGTTGAGCTCGATGGTCCATCCGGACTTGGCCGTCGCCAGCACGCCAAACCGCTCGGTGATTTCAAAGGAAAAGTCGTCTGCCATCGCAAAAACCTCCATTTGAGATACCGCAAGTATACCACAGGGGAAAAATTTCTTGTAAGAAAACTTGATTGGGTGTACCCTGTACACTGATAAAGTTATGGAGGTTCCGATGAATAAACGAAAAATCCTGCTCGCTGCAGGGTGTACCGTTCTTGTGTTGTTTGCGTTCATTTCCTGTAAAACCGCCCCAAAACCCGAGGCTGAGGCGCCGGAAGCTGACGTTCAGGCAACGGTTGTTCAGGATCAGGAACTGAAGGAAATAGATGCTGTACTCAAGGCGCTTGTTGACCGCACAGAATCGCTTCGTGCATCCTGTGAACAATACCGCGTTGGTTCCTATTATCCTGACGACTGGACCGCGGCGGAGACACTGCGCAATAATGGACAAGCCGCTGTGTCCCGTGTTGTTGAAACATCCGATGACGGTGCTTCGTTCATTACCGCGGATGATTACGATGTAGCGACCGTGGCCTATACCGAGGCGGCGTCCCTGTACGAAAAGATCCTTTCGGAAGGTCTTGACCGTCTCGCCCTGGACCTGGGAGCCGAGCTGGCCCGTGAGCGTGAAGCCGCGATTGCCGCCGGTGCCCGTTCCTATTTCCCTGAACAGTTTAACCAGGCTGAATTAGCGGAGAACGCGGCAAGGGCATCATTTGAAGCGGATGATATCAAGGCGAGTTATGATTCGGCACAGCTGGCCCTGCTGCGGTATAAAACACTTCAGCGTGGTATGGAAGCTCTTGCGCTGAAGAAAGTTATCGATGACAACGGTTTTGTTCCCTATGCACCTGATGCGTATGAACAGGCCGGTGTAAAGTATAACGAAGCGGCGAATGCGTATGGAACCGCGGATGCTGCTGCGCTTGAAGCCGCGGACCAGTCGGTGATGCTGTATGGTACGGTAAAAAATGCCGGATATCAGGCGCTATCTTCAGACATGAAAACAAAGGCCGAACAGGTTCGGGAAATGTGTGATTCCATAAAAGCGTCTCGCTCCATGGCCGCCGCCTATGCAGATGCGAACGGATCATATACCCGCGGCGATGCGTTCGGCAAAGCCGATGACTGGGAATCCGCCTACAATGCCTATGCTGATTCCGCCGTGCTCTTTACTGACGTTTTCCAGCAGGCAAGTCTCAAAAAGAATGCTGCCGACGCCGCAATGGAAGCTGCGCGCAACCGGCAGGAATACAGTTCTGAATTGGCCCGGAAAGCGGATGAAATTGTTCCGCTCCCCGAAGATGCCGAAGGCTTCTCGGATGAACCGGAAGAAACGGTGCTCTCCGGCGATACACCGCCCGAGACTGATGCAGCGGATGATAGCGACGTATCCGGGGAGGAAGAATGATGAAAAAAGTACTGCTTCTCACAATACTATTCTGTGCGGTAGCGTATGCGGGTTTTGCCGCCACTACCTGGGACAACAACGAGTTTCAGCGAAAAAGCCGCTCCCTATCCCTGCAGGCTGAAGAAGCCTACGATGAAGGCGATTACGACGCAGCCGTGGAATATGCCCGTGAAGCCGAAGAAAACGCCCGGCTGTCTGCGGAATATATTGAAAAGATGTTGGCTCGCGCCGATGCCGAGAAAAAACTTCTCGAAGCGCGTACCCGGTATGCCTGGGCTGAACAGACAAATGCCGACCGGTACTTCCCTGCGGCAATGAAAGAAGCATCGGCGTATATTTCACAAGCAGAGGGAAGCTTTGCTGACGAAGACTGGACGGGAACGCAATCCGCTGCCGAAAAGGCTCTCCAGGCGCTTTCGTCAGTCCGTGAAATTGTGCCGCTTCCGTCACAATATATTGTAGATAAATGGGATGCCACACGCGATTGCTTCTGGAACATCGCGAAAAACCCGGCAATTTACGGCGATCCCTTCATGTGGGAAAAGCTGTATGAGGCAAACCGGAAAGCGCTCAAGCGTCCGGGAAATCCTCATTTGATAATGCCGGGCATGACAGTTGAAATCCCGAGCATTGAGGGCGAGTACCGCGAAGGAATCTATGATCCTGGCGTGGAATATGAACCCTTTAAGAAGAATGACGAATAATTGAGCCGAGTGCTTAGATCGGGGTGTCCGTGGAAACGGATACCCCTTTTTTTTGCAGGTAAAGAAAAAGCGCAGAAAGCATCAGTGCATGGGTGTGGTTTCCGTGTCCCATTTTGTCGATGGCCTCACCGACCGGCAATTGCGATAATGTGATGTATTCATCGTCATCCGGGGCAGGTGTATGCGTGTTCACGAGGTCCTCGGCGAGAAAAACATGGCAGTGATTGCTCATGATCGCGGGATTCGGTGAAAGGGTGGCGAGGTGTGTTACGGTTTCCGCCTTGTATCCCGTTTCCTCCAGCAGTTCCCGTTTTGCCGAATCGGCAGGGCTTTCTCCGGCATCCATTACACCACCGGGAAATTCAATCGACTCTGTCGCTGTTCCGTGCCGCCATTGGGTTACCATCAGAAAATGATCTGTGTTCTCCACCCGGAGTACCGGGATTACAATTACCCAGTCACTTGCTTCGAGAGTATAGAAGTTATGCTCGGAACCAACCGGGGATTTGCTGGTTATTTCAGCGATATCAAAGACCCGGGTGGAAAAAACTTTCCGCTTTGAGAGTGGTTGCCACGTTATCCGGCCTGAGAGCATGGGTTTTCTCCTTTGACAGAAATGGTTTCAGGACGTATCCTTTAAGTGATGATACACGAAAACAAGGAGGTTCGGTATGGCAATAATAACGATTTCCCGACAAATTGCGTCCTTTGGTGATGAAATAGCGGAAAAGCTTGCCGAACAATTGGGCTATACATTCATAACCCGGCAGGTTCTCGAGGCAGAACTTGTCAAGCACGGACTGACCGAAGACAAGTTGTCAAAGTATGACGAAAAGAAACCGGGATTTTGGGCTTCACTCGCGCGTGATCGTGATGAGTATTTCGATTATCTGCGTGAAGCGGTGTATTGGCACGCGAGAAACGGGAACTGTATTTTTATCGGTCGCGGCGGTTTCGCCATACTGAAGGATGTTCCCGGCTGCTATGCGGTTCGTCTTGTTGCGTCGGATTCTGTGCGTCTTGAGCGGATAATGAAAGAGTTTTCCTGGCCGGAGAAAAAAGCCCGGGCTCTGATGGATGAAAGCGATGCTAACCGGGACGGCTTCCACAAGTGTTTTTTTAACACCGATCACGATGATCCCTGCAGTTACGATCTTGTGTTGAATACCGACCGGATAAACCCGGAAACGGGAGCTGCGGTTATCAGCGACGCATGCAAAACGACTGTATCCGATAAAAGCGCCAAAGAAGGACTTAGGCAGATCGGCGAACGGCTCGAGGCCCAGAAAATTGTGAATCACATTGTTTTTGATCTGCAAATTCCGGTCCATTTTCTCGAAGCGACGGTCAAGGACGAGATAATAACGCTCCACGGAATTGCCGATTCGTCGGCGGTTATTGAGCGGGTTCTCGATGTAGCGCGTTCTCTTGTTCCGGGAAAGGAAATAACATCAGGTATAAGTCTCGTACATGATTATAAAGCGTATCCCTGATGAATCAGATCGCCTTGCCGGCTGCCTAAGGTTTTGAAAGCTTTTTCCCCTGGACAAAGAAGAGGAATGCTTTTTCAAACGAAAGTAGGAAAATGGTGGCTCCGCTGACATATTCCAGAACCTGGAATAGCGGTGCGGTCGTCGCCGGAAGAAACAGTCGGACTACTTCAAGTACATAGAGCACCATGGTTGTAGCGATGGTGATCTTTCCTCCCCAGGTTGACGACAGGGGCAGCGGTTTTTTCAGAATGATGAATACCAGCATGCCCAGGGCCTGGAGAAAGAGCCGGAAAAAAATGATGTAGAAGAACCAGCGGGGTACAATCTGGTTCGCGAAAAACACAATAGAAAGAACCGCCAATAAACTGTAATCACTGATTGAATCGAGCATTTGGCCGATCCGGGTAATCTGCTTTCGTCTTCGGGCGATTTGACCGTCAAAAGAATCCGTCAAGAACACCAGAATCAGCATGATTGGTAGAATTGTCCTGATTTCTACTATTTCGCGGTTTCCCAGAAGAAAGGCAATAGACGGTAACGCGCTGATTCGAAGGAGGGTTATCCGGTTGGCCGTGTTTATTTTGGTAAGGGTTGAATCTGTCGAGATATTGTAGAATTCCTTGCGGAAGCCGACGAGAAACAGATACAGGGCGATATGTAGTACAAGACTGGATGCGCCGTATGCCATGATTGTGGCAAAGTCGACATTGTTCACTGTTCCGAGAATTCCGATAAAGCATAGCTGAATGAGCAGATATAATGCTACAGTCCTGAAGATGCTTTTCTTCATAGGTAATAGTATAGCTTGACACTTTCTTTGTCAAATACGATAGTAGACACATGAGTTCGGCTAATGCGTTTACCGCGGTCCGGATTATTCTGGCTCCGCTTTTTTTTATTCTGTTCTTTTTGCCTGAGCAAACCGGTTTCGGTTTACAGGCCTCGGTCTTTATTCTTGTACCCCTGTTTCTTTTTATGGAATACACTGATTATCTGGACGGATTTTTTGCAAGAAAGTATGACGAAGTAAGCGATTTCGGGAAGCTTTTTGACCCGTTTGCCGATGTGCTTGCGAATATGACCGTTCTGCTTGTTTTTGTATTGGCCGGATATCTCCCCGCTATTCTTTTCCTGATTATTCTATATCGCGAGATGGGGATCATGTTTATCCGGATGCTTTCAATCAGGAAAGGCGTTGTTATCGCTGCCCGGAAAGGCGGGAAAACAAAAACGGTTCTCTACATTGTATCGGCAGGATTTTCTCTGGCAATTGAATCTCTTGCCCGGCTTGATCTTTCTACCGGTATATCAGAGCAATTGCTGGTGCGGATAAATCTTTCTTTATATATACTGGCTGTAATTGTGTCCGTGCTTTCTTTTGTGGAATATTTCAGGTACTTTGTTTCAATTAACAAGGGTTCACAGTACTAATCGATTTATCAAGTTTTTTCTTGCTTTCGCTTGACTAACGCCTGACGGATGGTGTATAAAACCCTTGTTGATTGATTTGCTTTTATGACGTTTTCATACATATGTTTGAAAACGATGATAAATATTGCGTGTTCTTGTTACTCGGTTGTTTTACTTGCGAAAAAAGCCGCAAAAATTACGAGATTCTACTTGACACAAACAAAAAGGCTGTGATACAGTCGATTCACTTGCCGCCGGGCCAAAACAGCCGGCTGGCGCAAACGGCGGGAAGCGTGAAAATGCGCTTTCAAAGCCATGATGATCTTTGAAAATAAAGGGAAGGGAAAGAAGGAAAGCCGCAGACGCTTTTGAAGTTGAAAGACTGAAGAAGTGACTGCGCGCAGCAAGGTTATACATTTGAACCCGCAAGGGAGAGAATGTGAACGCAAGCAATCGAAGAATGAGAACCCGTGAGTTTGGCTAACGCCAACCTCACAAATTCCTTTAATAGAATTAAAGGGATTAGGCTCTAATGAGATTTCAGAGGTCTTCGGACCTTTGAGAATATATCATGGAGAGTTTGATCCTGGCTCAGAACGAACGCTGGCGGCGCGTCTTAAGCATGCAAGTCG
>MWCL01000007.1 GCA_002070025.1 Spirochaetes bacterium ADurb.Bin215
TCTCTCGAAACCGGAGGTATCCGCCATACTCGATCTGCAGATTGCGGAACTCTCGGAACGTCTCGGAGAACAGGACCTCACGATTGAACTTAGTTCAACCGCACGGAATTATCTTGTTGCTAACGGGTATGAACCGTCATTCGGAGCCCGTCCCATGCGCCGTTTGATACAACGGGAAATTGAAGATCCGCTTTCAATGCTGATAATTACCGGCAAGGCAGGAAAGGGTAATACCATTCGGGTAGAAACACGCAAGGGTAAACTGTATGTTCGAACCGTCGGGGAAAAACTTCCGGCATTGCCGGCCGGTACGGAAGAGCCGGAAACTCCATCCGGAGTTTCCGATTGTGAACCAAGCGAAGCCTGCACCAAGCGGTAAGGCTCCAGCGGGTTGTTACAGAACGCTTCCATCCGGAATGCAGGCATTTTTTGTGATTACGTACACACCGTCAACCACGTGAAATTCACCATAATCGCCGTCTTCGGGAATTGTCCCCTGTCCGATTGAAACACCCCTTCCGATGCGGGCGTTCTTGTCGATGATCGCGCGTTTTATCCGGCAGTTTTCACCGATACCTATGTTGGGTACGCCCTGCGCGCGGTTTTGTTCGCGTTCGGTCTCGGTTTCATAGCAGTCGGCTCCCATGCAAATCACATCCTCAAGTACCGAACCGCTTTCAATGATCGACCTGATACCGATGACCGAATGACGGATGGTCGCATTGGTGATGACGCAACCTTCACTGGTATTGGTACGGTCAAGCGACGCGTTATTGATTTTTGACGAGGGAAGATTCCGGTTGTGGGTATAGATCGGAGCGTCTTCATCGTAAAAATTGAATTTTGGTTTGATGTTCGTAAGGTCCAGTGTGGCGTCGAAGAAACTTCGTATCGTTCCGATATCCTCCCAATACCCGTCGTACACATAGGCTGATACCTTGAAATTCTTGATAGCTTCGGGAATCACTTCCTTGCCGAAATCGGTAAGGGTGTTGTTCAGGGATTCTTCCATCGCCGCGGCGTTGAACAGGTAAATCCCCATGGACGCGAGATACTGTTTTTCAGGATCATCGGAATTGGCCATGGCCTGGGGAGGCACTTTCCATTCGTCGATATTCTTGTCGGGGGCCGGTTTTTCCATGAATTCGGTAATGCGCCCGCTCTTGTCGGTCTTGAGAATGCCGAAACCGGACGCGTCACGACGGTTTACCAGGGTACAGGCGATAGAAATTTCCGCGCCGGACTCCTTGTGCTGACGCAAGAACTCGTCAAGATCCATCCGGTACAGCTGGTCTCCCGAGAGAATGAGGTAATGGGTCGGCTTCTGGGTCTTGAAGTGGAGAAAATTCTTCCGGACCGCGTCGGCCGTTCCTTCGTACCAGCCGGAATGTTCAAAGGTTTGTTCCGCGGCGAGAATTTCGACGAAACCGCCGGAAAAGGTGTCAAAATTGTATGCCTTGGCCACGTGCATGTGGAGCGAGGCTGAATTGAACTGGGTGAGAATGTATATCTGGTTAAACCCGGAATTGATACAGTTTGATATGGGAATATCGACGATCCGGTGTTTTCCTCCGAAGGGTACGGCCGGTTTTGACCGTTCTTTGGTGAGTGGATATAGACGCGTCCCTTTGCCGCCGCCAAGAACAATGGATAATACCTTGGACACTTGATGCTCCTTATGTGATTTCGTTTGATTCCAGTATAGTGCCCCTTTTATCGGTTTGCCAGTTTATTCTGCATGAATTTTCATGGTATACTCACACTGAAATGAAAATCCTTGACGACAGCCGGTTCACACCGCACATAGAAGGAATCACCGTGCTCCCGGAACGGGAAGCAGTTACCCGTCCGTTCCCTGACGGTATTGATGAACGCTTGCGGGAAGCCCTGTCCGCACGGGGCATCGGCGAACTGTATGAACACCAGGCCCTCGCGTATGAATCCGCCAGGGCCTGGAAACACACGGTGGTGGTAACGCCCACGGCATCGGGGAAAACCCTCTGCTACAACCTGCCGGTTATGCAGAGTTTGCTGGAAAATCCCGCAAGCGGAGCGCTCTACCTCTTTCCCACAAAGGCGCTCAGCCAGGATCAGCAAAGCGAGATAAACGAACTCGCCGAGCCGGCGGACGGCCGGGAGGGCATACCCCTCAGGGTCTGCATTTACGACGGGGATACACCCCAGTCAATTCGCGCGGATGCCCGGGAGCGGGGAAGGATCATCATCTCGAATCCTGACATGATCCATACCGGCATTTTGCCGAATCATCCCAAATGGATACGTTTTTTTTCCAACCTCTCCTACATCGTCGTGGATGAGATGCACACGTACCGCGGCATCTTCGGCAGCCACATGGCAAACGTGATCCGGCGTATTCGGCGTGTCGCGCGCTTTTACGGATCCGATCCGGTATTCATCTTCTGTTCGGCGACCATCGGCAATCCGCAGGAACTCGCCGAGCGGCTCATCGGTGAGGAGGTCCACCTCATTGACAAAAACGGCGCTCCGTCCGGCAAGAAGACAATCGTGCTCTACAATCCGCCCCTCGTGGACGCGGTGCAGGGTATCCGCAAGAGCGTCATGACCGAAAGCCAGCAGTGGGCAATTGCCTTTCTCGAACAGGGGATAAAAACCATCCTCTTCGCGCGCTCCCGGGTTCGCACCGAGGTTATCGCTTCGTACATCAACGAATCCCTTGCCAACCGTTTTACGAACAATCACGGCATTACCGTGGTGCCCTACCGGGGCGGGCTGTTGCCCCTTGAACGGCGCAAAATAGAAAAGGGCCTCAGGGACGGCAGCATTCAGGGGGTTGTCTCGACGAACGCCCTGGAACTCGGAATCGATATCGGCGGGCTCGACGCAGCCGTGGTCGCCGGCTTTCCGGGCTCCTTTTCCTCCTTCTGGCAGCAGGCGGGCCGTGCGGGACGGCGTAAAACCGATTCCATCGCGGTATTCATCGCCTCATCGTCCCCGCTTGACCAGTACATCATCTCGCACAAGGATTACTTTTTTACCCGGCCGGCGGAAACAGCCCAGATCGATCCGGACAATCCCTACGTGCTCACCGATCATGTGAAATGCGCGGCGTTTGAACTGCCTTTTATCGACGGCGAGCCGTCATTCTTTCCGGAAGACGCCGTTACCGACATTTTGTCATTTCTTGAGGAAGACGGCATTGTCCGGCACACCGGCGGCCGCTGGCACTGGTCCGATCGCTCGTACCCTTCGGAGGCTGTATCACTCCGTTCCGCTACGGCGGACAACGTGGTCATCGTGGACATGACGAAGGGCGCCAACACGGTGATCGGCGAGATGGACCGCCCGTCCGCGAAGGAACTCATTTTCCCGAACGCCATTTACATTCACCTCGGCAAACAGTTCGTGGTTACCGCCCTGGACATTCCGAACCGGCGCGCGGAAGTTGCGGAAACGGACGTCAACTATTTCACCGATGCGGTGGTAAAGACCGACCTCAAGGTGCTTACCGAAGACGAGCGGCTACCCTTCATGCCGAACGGCGCCGATATGGTGCTGGGCGATCTTCTGGTACGCACGCAGGTGTCAAAGTTCAAGAAACTCCGCTTTCATACACACGAGAACATCGGGTTCGGCGAGATTTCGCTCGACGCGGAAGAAATGGAAACCCGCGCTCTTATGCTCCTTTTGCCGGAACTGCCGGACGAGCTTGACGAGACCGCGCTCGGTGAAGTGCTCACCGGTCTCGCTTCGATTGTCCGATCGGTCATTCCCTTTTTCCTCCTCTGCGACCGCCAGGATATCGGTGTTGTACCCATGGTTCGCGATACCCATTTCGGCTGCGCCGCGCTCTATGTATATGACCGCGCTCCCGGCGGTTCCGGGCTTTCCGAGGCGCTTTCGGTGAAACTGCGCGATGTATTCGCCGCGGCGGCCGAGCGTGTCCGGGAATGTCCCTGCGAGACGGGGTGTCCGTCCTGCATCGGGGTGGACGCCACCCTTGCGGAAACCAAGGAACGGGCAATGACGCTGCTTGAGGTGCTCTCGGACCAATGAGCAGGGGAAGTCTTTCCGGCCGCCTTTCACGAATCCGCCGCATGGAATCATCCCGCCCGGACCCGGCGCCCCCGGCCGGGGTGCTAACACCACCGGCCGATACCCCAACCGCGGACGGCGGACATTCTCTTGACGGCTGGACCGAAATCGCTCCCTGCGTGTTCGAACGGATCACCCGGTATCCTGCTGTACACCGGAGGGCCTTGTCGGCCCATCTGCCGTTGCTCTTTCCCCGCGAACGGGTTGCGCTCGAGAAGGCTTTTCCGCTTGACCCGTCGCGGTTTCGGTTTTTTGACCTGGAAACAACCGGGCTCTCGCGGGGCGCCGGAACCGTCGCCTTCATGGCCGGGGTCGGACAGTGCATGTCTGATGGCGAATTCCGCGTTACCCAGCTCCTGCTCGCCGACTATCCGGGGGAGGTCGCCCTTCTTGAACGGCTGGCGGCTCTCATGGGGCGGGGTACCATTCTGGTATCCTTTAACGGCAAATGTTTCGATTCCCAGATTCTGATGAGCCGCTCGCTCATGAACGGACTCCGCCCGGCCTATCTTTCACCCGATACCCCGCACCTTGACCTGCTTTTTCCGTCGAGGCGGCTCTGGAAGCACCGGACGGAAAGCTGCCGCATGCAAGCGCTCGAACGGGAGATTCTTGGACTATATCGTGTAGACGACCTCCCCGGAAGCGAAGCGCCGGATGCCTGGTTCGAATATCTTCGCGGAGAGGGCTCTGAGCGCCTCCAGGCGGTGGGGAAACACAATTGTGATGATGTGTACTCATTATTGCTGCTTCTGCACGCCCTGGACGCGGAATTGACCGAAGCGGCGGGGATGGCCGGCTTCATCCGGGCCCTCGCTCTCAGAAAAAGCGGTGAGTATCTGGCCGCGGCGGAACTGCTGGAACGGCTGGCAAGCGCCGGCGTGACCGGAGCGCAGCGACTCCTTGTCGTTGACTGTGAGCACCGCCTTGACCGGCTGGAGCGGGCGGCGGAGCTTGCCCGGCTCCTTGGCGATGAACACCGCCTCGCGCGAATCGAACGAAAACTGGCGCTTAAAGCGAGCCTGATTCAAGCCGGACGCAGGGCACAAAACGCCGAACCGAATTGATGATGTACACGGTGTCTGCCTTGTCGTAGTCGGCAGGATACAGCGCCCGCTCTTCGATTTCTCCCGCGGCAAGCAATTCCTCGCGGAATACCCCGAATAAAAGACTAAGTTCCACTGCCGGCATACCGATAATCAATACAAGGAGATTCATCATGGTACGAGGTTGGTACACCGGAGCTAGCGGCATGAACGCCCAGCAGAAACGGCTCGACGCTATTTCGAATAATCTTGCAAATGTGGACACCACGAGCTACAAGCGGGATATCTCCGTGAGCAAGAACTTCCCGGAACTTCTTTTGCGCCGCATGGAAGATGACGGGGTGTATCGCAATCCGTTCGGTTCGGCAGATGCTGCGCCGATCATCGGAAAAGTGGGGTTGGGTGTGGAATTGAATGAACTGTTTACCGACTTCCAGCAGGGCTCCTATAAACCGACCGGGAACGGTACCGACATGGCGCTTGAGGGCAAAGGATTTTTTGCCGTCGAGACTCCGTACGGCGAACGCTATACCCGGAACGGAAACTTTTCAATTGGTGTTGAAGGCTATCTTGAAACCAAAGAAGGGTACCCCGTGCTTGGTGAAAACGGCCGCCTCTTTCTTCAGGACATGAATTTTACCGTCAACAAAAACGGCGAAGTCTGGGTACATCCCATAACCGATCCCGATGCGGATCCCGTCCTCATCGACCGGCTCCGTGTATGTACCTTTGAAAACGATCGATATATTTCCAAGCAGGGATCCAGCCTGTACAAGGATACTCCGGTATCGGGACCGGCAGTTCCTGCTGAAGGACCGGACCGTCCGGCGGTAACCCAGGGATTCATTGAAACGTCCAATGTTAATGTCGTAAATGAAATGGTTCAGATGATCGAAGTAAACCGTGCCTATGAGGCAAATCAGAAGACAATTCAGGCCAGCGATACCATGATGAGCAAGTTGTGGGCTGAAGTGGTCCGGATAAAATAAGGGAGATAACAAATGGTACGGAGCTTGTGGACAGCAGCGACCGGCATGAACGGTCAGCAAACCAATATTGACACCATCGCGAACAACCTTTCCAACGTGAATACCACCGGGTTCAAGAAACAGCGAGCCGAGTTTGAGGATCTTCTCTATCAGACGATTAAAACCGCGGGTACTCCGGCGACCGAGGATACCATTACTCCGGTCGGCGTACAGATGGGACACGGTGTCAAGGTTGCAGCAACCCTCCGCATGTTCGATCAGGGTTCCTTGCAGAATACCGGAAACATCAGCGATCTCGCCGTTCAGGGTGAAGGCTTTTTCCGGGTGCTCCAGTATGACGGTACCTATGCTTATACCCGCGACGGCGCCTTCAAGATTGACAGCGAACGGCAGCTCGTAACCAGCGGCGGCCTCAAGGTTCTTCCTGAAATCACCTTCCCCGAAGGCTATCGCCAGGAAACCCTTTCGATAAGCCAGGATGGTCGCGTCACCGTAAAAGTCGGCGATCTCGATGATCCTGTTGATGTAGGACAGCTTGAACTGTACCGGTTCCATAATCCTGCCGGACTTTCCGCCACCGGAGACAACCTGTTCAAACAGACTCCCGCCTCGGGAAACTCAATTGCCGGACGTCCCGGTTTTGAAGGCTTCGGTAAAACAATCCACAAGTTTCTTGAAATGTCGAATGTTTCTACCGTAGCTGAAATGGTGAACATGATCGTTGCCCAGCGGGCCTACGAGTTCAATTCAAAAGCGATTCAGACCAGCGACAATATGCTGCAGACTGCGGCAAGTCTCAAGCGCTAATAACGGGTAGGGGAGGAACGGTATGACTATCGGACAGACAGCGGGATTTACCGCGAACCATGCACTTCTGGCCGGAAATCCCAAAGCCCGTGAAACGGAAAACCGTTTCCGTGCGCTCATTGACGGCATCGGCGCTGCGATGGGCGATCCGACGAAAGAACAGGAAACATTTTCCTCGTCGGAACTGTTGTCCTCTCCCCAACGCCTTAACGGTGACTACATCAGCTCTCTTTTGGACGGAAACCCGACAGCGCTCAGCCGCAGTTCAAAACCGGTCGGAGCGGCCGCTAATTCGGGTCAGGACGGAACCATAGACCGCACCAGCAAACTCTATGAACAGGCGCTTGAACTTGAATCGTATATGGTCAAAATAATGCTCTCCAGCATGAAAAACACCGTACAGAAGAGTGAATTTTCCGGAAGCGACAACTTTGCCGGAAACATGTACGACGACATGCTCTACGACGAACTTTCCCGCACCGTAACCCGTTCCGCCGGGTTCGGTCTTGCCGATCAGGTCTATCTGCAGCTTTCCGGCAAACGGTAAGCCCTGTTCTCTGGAACAATTACCGGACACATGCTATACTTCCTGTAACGTAAATTCGCTTCAAGAGGTATACCATGAATCCGCAGAACGCAGTTAACGCCTTTCTGGGCAGATACAATTTCCAGTCTAACGGACCCGATGTAAACGCCGCGATAGCAGCCATGCTCTACGACATGGAAGAAGGTCTCAAGGCAGACCCCGTTAATCCCCCCGGTCAGGGCCCTGCGCTCGACATGATCCCCACCTGGGCTGCACCGCCCGCAGAATCTCCCCGCAACACCAGTGTTATCGTTATAGACGCCGGCGGAACCAATTTCCGCTCCTGTCTCGTGTCCTTTGACGCAAACGGCAAGGCTGAAATAAGCGATATGCAAAAAACCCGCATGATCGCCATTGACCGCGAATACGGAAAAAAAGAATTTTTCGACACCATTGCTGCGAATATTGATTACCTTAAGAACAAGGCAACACGAATCGGGTTTTGTTTTTCATGGCCCATGACAATCCAGCCTAATGGAGACGGCCGTGTTACCGAGTTTTCAAAGGAAGTGAAAGCAAAGGAAGTGGTTGGTTCCCTCATCGGTGAAAACCTCGTGGCTTCGCTCAAGGATCGCGGCTGGAACCAGATTGATAAAATCACACTCCTCAATGATACCACTGCAGCACTTCTCGCCGGAGCTTCTTCGGCAACCGACGGGAAAGCCTACGATTCCTATGTAGGATTCATTCTGGGAACCGGCATGAACGCCGCATACATCGAGTACGAATCCATAGCCAAAATTGCAGGCAAAGACAGTGGTTCAGCCCAGATTGTCGTGTGCGAATCCGGTAAATGCAACAAGATACCGCAGAGCAAATTTGATGAAAAACTGGATGCGACAACGACGTCTCCGGGACTCTTCGGTTATGAAAAAAAATGCTCGGGTGCCTATCTTGGCCCGCTTGGACGCATAGCCCTCTCCCAGGCAGCGAACGACGGGCTTTTTTCCACTGCTGTTACCGCTCTATTGAAAGAACTTGACTCCCTGGAATTGAAAGACATGGATCAGCTTTTTTATACACCATACAGCACGGATACAAAACTCGGGGTAATTCTTGCAAAGGGAACGGAAGCCGACCGTGAAATTGCGTACCGGATACTTGACGCCGTGGTGGAGCGCTCTGCACGCCTCGCCGCCGCCAATATTGCCGCAGCGATACTCAAGAGCGGAAAGGGTAACAATCCGGTCAAACCGGTTTGCGTTCTCTGTGAGGGTACAACCTTCCTTAAAACACATAACCTTAAAAACCGGGTAATCGGCTACCTCAACGAAGTTCTTACTGAACAGCGTGGAATCTGGTATGAACTCGTGAGCATGGACAACGCGGTTACACTCGGTTCTGCGGTTGCCGGACTGATTTGATATTCGGTAATGGACTGGCTCAAATGCCTGTGATACAATAACCGTGATGTACGTATTGTATGTTTTTCTAATAGTTATTCCCATTCTCGCCATTGTCGCGTTGATGATGACCGAGCGGGGACATGATATAAAGAAAACACTCCAGTTCATTATCTCCGGCCTGGATCTCGGTTTTAATCCGGGTGAAATCATGTTCTTGTGGAAAATCGCCCGTACAACAAAACTGGAAGATCCTACAGCGCTGTTCTGGTCGCTGCCGGTTCTTGATCAGTGTACGGCAGAAATCGTCCAACGGGCCCGCCAAACCGGTACCGACAACGAAGAGTCAACACAGCACCTGCTTTCCCGGATTTATGCCTATCGGACCCGGATGGAGCTGGAACACTCCAAAAAAAAGCTCGGTGTTGAATCGACCCGGGATATCCTTATCAATCAAAAAGTACGCATTTTACTCCGTGGTACCGGACTTTTTACCTCGCGTGTTGTTCGCAACACGTCCCGGGCCCTGGTGCTCGATTTTCCGGCCAATCCCTCAATTCCGGCGACATCGATACCCTGGTTGGGAAAAACAATTTCAGTGTATTTTTGGCGCCATGACGATGCGGGCTATGTTTTTGAAACGACAGTCATTCCCGATCCGATATCGGAAGGAAAAGCGGTAATCCATGTTTCGCATACGAATTCCCTTCTTCGTTCCCAGAAACGGAAATCAATACGGGCAAAATGCGCGATAAACGCCCAGATGTACCTGGTAAAACCGGAAGAAACACTTGAATCGGCTCTTGAACCTGAACCCGGTATGAAATGCCGGATCGAAGACCTTTCAGAAGACGGC
This sequence comes from Spirochaetes bacterium ADurb.Bin215, assembly GCA_002070025.1. Classification (GTDB taxonomy): domain Bacteria; phylum Spirochaetota; class Spirochaetia; order Treponematales; family Treponemataceae; genus Teretinema. The sequence goes on from MWCL01000007.1 coordinate 9,702, forward strand.
GCCATGGTACTCATTGGCGGGAAAGCGGTCAAAAACATGAAAATCAAGCTTCAGTTCATGGTTCATGACGTTCTCATCGTTATGGCCGGAAGCATACGGGCCGTCGAGTTTAATGAGTCCCTGAACCAGTCACGGATACATTTCGAGTGTGAAGAACTGAATCCCCGGATGAAAAATGCCGTATTGACCTTTGTGTATAATGTTTTGCCCGAAGAAGAGAAACAGGAACTGGACGCAATTCGGTTAACTGAAGAAGACGGTCTTGCCGACGCAGAGCACCCTGATTTGTCCGAAGCGGACGCATCCCGCGATAACAAGATCCCCACTGACCCGGACGAAGTATATGACGTTGATTCCATGCAGGAGTTGCCGGATTTGCCGGACTTCGCGAGCAGAAAAAGCTGACCGGAGGAGCTCATGGTTAATAAAAGTTTGTTGATGATTGTATTTTTTTCCCTTACCGCGTTTCTTTTCGCGCAGACGGATGATCCCGTAATCATTTCCTACAGGAGAAATTTCGTCCGTGCAAGCATCAGTACGAAAATTGAACTGGTTACGGACGCCTCGCGGATAACAACCGTCAATATGACGCCCCTGTATCTTGATGCGGTTTCTTTTGTGCTTGCCAATTATCAACTTCTTGGAAATGATTCCCAGCTTATGGACATAGCCGCGGTTGCCGCGGATAAAACCGGTTTTTACTCAGATCCCGCGGCAATACCGTCGCTACAAAAACTCTTCGCGATGGTCACTGAACCGCGGGTCAGGATTGCAACCCTTAAATCTCTTGCCGAGCTGACCAAACAGGCACGGAATGATGTATCTTTTCTCAACGACTGGTTTGATTCGGCAATAACGAGATCGCTCGAGAAAAAAGGCGAGGATGTACGGGTAATGATTGCCTGTGCGCGATCGCTCGGCTCAATCGGCGCCGGTTCCTCCTTCCCCGTACTATTCCGCGCCGCGACCAGCAAGCTGGACAGCGGTATAGTCTCCGAAGCGGAAAAGTCATTAAATGCCATTTCAGACAATTATGCGGGCAATATTCTGGCCATAATCAGGGAAAAACCCCTATATGATGTATATGCCGCGTTTTCTTTTGCCATGAAACGCGAGAAACTTCCCGTAGTGGACAAAGGAGCCATTGCCGAAGCGGCGTTTACCCGGGCCGTTGCCCATGGACAAACCGAACAACGGGACACACTGTACACGTCGCTGGTCAAGGAATCGCTCGATGTTCTCGGAAGTATCGGCTGGTCCCAGGCGTCTCCCGCGGTAGTACAATTTTTCTATCATGTACAGAGCGATTACAAGACCGAGAAAGCCGATGTGGGTATGCTGACGTCTGTCATTACGTGCATGGGCGGTATGGGAACAACGGAAGCAGCGCAGGCCCTCTCAATTTTCCTGGGTTTGCTCAATTCCGAGACTGAACAGAAAAAGACCTATAATGAGCAGGTTCTGCTCTCCGTAATACAATCGTTGGGAGCGCTTGGTGACAAATCCGCTTTCGACTATCTCTTGTATGTAGGTTATCTCGATTATCCAGAAACGGTAAAACAGGCTGCTCGCGACGCGCTCGCGAGGCTTGAATGGTAAGAGAAAAAAATCATCCTGTTCTCTTTTTGTCGGTTCCTCCGCTGGTAATTCTGTATGCCGGTCAGTTGTTTGACCGAAATGGTGCAGTTACGGCAGCAGTGGTTATTCTGGTTCTTTTTTCCCTGGTTCTTTCTGCAGAACGTTTTATTCCTGTAAGGTCTTTTCGCTTGGTCCGGTTTGTTTTTTTTGGCTTCCTGCTCGGATTCGGAATGCTCGTTGCTATTTATCATCAATCCCGCCCCCTGATTACGCTTGCTCCCCGAAACCGCATTGCCGTACTGACGTGCGAACTTGTTGCCGATCCTGCTCCAGCCGGCCCGGATTACTACCGGAGCAGGGTACAAACACACGTTCTGCAAACAATTTCCGGAGACCGTTTTTCTGCAACAGGCAATGCCGATGTTTTCTTTCCGGCGAATTTGGTTCGTCAGTCACTTCCCGGAGGTCTCGCCCACAGGCCCAACAGAGTACGCTTTCGGGACCAGGCACCCATGGCTGCAGGAAGTCAAATCATAGCCAAGGGCTCAATACTCACAATACCGGTCAATTATCAACCGGAAAATCCGGGATCAGTTGCCCGGTTTACCGTCATACCAGAGTCAATACCGGCAACCGGAGAACAGTGGGTGTCGCCCCTTGCCGGAATCCGTTCGCGGCTTCGCCTTTCGCTCATGCGTATGCTGTATGACTGGAAAGAAAGCGGCGGTTTTCTGCTTGCGCTTTTGAGCGGCAACCGCGACTATATTGAACCCGGTTTGGCCCTGGCGTTCCGCAATGCAGGACTTTCCCATGTATTGGCATTGTCGGGTATGCATTTATCAATAATTGGCGGTATTGCCCTGGGATTTGGTATGGGTGCTGGCGGCCGGAAATTTTCCATTCGTTTTTCACTTCTGGTGCTGTGCCTTTTTGTCTGGTTCGCCGGAAACTCCCCCTCGCTTGACCGGGCGCTCATCATGGCACTTCTCGCGGCATTCCTGCGATCATCCGGAATACGGACCGACATACTGTCCTTGTTGGCATGTTCCTGCCTCATACAGCTCTGTGCAAGCCCTGAACACGCTCATTCTCCCGCGTTCATGCTCTCCTATGCTGCGCTTCTCGGAATCATTCTCGCAGGGAAATGGATTACCGACATTCTTGAACCATGGATACCCGCCCGTGTGAGTACCGCGCTTTCAGCGTCGATCGGAGCCCAGTTGTTTACCGTACCCGTTGTTGCCGTAACCTTCGGGGTTTTGTCGCCGGCGGGTATAGTGGCGGCCTGTGTGGTCTCGCCATTTGTAACACTGTACCTTGCAGCGGGTCTCTTTCTTATCGGACTTGGAGGATTTTTCCCCCGGATCGCCGGACTGGTTCTTCCCGCATACAACAGCCTGTACCGGTTGATCTCGACCATTGTGTATCGTTTCGCGTCTTTTCCGCGTATTGTCCTGAAGGACTTGTCCGCCATGCTTGCCGCGGGTATACTGTGTTTCGCGGGCATTGTCCTGTTATACGTTCTCCATGAACGAACCTGCGCGAGGAGGGCACCCGATGCCTTGTTTACCGGATTATGATTCACCCGCGTCCCTGAAGGCGTTTCTCGAGGAAAACGGCATGGCGATGCAAAAAAAATTCGGGCAGAACTTTCTGGTAAATGGTACCTGCAGGGAAAAGCTGGTTGCCGCATGTTCCGTTGACCGGACAAACACCGTTTGGGAAATTGGCCCGGGACTCGGTGCAATGACTGACCTGCTCCTCAAAACTGGTGCCGAGCTCACGGTTTTTGAAATAGATCATGGATTCGCGCGAGCTCTTGAACGATTTTTTTCCGCACACGAAAATTTTACCCTAGTAGAAGGAGATGTCCTGAAAACATGGCCTTCCGTACTGAAAAAAAACGGAATTCCCGACTGTCTTTTTGGAAATTTGCCCTATAATATCGCCGCTACCATGCTCGCGGACATGATCACGGCGAACGTTCTTTTTGATACCTGTGTGTTTACAGTACAAAAAGAGGTGGCCCTCCGCATGGCGGCGAAACCCGGGACGAAGGATTATTCGTCCTTCAGCGTACTCTGTCAGTATGGATATGAAGTTCAGACCGTAATGGACATTGCTCCCGGATCATTTTGGCCAAAGCCGAACGTAACGTCCCGGGCGGTTCTCCTCCGGAAAAAGAAGGTTCCCTCATCAGCAAGCAATCCTGCCCTGTTCTTTTCCCTGTTGCGGGCCCTATTCTCGTCACGAAGAAAAACCGTATCAAATAATCTGAAAAGCTGGCTGGCACTAAACAAGGTATCGGGGTACAATGGCGCACAGGAAAACCTTGCCGCCGACATTTTTGAGCAGTCGGACATTCAACCTTCGGTACGGGCAGAAACATTGAGACTGGATGAATTTTTGAAAATAGCAGAAGTGATTAACCGTTATGAGCATACAAGATAATCTTTCCAGAGTACAAGAATCGATCGCGGATGCGACGCTCAGAACCGGACGGGCGGACGGATCTGTCCGGCTTGTAGCCGTGAGCAAGTTTCATCCCGCGGACGCCGTTCTGGAAGCGATACAGTCCGGACAGCGTCTGTTCGGGGAGAACCGGGTTCAGGAAGCGGAAGAGAAGTTTTCCGGCGTTCTTGTACATCATCCCGATGTTCAACTGCACATGATCGGATCCCTTCAGCGCAACAAGGTGGCAAAAATTCTTCCCGTTACATCGTGCGTACAATCGGTGGACCGGCGAGAGCTGCTTCTTGAAATTGAAAAACGCGCCGCGTTGCTCGGTAAAAGTGTAGACATCCTTTTCGAGATACATACCGGTGAGGAATCAAAAGCCGGTTTCGCATCCGAAAAAGATCTGTTTGAAGCGATTGATCTTCTCGCTGAATGCGGTCATACCCGTTGTTCGGGTCTTATGACCATGGCTCCATTCACCTCCGACGAGACCAATATCCGTGCTTCGTTTCGAAAGCTTGTCAATCTTCAGTACCGATGTCAACAGGAATACCCCGCACTGGATTTTTCGACCCTGTCCATGGGTATGTCCAATGACTACCGTATCGCCATTGAAGAAGGATCAACAATGGTTCGTATCGGAACCGCAATCTTCGGAGAACGCCCGGTATGAAACGCGGTATCGCACTGGTGTTGACCTTTGTCCTCGTGACAGGATTCCTTCCTGCACAAACCACAACAACCAATGATTCCGGCACCGAACCGGTCCCCTATGAAAAAGACGAGTTCCCTTCCTGGCAAAGCGACATCCGACGGGCGGAAATAATCGCTTTCGGTTCTCTTCCCTTTGTTACGTTCATGACCTCGCTTACCTATGACATATACCGGTACATTGATCATGATCAGCAGGATGAGTATCTGCCCTGGCCGATGAAAGAAAAGGAAATTGCGGAGCCACTGTCGGAAGATGATCAAAAGAAGATACTCCTCATTTCAGTCGGAGTTGCAATCGGCGTTGCGTTGTTCGATTACGGCTTCCGGGCCATACGGCGGCATATTCGACAAAGCAGGCAAGAGCGCCGTAATCGTGAAGCCCAGCCGGTTATCATCATTGAAGAGATAGACGACGCCCTTCCCGCTGTTCCGGAAGAACTCTGATGCCTGAAATAACGCTTACAGTAGACCAGAGCGCCGGAAGCGGTGTTCGTCTTGACCGGTACTGTACAATGAACAATCAGGAACTGACACGGTCCCGTCTGAAAAACGGTATACAAGAGGTAACCGTAAACGGGTCAGTGGTAAAACTTTCCCGCATTGTCCGGCCCGGGGACCGCATTGTGATTCACTGGGAAGATCCTGTTCCGGAAAATATCGAAGGCGAAAACATTCCCCTGTCCATCATCTATGAAAACGATCATGTAACGGTTGTAAACAAGCGACAGGGGATGGTAACCCATCCTGCAGCGGGAAACTGGACAGGAACGCTTGTAAACGCCCTCCTGTGGCACTGGAAGCAACTTCCCGATCCGGGGAACCTCCGGGCCGGCATTGTTCATCGTCTCGACAAGGATACTTCCGGGGTAATCATTACCGCACGGGACCGTGAAACGGAAAGCCTTCTGCAAAAGCGGTTCAAACAGCGCGCGGTTCGTAAAACCTACATCGCCATACTCTGCGGTGTTCCCCGACCGAGAAAAGGAATCATTGAAACACGGATAGTCCGGGATCCCGTAAACCGCAAACGGTTTACCTGTACCGATATCCCGGACAAGGGAAAATACGCGAAAACTTCCTACCGCATTGTCCGCGTTCTGGGAAACTACTCCCTTTGCGTTTTTACCCTTCATACGGGACGCACGCACCAGATTCGTGTCCATGCCCGGTATCTGGGGACACCCATTCTGGGAGATCCGGTATACGGGAAAAAGGACAAACTGTTTCCGGACGCGACGCTCATGCTTCATGCCCGAAGATTGCGTATCAGAATACCGGACGAGAAAGGTATCATGACTTTTACCGCACCTGTTCCGGTCCGGTTCCGCAGAGTTATCCGGGCATTGACCGGAGGTACTGCACGATGAATGATCCGGTCATTCACGCCGAAACTGACGAATGGGCACTGGTGGTAAAACCTCATGGTATGCCAACCGCACCCGTTTCTGACGGTGAAGAGGGAACGCTCCTCGCCTGGTTTTTGAACCGATATCCCCGGGCTGCCGAAGTTTCCGGCCGTAAGCGTATTGAATGTGGCCTTGTTCACCGGCTTGATACGGCAACTGCCGGGCTGGTCCTGATCGCAAAAACACAGCGGGCCATGGACTATTTCCGGGTACTGCAGGAGAGGGACGGCATAGAAAAAAGATACACCTCCTATTGTGCGGGAAAACCATCATTTATCGCCGAAAACCCGCCTGAATCGTACAGAACCCTTCCTGGACGTGTTTCCAGCCAGTTCAGAGCCTGGGGGCCGGGCAGGCGGGAAGTACGTCCGGTTTTTCCCGAAGACAGACGATACCGGACGGACGGGACCGAGTACACAACAACAATTCTGTCTTCTGAAGAGGGCAGTATTGATACTCACCCGTGTTCGGTGTTCGAATGTTCCCTGACGCGTGGATTCCGTCACCAGGTACGGGCACATCTTTGCGCACTGGGTCATCCCATTATCGGAGATACGCTCTACAACCGGGATTTCACAACCGGTCCGATGCACCTGTATGCAACCGGAATCAGTTTTTCAGATCCTGAAAGTCGCGTTCAAGAATCTTTTTTGCTTCCGCAACCAGATAAAACGATCCGGTAACAAGCAGTGGTTTTCGGGTGCTCCGTGCCCGTCCAAACGCACCGGACAATACATCATAAAAATCCGGATTCGCTTCAAGTTCAACATCGGTACAGCCCTTGAGGGTTCTCTGAAAGGCCTGTGCTGTATGACCGATATCGCTTTTTTTTATGTCGCCCGGTCGGGTAACGGTTATTTTTGAAAACCGCTTACCGAATTCTCCCGCTATTACATCGACCCGTTTATCTGCCGCGCAGGCAAAAACAAGTTCACCCGTGTCATGAACGAGGGAGTCGAAGGTTTTGATCGTTTGACAAATGCTGTCAACCGTGTGGGCACCGTCAAGAACGACAAGGGGATCCGTGGCAATTACCTCAAAGCGTCCCGGAAGCCAGGAGCTGAACAGTCCGGCAGCAAGTACATCATGAGCGGAATCCGGAAAGAGATAGCGGAATACATACACAGCCAGCGCCGCGTTTTGCCCCTGTATGCGGTTTAACATTGAAAGACGTGCGCGAAACGGCTCATGAAAAACCGGCCCTTGCGGAAGCGTGTTGTACGTCACTTCGATGCTCTGGCCCGTAACCGACAGGGAGGATTCTATTGACGCAACCGCGTCTTCCATGGAGAAAAACGGACAGGAAAGTTCTTTTGCGCGTTTTTCCAGAATGATCCGTACTTCCGGATGCTGTCTGGATGTAAACACCGGCACCCCCGGTTTCATGATACCGGCCTTTTCCGCGGCAATTTTTTCCAGTGTATCGCCAAGATATTCGGTATGTTCCAGTTCAATAGGGGTAAATACGGTTGCTTCAGGTATAATGACATTTGTCGCGTCCAGTCTGCCGCCCAAACCGGTTTCAATTACCGTCCACTGCATGCTGGCCGTATCAAAAACCATGAAGGCAAAAAGAGTTACCAGTTCAAACCAGGTTGGTTCCCGCTTGCCCGGTACGTTTTCCGGAATCATGGATTCGATACGGGGAACCATACGATCAGCCGCATTTCCGTATACTTCATCAGGGAAGGGTGTCCCCGCACGGGTTATCCGTTCGGTAAAATCCAGAATATGGGGTGAAAGATAGAGTCCGGAACGTAAGCCGGAACGCGTGAGCAGCTGTGAAAGCATCATGGAAACGGAACCCTTTCCCTTGGAACCGGCAACATGAATGGATTTCACGGCATTCTGGGGGTTTTCCAACCTGTTAACCATATAACGCATGGTATCCAGCGTAAAACCCTCACGGTTGGGAATTCGTTCATAATTGAGATAATTTTCAAGCCAGTCGCAGAACAATTCCGTCTGGCGTTTCGGATTCATGGACAAAGTATGCCGTAAAAACATCTTGCGGTAAAGTACCCGTTTGAGTATTATGCTTGAAGTATGGGCCATTACACCTTGCCGGATAACCTGAAAAACTACCGTATTCACATGATTGGCATCAAGGGAACCGGAATGGCAGCCCTTACCGAGCTGCTTGTTTCCCGTGGCGCACTCGTTACCGGCAGTGACGTTCCTGAAGAATTCTATACCGACACCATCTTGAACGCTATCGGTATACGGCCCATGACTCCGTTTTCACGGGACAACCTTCCCCGCGACACCCAACTGGTCATCCATTCCTCGGCCTATTCACGAAAAAACAATCCGGAACTCATTGCAGCGGATGAGCGGAAACTCCCCGTTCTCGAGTATACCGAAGCGCTCGGTCTTTTTTCACGAACCAGCAAATCTACCGGTATTTCCGGTGTTCACGGAAAAACAACCACGACCGCCATGGCCGGAACCATTCTCAAGGCACTCAAATTTCCCTGTTCGGTGCTTGCTGGAAGTGCGGTTTCGGCTTTCAACGATCGTTCAACCATGATCAACGGTACACGGTATTTTGTCGCCGAAACCTGCGAGTACCGCCGGCATTTCCTGCATTTCTCTCCGGAGAAAATAATCCTGACCAGCATTGAATCCGACCACCAGGATTACTATCCAACCTATGAGTCCATCGTGTCCGCATTCATGCAGTACATCAATTCCCTGCCGCAGTTCGGTGAACTCATCTATTGCGCTGATGATCCCGGAGCCTGTGAGGCGGCCCGCATGGTGTTCGCAAGCCGCCCTGATATTGTGTATACACCCTATGGAGAGCGTGCTTCTGGAGACTATCGGGTAACATTCAAGGGAATACAAAAGGAACGCCAGGTATTCACCCTGGGCGGTTTTTCAGGACAATTCCGCCTTTCGGTTCCCGGAAGACACAACGTACTGAACGCCGTCGCCTCTATTGCTCTTGCCGTAAGTCTGCTCAAGGAAGAGGGGCATGAACTGACCGTACACGACATTTCCCGCATACGATCGTCCCTTGAATCATTCAGGGGTTCCCGCAGAAGATGCGAGATTCTCGGCGAGGCACGCGGAGTCCTGTTCATGGACGACTATGCCCATCATCCTACCGCCATACGAAAAACCCTGGCCGGATTGCGTGAGTTTTATCCGGACCGGCGGCTCGTGGTGGATTTCATGTCCCATACCAGTTCCCGTACCGCAGCTCTTCTCAAAGAGTTCGCCAAAGCGTTCAAGGATGCCGACGAACTCATCCTCCACAAGATTTATCCCTCCGCACGTGATGATTACTCGGGGGATGTTACCGGGGAAACTCTTTTTGAGGAAACACGGAAAAAACACAAACGGGTGAAATACTTCGAAAATGTTTTCGATGCACGGGATCATCTGGAGAAATTTCTTCATCGTGGCGATCTCTTTCTGACTATGGGCGCCGGAGACAACTGGCAGCTGGGCAGGGAAATTTACAAAACCTGGAGTGGTAAATGAAAAGCATGACCGGATACGCGTATACGGAACAAACCATTGATCAGACAACGGTTTGTGTCGAACTGAAAAGCTACAATTCTCGATACCTTGACCTTTCCATTCATTTACCGTCTTGGCTTGGCAGAATTGAACCAAAAATCCGGGAAATGATTTCCGAAACCATACTCCGGGGAAAAGTTGAAGTATCGCTCCGTATCCGTGAGCAATCTTCAAGTCTTGTCATTTCTTCCGATCCCGGCGCGGCAAAATCCTATGCACATGCCATACGGGAAGTTGCGGATTCCATCGGTATTCCCGGAATGATTCCCCTCCAGCTTGTCGTTGCACAGGAAGGGGTCCTGTCATCTGAACGAGTTGTGGATATGGACCGGTACTGGACCCTGGTTGAACCGGTTATGCAGGATGCTCTCGGCGAATTCGAAGCATTCAGGGCCCGGGAAGGGGAAAAGATGGCTGCAGATATTGAGGCAATGATCGGTAGAATCACCGATGCGGTGGCCCTCATAACCGGTCATGTCCCGCAAATGGAGGAACGATTTCGAGAGAATATCCGGACACGCTTCAAGGAAGTGTTGGGTAACGAAATCGACGAGCAACGTATTTTGCAGGAAACCGCGTCACTATTGGTCAAATACACCATAAATGAGGAACTCGTTCGTCTGAATGCGCATCTTGAGGCTCTGCGGGATGAAGTTCGAAACAATCCCGCACCCGGAAGAAAATGCGACTTTATCTGTCAGGAAATTAACCGTGAAATAAACACCATCGGTTCAAAGAACCAGATTCTGGAAGTAGGGCAAGCGGTTATTTCCGCTAAAGATGCCCTTGAAAACATCAGGGAACAGACAAGAAACATAGAATAACTCCGGGAGGATTCATGAGCGACATTCACTATACAATTCCGGAAGGCAGGGAAGTTCGCATAGCCATTTCAGGACGTTCCGGATGCGGTAACACTACCGTATCCAGAATACTCGCGGAAACACTCGATATTGCCTTTATCAACTACACATTCAGGGCGCTAGCGTCAGAAATGCGCCTACCTCTTGAAGAAATCATCGAAAAAGCCAAAACCGATTTTACCTATGACCGCCTTGTCGACGAAAGACAAGTTGAGATAGCCAGACGATCCTCATGCGTCCTTGGTTCACGGCTTGCAATCTGGATGCTTCCCGAAGCTGACCTCAAAATTTATCTTGAAGCTTCCGCTGAGACCAGAGCCCGCCGTATCGTAAACCGCGAAGGGGGAAGCCTGGAAGATATCATGGAATTTACGGCCATGCGCGACCGGGAGGACACCAGAAGATACCGGGAGCTGTACAATATCGACAATACAGACTACACACACGCGGACCTTGTTATAGATACTGAAAAGTCCATGCCCGAAGCCATTGTTGCAGCAATTATCGGAGAACTGGAAAAACGGGAGCTCATTGTTCGTGAGAACTGAAATAACCATTCCTGAATTTCAGTCTGCGATACGGGACTATTACCACTCGTATGGAAGGTCCTTTCCCTGGAGAGAAACCCGGGATCCCTACAGGGTTCTCGTTTCAGAAGTAATGCTGCAGCAAACCCAGACAGACCGGGTGGTACCGCGCTATGTTTCATGGCTTTCATCTTTTCCCGATGTACAGAGTCTTGCTCAGGCTTCTTTCGATACGGTTCTTTCAAACTGGGTTGGTCTCGGCTATAACCGGCGGGCAAAATACCTCCATGAAACTGCCAGGACCATCGCCGGAGAATTCGACGGTGTTTTTCCCGAGGATCCGCAAGCCCTTCAGAAACTTCCCGGAGTGGGACATTATACCGCCAACGCGGTATCCACTTTTTCGTTCAACCGTCCGAATGTGTTCATAGAAACAAACATACGTTCGGTGTATCTCTTCTTTTTTTTCAGTGACCGCGAAAAAGTGCCCGAACCCGAAATCATGCGACGTATTGAAGATACGCTGGACCATGAAGACCCCCGAACCTGGTATTATGCGCTTATGGATTACGGTGCCGACCTTAAAAAGCGTGTTCCTAATCCCAACCGCCAGGCAGCGTCCTATACCCGTCAATCACGCTTTGAAGGATCAGCAAGACAGGCAAGAGGGTGTATTCTCCGCTATCTTGCCCGGGAAAAGAACGGCACCGCGACCGCTATCGCTAACCACGAGGGAATAGCGGTTGAACGCATTCTGGGAGTCATTCCGGACCTCGTACGCGAGGGAATGGTTCATGAACGGGACGGTTTTTATTCTGTGGGATATTGACATGCACCGCCTTTTTTTGGTATAAAAACTTATCAAGCCCCGAGAGAGCGGATGTCGTATAACGGCTATTACCCCAGCCTTCCAAGCTGGAGACGTGGGTTCGACTCCCATCATCCGCTCTGTCGGGGCTTTTTTGCGCCCACCTGCCTTCGTTGACAACCCCATACCGTGATGCTATTATTAATTCTGTACAATTCAATCAACCGCAGGTGGTAAATATGTCGGATGCTTTTCTGATCGGATCGATTCTTGATACTTCCGCAAACTATATTTGCGTTCTGGACAGCAAAGGCACGGTTCTCACAGCAAGTGAGGGCTTTTCCCGCATAGTTAACGGGCGCGGCCGCGAGACACTTACCGGATTGAATCTTTCAAGTGCCGTTCTGGACAGCACGGAACTGAAAGAGTTTTTTTCATCAATACTCGCAAAAACGGACGGATCTTACCTTCATACCGTGCATCGCAACGGTCAAAATCCTGTATCCATCCAGTTTTCAAAATCGACTGTATCGTCCCCGGAATATGGGCCTTGTGTGTATCTGAGCGGTCTTGAAGTTACCGAGCTTTACGAATCGGGGAAAGCGCTTGAAACGAAATTGCGTGAACAAACCAATTTTCTCATTCGAATGGGTCATGAACTCAAGACACCGCTTAACACGGTTCTTGGCTATGCCCAGCTGTTATCCGGACTCGAAAACCTGCCGGTTGCCGCACAGGACTACATTGCAACCATACAGACCCAGGAAACAAATCTCCTGTATTTGCTCAATGATGTCCTTGAATATTCAAAATATGAAACAGGACAAACAGTCGCCGTTCTTTCGGAGACAAGTGTTCGAAAACTGGTGGAGGACGTAACCCGTTCCTTCATAGACAGCTTTTCCCGTAAAATGCTTTCACTTACCGTTGAATACAAGAACGATATCCCCGAGGCAATTCTTTCCGATCCCGGAAAAATAGCCCAGGTACTGTCAAACCTTCTCGGAAACGCGCTCAAGTATACCCGAAAAGGGGGAGTAACCGTTACCGTCTCCTGCGACAAATTGATTACCATCGACATTGAGGATACCGGTGTCGGTATTCCTGACGATGAAAAAGACGGTTTATTCGAAGTATTCTCGAAATCAGGTGCGGGTCCCGAACATCACGGAAATGTAGGTATCGGTCTTGCGGTAGCTCGCATATTTGCCCGAATGCTTGGCGGCGATGTTGTTCTCATACGCTCAAGCAGCGGAAACGGATCCCTGTTCAGATGTACGTTTGAAGCCAATCCGGCAGAAAGCTCAAAAAAACAAACACAGCAGATAATTGATTACTCGTCAATAAAGGGTATTTCCCGGCCCTGCAAGATACTTCTCGTGGATGACGTGGATATCAATCTCGCAATGCTTGAAATCTTCCTCGCTCCGGCGGGTTTCGACATAAGTATCGCTTCAAACGGGAAAGAAGCGGTCAGAATATTCAACGAATTCAAACCCGATATTGTTTTCATGGACCTGATCATGCCGGACATGGATGGATTCGAGGCAACACGTCAGATAAAGTCCATTGACGCAGCAATTCCGGTAATCGCACTGACGGCGAGCATTGTGGACAGTGTGAAATCCCAGGCGCTCGAAGCGGGTGTCAATGATTTTATGTACAAACCCTTCATTCCCGAGCGTTTCTTCGAGGTTATTTCGGAATATACCGGGATAGTCTATTCCATGGAACAGGATCAGTAATATACTCCGATTCCGATAAAAAGTTCCCTGATTGACTCGCCGTCCCGTTCCGCATCTCCGCCAAGGGAACCGCTTTCTAGAACTTCCGCAAGATCGAATCCGACACTTGCACGGGCATAAATACTGCGCATTTTGAGGGGATATACGATAATCTCGAGACCGCCCGCATACCAGCCGTCCTTGAAAGAATACTGTGTATCATTCATGAGATCGTGTGTCAGGGCCATGTCAAAGAACGGAGAAACGTGCATTTCAAAACCGATGTATCTGGTCCATGAAACCCCGGTAATTTCTTCAAAGTTCACCCGCATGATTCGTACCGGAATGTCTATATTGATAAAAATACCCGAATCTGTATTTATGCGTTTGTCCAGAATACCCCGGAGCTTGTCTCCCTGCTTTTCGGAAATATACTCATACAGGTTGTAAAACCCTGAAAGCCGGGAGGAAAACCCTATCCGGTCAAAGAAACTGTAATGACCCTGGAGCGATCCGGTAAACTTGATTTCTGTGTCCTTGTCTTCGTGAAAATTGAATGTATAGGTATTTCCCAAAGAAGAAGCGTATCCCTCACGAAAATTGCCAGTCCAGTTTATACGTCCTGCAGAAAGGGAATGGCCCAGTACTATTTCGGGACCTTTGAGATCATCGTTACGAATTCCGTCGAAATCCCAGTTTGTTTCAAACGACACTTCCGGTTTCCATACAATCTCTCCGGTTGTGCCGTAACGGGCAAGAGTAATAGGTACGTTGGTATAAAATTTTTCCGTGAAGTACAGTTCATCGCCGTCATAAAAAACTTTGTCATCGTCGCGATCGTTGATCGCCATGCTCTGGACAATACCAAAATGAACTTCAAAAAATGATACCGGAATTTCCAGATCAAGTCCGGTCGACACATCAAACATAACCGGATGGCCGAAGGGTATTGTCACTTCGCTTTTAATATCCCAGGCAAACGAGTATCCCCATGCCTCGAACGGAATTGAAAATGACACACCGCCGGAAATACTGTGATTTCCGTCTTCATCCAGTTCGTAGTTCACATCTGAATCAAGTTCCTGCATCGATCCGAAAAAATTATAGTTCTTCAATTTAAGCTTCAATTCAAAACCGGTATTGGAATCAAATCCGGGTTTTGGAAGTGCTATGATATTCAGTGTGTCTTTTGTTGTAATAGTCAGATGCACCGGTATGATACCCGCCGCATCCGGTTGTCCGTACGTCGGTTCAACAGACGAAGATTCAAGGACACGAAGATTATAAAACTGGAAACGGAGGTCTTGGAGGTATTGTTCGAAAAGCGTTTTGTCCTCAAATATGCGGGTTTTGTCAATTTTAACCGCTTTTCGGAGCGGATGCTCCCTGGTTGCTCCTGTTATGGAGTATTCAATCGATTCAATACGGAACTGCTCTCCAGTCTGGGAGAAAATCCGGGGTAGTAAAAGAACAAGAAAAAAAAGCAAAACAGCGGATTTTTTTGTCAAAGCGAAACCTCGCAAGAATTATTTGAGTGTCACGACATCCAGGTTCCAGCGCTTGGGACGAAACATGTTTTTCACATGTATTGCGCCTTTCCCCGGGGAAAACAGTTCCAGTTTTACCAAAGGAGCCTTGAAGAACAGCTTTTGAACGGTTATCCCGTATGCGTTGTCAAAAAGAAGCGGGGAAAGGGTTTCGAAACCGAATTGGGACTCGTAGTGAGCTGTTCCAATTTCTATATAGGTTTCCCGCGGCCCTTCAAGGTACGCATCCATAGCCCTTTGGTCTTTTAGAAGTATCGCGCCAAATTCAATATATCGTAATGTATCTATGGCCAAAATGGCAAGTATCCGTTCACCTCCAAGATCATATTTTCCCTGTGTTTTTCTGATGTGTTCACCCTGGATGGTGAAACGGATATTTCTTGGAGCGGCAAACCGGTACATGGTGTCGATGAGCTCGAAAACATTGATCTTCTCGCGTTCGGCGAGAGCGATCAGGTTATAGGCATCTCTTTCGGAGCAAAAATAGTGTACCCCGGAAACAAGATTCAAACCGGAGAGGAAAGACGCCACTCCAGGTTCAGCATGATCAGCTCCGAGTCTTTTGGGGGATGCGAAAAGACTTGTTGTACAAATGGCACAAACCATTAAACAAAGCAGTTTTTTTAAGAAAATAATCATCGTGCTCCCTTCCCGGTAAGTACAACACCAATAGTTTTGAAGATGAGCCACAGATCAAGCCAGATTGACCAGTTTTGAATGTAATAGGAGTCAAACGCGACCCGTTCCGCATAATCCGTATCGGATCTTCCCGAAACCTGCCACATTCCGGACAGACCCGGCTTGACCGAAAAAATGTAGTTGAAGTTCTCCCCGTATTTTCCGGTTTCCGCGTCGGTAACTGGCCGGGGTCCGATAAAACTCATATCACCGAGAATGACATTGAAGAGCTGGGGCAGTTCGTCGAGACTGGATTTTCGCAAGAATTTTCCAATTCGCGTTACCCGTGGATCGTTGGACAGTTTGTGGCTCTGTTCCCATTCCTTCCGGTATTCTGGATTATCTTCCAGAACAGCGTTCAGGATCTCGTCGGCATTTGTTATCATTGAACGGAATTTCCATACCCGTATACGCTTCCCGTTCCGGCCTATTCGTTCGTGGCAGTAAAACACCGGTCCCGGCGAACTCAATTTTACGAGAAGCGAAATTACCGCAAAAAGAGGGACAAGAAACCCGCTTGCGGCAAGAAGCAACAGATAATCAAGGAATGTTTTTACCGCCATGTTATACCATTTGCGGAGGTTATGCGTCGTTGCAAGTCCGAGTGTCCCGTTAATATCCTTGATGGATAAGGAAATGGTATTTAAAAGATTCATCTTCGGAATGATGATGTTGTACCGGAAATTGGAAAGGGTAGTAATGAGCAGGTGTTGGCTGCTTCGAGAAATTTCGTCTTCCGGTACGATAATTGCCATTTTGATATGCAATTCCGTGTTAAGGCGTTTACTGTCCTCAACCGAATCAAGGACGGGAATCCCTCTATAGTCATTATCAACATGATTTTTTTCATCAACCAGTGCTACAGGAATATACCCGAGGCTCGGATTATCCAGAAGATCATCAAGGATGGATTTTGACTCGGATATTTTGCCATAGATAACCGCAGGAATTCCCCACCACTTGAACCGGGAATATACATATTTTCGTGCGATTACCCTGCTGAGGGGGAGCGAAAAAGTTGAAAAGACAAAAGCAACCAAAAACGCTATGGCAATATATTCCCTACGATCTGTTTCAACAACAATTGAGAGGGCTATACCGCCGAACATGAATGCATTCGCCAGGGTAAAACTGCGTAACTGTTCGCTGGGAACAAGAAGTATTCCTGGGTAGAGCTTGAAGATGTGATACACGATGAAAAATATGGGCAGATAGGTCCAGTAGTGAACGAAGGACTTGAAGTTGATGAGATGAACATCAACAGCATTGACAACAAAAAAGCCTGCGCCGATACAGAGCATGATGGTAACACAATCCGATAAAACAAAGGCCGAGGCGGTCAGAAGAGAGCTAGTACGTTTATATCGGGTTTTAAACCAGGGTATGTATTGGTCAATATTCATGCATCATCCTTCTCAGTTGATCTACCTGTTAATGCTTCAATGGTTGAAGTATACCTACCTATAACAACTGAATCGGCAAAATGTTCCACCGCAATTCGCCGGGATTCCGCTCCAAAACGCTTTTTTTCTTCAGGCAGGAGCTCGATAAAGCGTATCATGGCATCTTTTAATGCGTCAATGTCCGCGGGAGGAACAAGATATCCGTTCTTTTCATGGGATACGGGTTCCCGTGTGCCGACACTGTTTGCCGCGATCAGGGGTTTCCCCATGGCCGCTGCTTCAAGAAGCGCCCGGGGAACTCCTTCCCGGTATCGTGAAGGCAACACAACACAGTCGGCCATAGCAACTTCAGGTATAACGTTATCAACCGTACCGCGATACACAACCGTACCTTGTTCAATTGCCTGTACGAGTGTTGCATTATCAATAAAAATCGGGTTTTCCGTATCGTGCTCGCCCAGAATTATAAAAGTGCTCCGGGGATATACTGTTTTAACTTTTCGTGCGGCTTCGATAAAATCTTCGATTCCTTTGGAAACAAGAAGTCTGCCATTGTACAGAAAACAGGTTTCCTCTGGCGGGGAACAATCCTTTCCGGAGGGGGCGAAACGCTCCGTGTCCACGCCGGAACCTGGAATTACGGTTGTTTTATCCGGAGCGACCAGACGATTGTCGAGGAAAAACTTGCGGTCATCATTATTCTGGAAAAAAACACGGGCGTTCTTCGATGAAAAAGCACTCCGGTACAGGGCATACACCAATACTTTCATTATGCCTGATTTTTCCGCGACAATGCCAAGACCGGTGATATTTGAAATGGACGGGATTCCGAGCATATTCGCCGCAAGCGTTCCGTAAATATTGGGTTTATTGTTGATATGCAACACTATTGCGGGGCGGTATTTCCGGTACAGCGATAGAAATTTCAAGAAAAGCCGGAAATCTTGAATAATGCTTGTGCTGTCGCTTTCCATGGGAAGGGAAATGAACGGCAGGGACAATTCAGTAGTAATCCTGTCAGAAAAGGTGTCAGCCGCGGCCATGGTTGTTACGTCCCATCCTGCTCCTGAAAGCGTAATGAGCAAACGTTTACGTGAAAACACATTCCATGCCGTATTACAGGAAAGCATGATGACCCTGTTCGTTCGGGATTCGTTGCCTGTCAATTTCTGATTGCTCATCGGGTCATTTTACTATACGATATTGGTCATGTACAGCGCCCTGTTTCTCTACATTGATCCCGGTACGGGAAGCATGCTTTTTTCCATAATCATTGGTCTCGCAGCCGCTCTCTATTTTATCGCCAGAACGACACTGGTCCGTTTCAAGGGACTTTTTACCGGTTCCACACGACATACTTCCGATGCATCTGATTCCATCGTACTCTATTCTGAAGGGAATCATTATTGGAATGTGTTTTCCCCTGTTCTGGAGGAATTCGAGCGGCGGAATATTCCGGTAAGGTATCTTACCTCGAGTGAAAACGACCAGGTCTTTTCACGGTCCTGGAATTCTGTGCGCACGGAATATATCGGCAGCGGGAATCGCGCCTATGCACGGCTCAATTTTCTTGTTGCAGATGTCTGCCTCATGACAACACCCGCTCTTGACGTCTATCAGCTCAAGCGTTCCCGTGGGGTGAAACACTATACACACGTTCTTCATGCCGTGGACGACGCAACAAGTTACCGTCTGTTCGGTCTTGATTACTTTGATTCGGTTCTTCTTTCCGGTGAGTATCAAAAAGCGGGTATTCGTGAACTTGAAAAAAAACGCGGACTGCCGCAAAAGGATCTGGTTGTAGTCGGCTGTCCCTATCTTGATGTTCTTCAACTACGGGAGAACAGCAATGAACCGCATGATAATTTTACGGTGCTTGTTTCGCCGTCATGGGGACCCGACGGACTTTTACGGCGCTATGGAGAACAGCTTCTTGAACCGCTCGTACAAACGCAGTGGTCCATTATTGTGCGTCCGCATCCGCAATCACTCAAATCCGAAAAAGAGAGTATCGATCGGCTTCGTATGCAATTTCCGGAATCACCATCATTTTCCTGGGATTTTTCACCGGACAATCATGATGCGCTCCGTAAATCCGATGTCATGATTTCGGATTTCTCCAGTATCATGTTTGATTTCTGTTTTCTTTTTAACCGACCGTTCCTGTATGCAAATACCGGGTTCAACGACGAAATTTATGATTCAAGTGATTGCGATGAAACACCCTGGAAGTTCCGTATTCTACCGGAAATAGGTATGAAACTGGATCCGTCCGCTTTTTCAGATATCAAGAAAACTATTGAAACCCTCTGTACGGATGAGGTGCGCGCGGAAAACCGTATTGCAGCAAGAGACACCGCATGGCAATACCGTGGAGAAAGCGGTGTCCGTATTGTTGATTATCTTGTGAAAAAACAACGGGAGCTATCATGTTGACAATACTGTATCAGGCAATCGTTCAACCGCTCGTATATGTTACAGAATTGGTGTACATGCTTCTTGACTGGATTTTCAAGGGCAATACCGGAATAGCCATTACCGGTGTAAGTGTAATTGTGTCCCTTTTCAGTCTGCCATTATACATCAAGGCAGAGGAAACGCAAAAAGCTGAACGGGTTATTCAGGAAAAAATGCGTAAAAGGGTAACAAGCATCAGGAAAAACTTCTCTGGTGATGAAAAATACATGATCCTGTCAACGTACTATCGGCAAAACGGCTATCATCCGCTGTTTGCCCTGCGCAGTTCGGTTGGATTACTTGTTCAGGTTCCTTTTTTCATCGCGGCTTATAATTTTCTTTCCGGATTGGACGCCCTTAACGGTCAATCGTTTATGGGCATTCCGGATCTCGGTCAACCCGACCGTCTTGTTTCAGCAGGCGGATTTGAACTAAACGTGCTTCCGGTTCTCATGACCGCAATCAATGTTGTATCCGGATTTATTTACACACGCGGCCTACCCGTAAAAGAGAAAATTCAACTGAATGTCGTAGCAATTGCTTTTCTTGTATTGCTGTATAATTCACCCTCGGCGCTGGTTTTATACTGGACGCTGAACAATCTTTTTTCACTGATAAAGAATGTTTTTCTCCGGCTCAAGAATCCCCGTAAAGCGCTCTATATCACACTGTGCATATTTCTTTCAGTGTTCTGTTTTTATGTCTTCTTTGTACGACACCACAGCCGGAGCTACCGTCTGCGCAATTACGGTCTTACCGCCATTCTTACTGCTGTTCTGGCGGCTATCCCCCTGTACATTCGGGGTATTCATTGTATCGGAAAGAAATGGTTTACCGGTCTCATTGCAGACGGAAGACACCAATTCATTCTTGCCGTTCTCAACCTCCTGGTTCTGTTTCTTCTCATTGGAGTGTATGTACCATTTTCAGTGGTCTCGTCATCACCCTTTGAATTTTCCTTTCTGGGTTCTGCCGAAAGTCCATTTGATTTGCTGATATATCCGGTAACCCAGGCCTTCGGTTTTTTCCTGTTGTGGCCGCTATTCCTGTACCTTCTTTTCTCGAAACGTTTCCGCGCAATTCTTGTTGTTGCCGGCGGTATCTCCCTGATTATAGCTCTGGTCAATGTTTTTCTGTTTCCGGTTGGCACAGGTGAAATTTCCCGTACCCTTCAATTCACTGATGGCGCTCATTTTTCACAATCTCTGTCGGTATCCCTGATTCACTGGTGTACCATCGCAGGACTCATTACGGTATTCCTTGTACTGATATCCCGCAGGCAATATCGTTTTGTAGTTCCATTTCTGGGAATTCTGGTTGCAGGTATTATTGTTTTCTCCGGCATACGTGCATTCACCATTCACAATGGGTACACAAAACTGGCGGCAATCATGGAACAGGAAACAGAACTCACGGATACTGATCTCAATCCCGTACTCTCGCTATCCAAAAACGGGACCAATGTTGTTCTTATCATGCTCGACAAAGCTGTCGGGGCCTATCTTCCGCTTGTTCTGGAAGAAAAGCCGGATCTGATCCAGTCCCTGGACGGTTTCGTTTTTTATCCGAATGCGCTCTCTTTCGGTGAAAAAACCATAATGGGAGCTCCGCCTCTTTTTGGAGGCTATGAGTACACACCGGCGGGAATGAATGAAAGACCGGAAATCCCGATGGTTGAAAAACACAATGAGGCGCTTCTGGTTTTACCGGAGCTTTTTCGCCGAGCAGGATATGAGACGCTGATTACCGATGCTCCGTTTGTAAATTATGAATGGGTCGCTGATCCTTCATTTTTCAGGTCTCGCGGATTTACTGCAGAAAATTTGAAGGGAAAATACACCTCCCGTTATCTTGAGGAATATCTCCCGGAACTCGACATCAGTGAACCGGACCAGATTGTGCGACGGAACATGATTTTCTTTTCATTACTGACCGCATCGCCGTCATTATTCAGGGGTGCCGTTTACAATGACGGCCGTTACTGGAATTCTTCTCTGCTATCTGTTGAAATCAAGTCTCTGGACAGTTATGCGGTACTGCATTATCTGGACCGTATTACCGGTACCAATGCACGTGGAAACACGTTTACCGTTATGGTTAATGACCTTCCCCATGACCCGGCGCTTCTTTCCGGTCCGGAATACAAATTTGCCGTTGGTCTTGAAAATCCGGAGACCGGAGTGCTCGGCAAATCTGATGATTATGACCGGTATCACTCAAACGCGGCATCCATAGTTATGCTCGCCAGGTGGTTTGAGTACCTCAAGAAAAATGATGTATATGACAACACACGGATCATACTAACTTCTGATCATGGATCAAAAACCGATCATCCGAATCTCGATAGTTTCGGCCGGAATGTTTTTCTTCGCTATAATCCACTGTTACTGGTCAAGGATTTTTCCCGACGAGGTTCGATGGAGACAGATACCAGGTTCATGACCAATGCAGATGTTCCGACACTCGCACTTGAATCCATTATTGAACATCCGTTGAATCCATTTACCGGGAACGCGATTGATTCATCCAGCAAAGATAATGGAATCATCATTCCCGTTGATGTAACCATTCATCAGGGATTTACTCCGGATCTCAAGACACGTACCACCTGTTTTGATGCGGGGGCAAGAATATACCGGGTACATGCAGATGAAACCGGGGCTCTTGTCTGGGAATCCGACAGTGCAGATTAATGTGATAGTTAAATTTCGCTTGTTACAATGTGCAGGATTCTTTCAGCGGCGGTTTGTGGAAAGAGGAAATGTTCTGCGGCACGCTGCCGTTCTGTTTTCTTGGAATCCTGCCCGCATATCGCTACAGAGCTGATCAGATCGGTCAATTCTTTCAGGGTATGGGCTTTGTAATATGAATCGGTGATGATTGTTCCCAGTTCATTATACCCGACTGAACGGGGGTTCACCGGAAGAATAACCGGATTCCCCGACGGCAGGTATTCACCGAGAAATGAAATGCAATCGGTAATCATGAGTGTCGATTCTACAAACAGGCCGAAGTAGTTTCCCTGTTCATAGACCGATGCATTGGGAATGCTCCTCCATGCGTCATAGTACTCGTCGGCTTCCGCCATGGTCATGATTCCATGTTGGACAAGCTCATACTTGAGGCGGGGATGCGGCTTGAACACCCAGGCCGTGTCGGGGTGTTCTTCGGCAAATTTGAGCAATTCACGTCCGTTCCAGTCAAAGGTAGCAAAGGTAGCCCGGTCGAAGCTGTGATGGGGCGCATAGATTATTCTCGGTTTTGTTTCTGAACCGGCGGGAAAGAATTCAAGTGCATTGTTTGTCCGTATGCGGCGGTATTCGTCAAGTTTTGGATACCCCGCAACCCGGCAATTCCTGCCGCGGTTATCCATGGTCGCCTGGAGCAATTCGGCATTCAAATGAGAAGGTACCATGAAGCGCCACACATAGTTCATGAATGGAGTATTCTTGTGAGGCTCATAGTCGGCAACCTGCATGGCGTACGGAATATAGCAGGTCAGGGCTCTCCGCGATAGTGTATGAATGTCCGTTATTCCCTTGATCGTTCCCCAGGGTTGAATGTAGAAAACAATGTCGGGGTTGAAACGGAGCGGTGAAATATCCTTGCCGGAGGCGGCATCATACCCGTGTATGAACGGAATGTTCCGTTCCTCAAAAAACGCTATATCGTCGGCATAACCGTTTCTCGTTTTTGATTCAAGCTGATTTTGTGGTTCACGACACACAAAAATATAAGGATCGAACAGGGCGGAGTCCTGCATCGCGGTAAAAACGGAATGAGCGTTCCATTTCGTATTGTTGTTTACCAGAAATAATACCCGTATGCGGTAACCGGGTTGTTTCAGCATTGTTCGCGCAAGCCGGCGTACCCTGTGGGAATATCGCCGTTCATAGTACGGAATACGAAACAGAACGATTCTTCTTTTGAGAGACCTCAATACCTTACCGCGCAGTCGTTTCAAGAACTTCATTGTAACAGACTTCCAGCGTCTTCGTGATTACGGCTATGTCGTATTTTGAGGAAACGAAAGTTTTTCCCTTTTTGCCAAAACTCCTTCGCAGTTGTTCATTTTCGAGAAGAAGTTTCAGCTTGTCCGCCAGTGCGTCTACATCCGCTTCCTCAACAAGATAGCCGGTTTCTCCATCAAGCAATCCGTCCGGTATTCCGTTATGTCGGGTTGTTACAACCGGCATGCCGCAAATCTGGGCTTCCTGGATAACCAGGCCCTGTCCTTCCTTGTCGCCGTTTGAGGCAGTAACGCTCGGAAGGGTGAATACCTCGCAGGTTCCGTAAAACTCTTTTACCTTCTCTCCGGTACAGGACCCGACGAAATCGCAAATATCAAGAATTCCGAGCGCAGTCGCCTGATCCCGTAAGTCTTTATCCAGGGTACCCGAGCCGACCATGTAATAGCGGAGATCGGGGAAAAACTCGCGTATTTTTGCGATTGCGCGCAACGCATACGTATGCCCTTTTTTTTCTTCAAGACGGCCAACGGTGAGCACAGACTGCGGAATGCGGCTGGAACCGTCTACACCGTCATACTCGGAAGCAATGAGCGATTCTGGCACTATGCGAATCAGTTGTTCATCGCATCCGTTTTCAACCATTTTTCCCCGGGTATATGCCGTGTTGGCGGTGAACAGGTCGCACTTTTCATAGAGAATCCGGTAAACATCCTGTCCGTATCGCTTCGGGTAACTGTTAATATCCGATCCGTGGAAAGCAGTAATAACCCGGTCAGCATACCCGCATTCCTTGAGATAGGTGCCGATAAGACCGTTCGGTCCGAAATGGCAGTGGACAATATCAAAGTGCTTGCCATGAAACGCGTTTCCGAAATAGAGGAGCTTGCAGTTTTTTGCGACGGTACGGTACTTTCCGAACTTGAGCGCTTCAAAAGCGGCGCGGGGATTTCTTGCGAACAGTCGAAGAAAAAGCACAGGAGCTTTCAGAAAGCGGGGCAATGGCTTGTAGGGAATACCGAGCCAGGTTGTATACCGGTCCATATGGTTGTCATAATAAATACCGTGATAGGGTTCCTGGGGAAATTTTCTCGCGGCAAATATATGAATATCACAACCGGCGTTTACGAGACCAATGAGATGATTCAACAGGAATTTTTCTGATATCTTAGGAAATGAATTCAGAATTATCGCAATTTTCATAGACCGATTCCCCGGAAATATTCCTTCATGAGCACGGTAAACGCTTTCATTTCTTCCGGCCGGATATCACCGATATTCGCAATGCGGAACGTATTCGCATCCGAGAGCTTCCCGGGGTAGATGGTGAACGCATGAGCGCGTGCGAAGTCATGGAGTGTGTCGAAGGAGTACGCCGGAGTGTCCGGTTCAATGATTGCGGTTATGAGTTTCGACTGGGCTTCACGGGGAACGAGCATTGTGAGACCGAGCTCGTCCACTGCCTTCACGAGCACATCCCAGCAGGCGGAATACCGCGCGTATCGACCGGCTATGGTTTCCACTTTGGTTTCGATAATGGCCTGACGGAGCGAGTACATGGATTGCACCGGCGGGGTAAAGCGGGTCTGGTGTGTTTTCTTGAAGTATTGGTATTGGTCCCAGAGGTTGAGGTAAAAATTCCGCATGGGGTAACTCGCCGTTTTTTCCAGCGCTTCCTTCCGGCAGAAGACAAAACCGATTCCTGCCATGCCCTGAATGTTCTTGTTTGAAGTGGAGGCCATGAAATCGATGCCGTCCCGGTCCATGTCAATATCGATGGCAGCGAAGGAGCTTACCGCGTCAACGATAGTCGTTACACCGTGTTCACGGGCAAAACGGCAGAGTTCCGGTACGGGATTCAGGAGCCCGGTCGTGGTTTCATGATAGACCATCACCAGATGGGTAAAGCCGCCGCCCGCGATCTTTTCCTTGAGAGCGGGTACATCGAGGGGCAAATAGCCGCTCGATTTCCAGACTTCCGTATCGAGCTTGTAAACAGATGCTATTTTCGAGAGGCGGGTGCCGTAGGCGCCGTTATCGATTATCAGTGTTTTTGATCCGTCCGGGATGCAGGAAGAAACCATAACCTCGTCCGCCGCGGTACCGGAACCGCCAAACAGCACGGTTTCCACCGCGTCGGGCTTTCCTGCCATGAGCGACAGCTCGTGTGAAATCCATTCCATTACATCGCCGAACTCATGTTCACGGGGACAGATATCCGCGCAAACCTGGGAGTATTTCACGCTGTCGGTGGTGGTCGCGGGACCGGGATTGAGGAGAACTTCCCGGCGAACGGCGCGGGATGCTTCCCTGCAAACTATTTCGGGAAATACTTTTTCCGCGGCCATGGCAAGATGGGTTTCGTCGTCAATCTCGCGCCAGGCGTAATCGTCCAGCTTGAGAATACCAATTTTATCACCTGGTTCCGCAGCGGCACTCACCGCGCTCATGGCTGTTTCGTACTCCATGCGTGGCTCATCGCCAAGATGCGCGTTGCAATGGGCAACCATCGCGTCGAGTGTTTTTTTGGTAAGCTTGCTTATACCGACGAGTTCACCGTAGATTCCGGAGAGATCGTTCCTGTTTTTTGAATGGCGGACCAGGTTTGCGTCGGAATCTGCCTCGAGGTAGACTTCGTCGCCGGAAGCGGTTGCGCCGGAGGCAAGGATGACATTGGAACGCTGTTCATTGATCAGGGCAAAGAGTCCGACCGAATCATAAATAAGGTCGGATTCGAGAAGAAGAAAGTCGCCGGTCACGTTTTCCGCGCAGCGGAGGAGGGTGCCCATGCTGCCGGTATCTGCGTACTCGTTGTTCCGCACGCAAGTCAGTATGTGCATCTCATCGGCGAGTTTCTCGTACCATTCGCTGCAGTGCCCGGTACCGATGATAATTTCCTCAATACCGGCAGAAATCAGTTTACGTATGGAGGAACGAACAATTGCTTCTCCGCCGAGTTCTATAAAGCCCTTGGGCATTGTATCGGTCCGTCCCTTGAGGCGGGAACCGAGTCCGCCGGCCATGATAACTGCTTGTCGAATCATGATGCACCTTTCCTTATTCTGCTACGAATTGCATGAATGCCTGTTTATTTTCCTGCGGGCTTTCTTTGGGACGCCCGAGATCCTTGCGTGCGCCCTTGAGCACCCGTACTTCCACCAGACGGGGGCCGGCCGCGTTTTTTTCGAGCTCCGCCCGCAAGTCTTCGGGTGAAGCAACCTGTACCGCCGAAGCGTAGCCACAGGCCTTTGCGATTCCGGCGAGGTCTACCGAAAGCGCGATTGTAGGCTGTCCGCCAACCGAGTCGTGGGCGCCGTTGTTTATCACGACGTGTATGTAGTTCTCCGGTTTACGTTCACCAATGAGGGCAAGTCCGCCCATCTGCATGAGCGCGGCGCCGTCGCCATCGATACATACCACCCGCCGGTTCTTTTTCTCGAGGGCGATACCGAGTGCAATCTGCGACGCATGTCCCATGGAACCCACGGTGAGAAAATCCTTCCCGTGACCCATGCCATGCTTTTCCCGGAGCTCATAGAGCTCACGCGAAGCCATTCCGGTAGTAGATACGAAGATATCGTCGGAACGGGACGCGAGGAGCACTGTTTCAATTGCTGTTTCACGGGTCATCTCCGCCGTAACAGGAATGTTTTTTTGAAGTGAGTAGGGTGCAAAACTGTCCTTTTTGACTACAAAGGCAAAAGGACGGCCGGTTTCACGTATTGATCGGTAACAATCATCAATCTGCTTTTTCAGTGAGTCATGATCCTCGGCCATTACCACGTACGGAATGCCCATGGTTTCAAGAAGCGGGCAGGTGAGCCGGCCCTGGGTAACATGCTGGGGTTCGTCCTTCTTTCCCGGCTCACCCCGCCAGCCGATAACGAGTACCATCGGGATGCGGTATACATCGGAATCGACAAGGGAAAGGAGGGGGTTTACCGCATTACCGATTCCCGAGTTCTGCATGTAGACGAGGGGAATGCTGCCGGTGGCAAGATGATGCCCTGTTGCAAGAGCCACGGCACTTCCTTCGTTCGCCGGAATGATATGCCGTTCGTCGCTCTCGTTATCGGTAATATAGGCGCAAAGATTTTTCAAAAGGGAGTCGGGAACGCCGGCAAAAAAATCCGTACCGTTCTTCTTTACTTGTTCAAAAAAAAATGACGGTTCGATCATGGAATCAGCTCCTTATTTTGTTCCGGGGATAAGTTCAAGAATCTGTTTGATCGGCATGCACAGGGGATCCGCTTCAAGAGATCGTTCATGCTCAAGAATGGTTTTCGCGACCGTAACCATGGCCGGATACGAAGCGCGGAGCATGTGGTTGGCGTAAATGATGATGTTTGCGCCCCAGGCGTGGAGTTCGGCTTCCGTAAACCGGTTGTAGGTGGTTGGAACCAGAACGATGGGAACGTTGGAGTATTCTTTCCTGAATCCCTCACAGAATTCCCTGATATCCTCTCCGGTTTTTTCCTTGCTGTGAATCATTACACCGTCGGCACCGGCTTTTACGTAGGCAAAGGCACGTTCAAGCGCGTCGGATACCGGATAGCCGGCAATAAGACTTTCCAGCCGTGCAATGATCATGAAATCCTTGGTAACCTGGGCTTTTTTGCCGGCGCTTATCTTTTCCGAGAACTCTTCTATCGTGGCGAGTTCCTGCCGGACGTCGGTTCCAAAGAGGGAGTTTTTCTTCAGCCCGACTTTGTCTTCTATAATGACGGCTGAAACGCCGTTCCGTTCAAGCGTACGTACGGTAAAGACGAAATGCTCGGTCTTTCCGCCGGTGTCACCATCAAAAATGATCGGTTTGGTGGTACATTCCAGAATATTGGTGAGATCCTGGAGACGGGTAGTGAGATCCACCGCCTCTATATCGGGTTTCCCCTTGCAGGTTGAATCCGTGAGGCTCGACGACCACATGCCGTCGTAACTGTGGACTCCGTCGTCCTTTTTGACTTCCAGGTTTTCAATGATGAGCCCGGATAGTCCCGAATGCGCTTCCATGATCCGCACAACGGGTTTTGCCTGAATGAGCCGGCGAAGCGTTTTCATGCGGATTTCCGGGGTCGTACCGAGTGATTTTTGAGCCTCGTTGAGCGCTGTCGAATTGATTCCCTTGGTGTAGGGCACCTCGACAACCTCGCCGCCGAGTTCTTTCATAACGGCATAGACATCTTCGCGGATCCTGCTCAGGGGACCGGTTTTCCAATCATCACCATGAATGATGTAGTCAGGTTTATACTTTTTCAGGTTTGGAACATAACTCCAGTCTTCCTGGGGAACGACCCGGGATACGCCCTTCATGTTTTCCACAACCTGTCTGCGTTGTTCATAGGATAAAAAGGGAAGGCGTTTGTGCATCGCTATGGCCGAATCAGTTAACAGGCCAATGATAACTTCTCCGAGCTTTTCCGCTTCGTTGAGAATGTTGATAATGCCGGGGTGAATTATATCGCCGGTCATGCCCAGATATACAGTTTTCATGCGAACCTCGGAAATGATATTTTGTAGTGCCATTCTACCGTGTAACCCGCTTGCCTAGCAATAGCGGGGTTCTCTCAGCGCCAGCTGTGAAAGAGCAGGGTGACCGGTCGTTTGATGAAAAAGCGATACAATCGCCGGTACAGAGGAAACGTTCGCCGTGCCTTTATGCGCATCTCGTCAAGAAACTGGTCAGATACAGTAATTTCCCTGTCCATTTCCGGGGTGTACCGTTCATGCCAGTAAAAGGGGATTCCGCTCTTTTCGCAGGATTTTTTCAGGGCAAGAGTTTGCATGATAACGGGATAGGCAATTTTAGCATCAGTAAAGGTATCCCCGACCCGCATAGTCTGATGAATACCGTCCGCTGCCGCAAAATGATCCGCGGCCTCCCCGGAAACGAGCGAGTGTCCTGATCCGATAACATGGATGGCGGTGGCTCCCAGGTACAGGGCGGCGAATATACAGGTATGCAGACAAGACCCATGACTTCCCCAAACATGTGATTTTCCCGCAATCGTACGAGCCACTTTCCAGTTTGTGAATGATTGGCTTACTTCTTCCCGGACACCGGTAGGCAGATAATTCACCATGGGGTGAAAAACCACGGAAGAACCCCGGGCCATGAGCTCCCGGGTTTCCTTTTTTGTTTTACCATAGTGCGGTAAGGAAGAAATAATGGGTGCTGTTCCATAGTCGTCCCGCGTGGAAAAAAGGAATGTGGAACGGTCATACTCACTGGTGTAGCGGAACGTTGCCCGGGGGAATTTCAAATGAGCCAAATGCAGGGTAATGGCTGTCTTGTCATCCAGGAACGTATCAGGATACCCGTCCAGAGTAGGATCTGATCCGACAATCCAGACTTCTTTCCCGGAAAAAACCGGCTCAATCCCGGTAATCATCGCAGCACCAGTATCCATGTTCATATCAAACAAACTCGCGGAAGTATTCGATTGTACGCTTGAGTCCCGACTCGAGATCCACCTTGGGCTCCCAGCCAAACGTTTTTTTCGCGAGGGAGATATCTGGCTTGCGCTGTTTCGGATCGTCCGAGGGAAGCGGTTCGTACCGGATGCCCGATTTGCCGCCTACCAGTGATACGACCTTTTCCGCAAGTTCCAGCATGGTAAACTCGCCGGGGTTTCCGATATTCACCGGGCCGGTAACATCGGCAGGGGTATTCATCATGGCGATCATGGCGTCTACAAGATCGTCAACATAACAGAACGAACGGGTCTGGAGTCCGTCACCGTAAATAGTGATATCCTCGCCCCGCAACGCCTGCATGATGAAATTGCTGACGACACGGCCGTCGTTCGGGTGCATTCGCGGTCCATACGTATTGAATATCCTTACCACCTTTATTTCCACGTTGTTTTGCCGGTAGTAATCAAAGAACAGTGTTTCCGCGCATCGTTTACCTTCATCGTAACAGGAACGTAAACCGATGGGATTAACATTTCCCCAATAGGCTTCAACCTGCGGATGAACCGAAGGGTCCCCGTACACTTCGCTGGTTGAAGCCTGCAGTATCCGGGCACGGGTTCGTTTCGCAAGACCCAGCATGTTGATTGCTCCGTGAACACTGGTTTTTGTGGTCTGAACCGGATCATGCTGGTAGTGCGGCGGACTGGCGGGGCAGGCAAGGTTGTAAATACGGTCAACCTCGACATAATAAGGGAAGGTCACATCGTGTCGAACCAGTTCAAAATAGGGGTTACCGACCAGATGCGCCACATTCCGCTTTTGACCGGTAAAAAAGTTGTCGAGACAAATCACGTCATGCTTTTCCGCGATAAGCCGGTCGCAAAGATGGCTTCCGATGAAACCGGCGCCGCCGGTTACCAGGGCACGGGTATTGAGTGCATATCCCTGTTTTTTATCATTTCCCATTGGGTATCTCCCGAAGTAAACCATGTATTGACCGGTATTCTTTTTTTCCCGGCTCTATGTTATCCTGAGTCTCAATGATTCACATCGAGTTTTCCGGAGTTCCCGGTTCAGGCAAGACATATTTGTGTACCAGTATAGCAGAAAAACTCCGTTTGGAGGGATTTTCCGTACATACCGGGTCCGCGAACCTTGCATCAGCTCCGCTCGCGGTCCGGTTGTTCCGCAAGACCGGACCAGTTGCAATTCAGACCGTGTTTCACCCGGTCCGGACCATACGCATACTGTATACCATACTTTCAACCCGTCAGTCGAGCTTCCGTGGTTTTCTGCGGTCATATACGACCATTGTGCAGCACCTGTCCCTGACCGGGAAATTCACGAAAACAAACACCATCCTTCTGCTGGATCAGGGAAGTGTTCAAGCCCTGTTTACGCTTCTCTACGCAGCACGCTCTGCACCCCGGACAAGAATTGAATCATTTCTCCCGGTTCCGGACATACTGGTTGAAACCGACGGGCCTGATGAACTCCTTGTACGCCGCCTGAAATCCCGTCCGGTTGCACAAAGCCGGGTTGAAGCCGATCCCGTTGCCGGAATCCGCCGCTCCCGTACCGTTCTCGCGGAAATCAAAAAGGGAACCTTCTATTCGCAAATTCCCGTTATACTGCCGGTTCTTCCGGAGAGAACTGATGAAACTGTCGATATGATTATGAAAACCATAACCGAAAGGACTACTCATGACCAATGACAAACGCGCGAGAATAGGCATATTTACCCGTCCGATAGACAAGGGGACGAGCGGGAGCGGTCACCATCTTCATGAAATGGTTCGTACCATTCTCAGAACAAATCGTGAACAGAACAAATTTGAATTCTTTTTGATACACTATGTCAAAACTGACCGGGATGTGTACCGCCAGGCGGAGGAAATCATCATTCCCCGCAATCCGCTCGCGGCGGCACGGGTCCTGAGAAAGTATAATTTTGACCTCTTGCACCACAGCCCGCTCACCATCTTCTCGCCGCTTGCCGGTTTGACTGTGAAACGGGTAGCCACGATACACAGCGCGGAACCGAACATCATCCCGCAGTATTACAACCTTGCCGAACGTGCCCATGCGCGATACATAAAGCCGGTTTATGCACGGAAAATGGATCATATTTTTACTGTAAGTGAAACGAGCAAACGGTATTTTACCGAACAGTGGGGAGTTGATCCTCAAAAGGTATCGGTTTGTTACAATGCGGTTTCCCCGCTGTACCGCAAACTCGATAATCCGGTAACCGCGCCTCTGAAATACGGTATTACCGGCCGGTATATTTTTCATATAAGCAAGTATTCGCAGAGAAAGAATCCCTGGGGGCTGCTCCGCGGTTTTTCATCGCTTGTGTCCCGTACGGGCTTCGACGATCTTTCCCTGATTATTGCGGGAAGCGGATGGGAGAATCCTGAAATAGTGACGTACCTTGAACAGGAAGGTCTTGCCGGCAAAGTGGTGTTTACCGGATTTACCCCCGACGAGCAGGTGGTGGAACTGTATAATGGCGCCTGCTGTTTTGTTTTCCCGTCCCGTGCGGAAGGATTCGGCATGCCGAATGTGGAAGCAATGGCCTGCGGCTGTCCGGTTATCACGACCAATTCCTTTGCGATACCCGAGATTGTTGCGGATGCAGCAATCGTTTTGCCCGATCCTGACGATTATACGGCACTTGCAGATTCCATGGAAATGCTTCTCACGGATGATTCACTGAGAACGCGGCTAATTACCCGCGGATTTGAGCGTGCTGCAGAATTTTCATGGGAGAAAAGTGCTCGAACTGTTCTTAACATGTATGAAAAATTGACCGGCATCACCGGGGAATGAGCGAAAGTATTTCGTCGAGCCGCCCGGAAATTTTCGCAGCTTCTGAAGTGAACTGTTCAAACGCGTTCCGTGCAATACGAAGCCGTTCTTTTTCATCTTCAAGAAACATGCGGCCCTTTTCGACTAGATCGCTTCCATCCCAGGCAAAGGGAACATAGGTTTCATTCGGGATGAATATGTCGGGCCAGGTTTCCAGATGCCCCATGTCGGGCTTGAGTAAAAGACTACCGTTCAGTACTGCCTCAAAATCTCGAAAACACACTTCGCCCCAGCCGAACGGACTCAAGGTGATCCTGCTGCTTTTTATTTCACGATTATACTGATTCTGGGGAACCTTACCGGTAAGAAATGATGAATCTCCGTTTATCTTTTCAAGGAGACGGGTACGGTGAAAGAGCAGAGTGGGCCGCTTCGGACCTCCCCAGCGCGCGTGAACCGGATATTCACCGCTGTTTTTTGGAAAAGTTCCCGGAAGAATGACCGACTTGTGAAACGGTTTTGCCGCTCTCGCACCTAGAACGCGCGCAAGGGCAACAGCAGTCCGTTGCGGATAAGTCCGTTTGGGGAAGTCGCCGATGCCGATATTCCAACCGACACGAAGCTTGTCAAGCTGCGCCGGATCGTCAACAACCTGGCGGGTACGGGGTTCGGGATCATTGATTCCGTTTTCCCGGTGAATCATGTCGGTAAACAGTTCATCGCCATACAGCTGTTTGTGGTACAGGCTCCGATCCTTGAACAGGCTTTTATTAAAGAACAAATCTACGTACGGCAATACCTCGGGCCTGAGTATTCCTCCTCCCGCATTACCGTTAAAAAAGAAAATGGTCTGATACTTGTCCCGAAGCTTTTTTAGCAATTCCAGATCAACATGATCCGGTTTGAGAAACCAGCGGTCCAAAAAAAGAACCCGGTTTTTATCCCGATACAGACAATAATCCGGGTCTCTCGTAAAATCGAACAGTCCTTTGTGCCAGCTGAAAAGAAACGGCTTGAGGCTGTGAAAGAGGCTTATTCGGTCATAGAACGCGAGTACCGTTATTTTCATTGCATCTCCGCTTCGAACCGCTCAACCCAGTCAAAGGTCAATTCCGGAACGCGGGATGCGCACAAATTTCTGAGCTGCTGATAGTATTCCGGATCCGTTATCGCGCGTTCTACCATGTCGGCCATTTGCGTAACATTCCCCGATTCAAAAAGCAGCTCGGGGTATTTGAGAAGATCGGGAAGCCCGCCTACCGCGGACGCAATGGCAGGACAACCGGTATACATTGCTTCCAGAACGGCATCTGGCCACGCGTCATAGAGTGTTGGATACACCATAAGATCACAATCCGCAAAGTAAGGAAAAGGATTTACATAGCCGGTAAAGATAAACATGCTGTCAAGATTTCGCTTCTTTATTTCCCGGAATACTTCGGACTTGTTATTTGTCCTCCCCAGTACATACATGGAAATACCAGTACGACCCATTTTTTTCAATGTTTCCATCAACTCAACAACATATCTGAATCCCTTTGATGTTGACAACGGACCAACATATACAAGTTTTTTTACAGTTTGTGAGTTATTCTTGTTCTTCCATTCCGGCGCGAACCGTTTTGATCCGATATTTCCGGGGATTATCACGGTTTTTGATATACTGCATCCGGTTCTTGAAAGAAAAAGATTTCGGTCTTGTTCATTCTGAATGGTTATCCGTTCCGCGTGACGGGCAATTTTCTTTTCGCGGCTTTTCTTTTTTTGAATGTATACAAGCGAAGCGATTTTTTCGGGTACTGAATACCCGCCCTGTTTCATGAGAATCCGCGCACGGGTGATATCGTTGCAGCGAACAGCGTAGAAGAGCTTCGCTTTTGTTCGTTTTTTAAGATACAACGCGGCCAACAGGTTCATGTCGCTGTGAATATGTATCCATTCGGTACCGGCGACTTTTTTGAGTATCTCCCGTTTCATTGCCCTGAGCTTGAAGAACAACAGCAGCGAAGCCGGAGGAAATTTTTTACGGGTGTAATCGACCGGTATCGCTATTCGCTCAAAATGCACCGGTTTGTAATCCAGATGGGTATTCATGAGGACCCGGACCGTATTCCCCCGTTCAGCAAGACCTTCCATGAGTTCAAGGTACCTTCGATTCGCGCCGGTGCGGATTTCATTGTTGATAAATATGCCGAGAATCGTCATGCTTCAGTTCCTTGCTTTTTTCGTCCCCACCGGGGATCGAAGAATCGTTTCTTTATGTCGCGGAAAACGTACGGTCCGCAGGTATTCCAGGTATGGGTGCATACTGCTTTGAGGTGTCTTTCAGGACAAATTGTTTTAATGGACTGCTCATGATACTCATTCCGTGAAAGGACTTCAACACGGTTGAGTACAACACGTTGCCCATAGTCATTCTTGCTGTATTGAGCGGGGCGAACGAGAAGACCATTCTCGTCCCGGTACATTTTCCCCGCCATCCGGCTTCTTGTTCTTCCGGTTATCACCGGGTTTCCCGGCAAGGGTTTCCAGTCGGAAGAAGGAAAGTCCGGACTGTGAAACACAAAAAGGGAATCGTTCATTCCATGTACGCCATCCTGAAGTGACGTAAGAAGAAACCAGGTACTGCCGTCATGAAATAGTTCCGGATCGGCCGCACGTACTCCGGTCATCAGCGTGGAATCATGAACCCACTCAAAAGGAAATCGTGTAGCCCGATAACATTCGATAGAACCGGCCCGGTTCGATTCAGGAATCATGTACCATTCTGTCTTGCCCTTTTTTTCTACCGGGAATACATTGGGCCATGACAGGTGATAGGGAAGCGTCAGAACCGGGATAACGGGTCCGTGTGTAAGGTCCTCATGTATTTCCATACAGCCGAGTATCCCTTTCCCGCCGACAACCTGTTCTTCGAGAAAAAGATATACGCGCCCGTCATGACAGACCGGGAAGGGGTCTGCCCAAATCCGGTCGGACGGCGGGATGATTTCTTTCAGGGAAGTACCATTCTGATCACATAGGAGAATTGACCATTGTTCCCTGAATAAGAATCGAATGACCTTCCGCTTAAGTTTTCTGACCGGCTTCATTTTTTATCTGTGTTGTTGATATTTCCGGAGTACGGGGAAGATACACTACCGTACACAATTCATTGAGAAAATCGAATTTTCCTTCCCAGTCATCGCCAATAACGAAGGTATCCACATGATATTTCCGTATGTCGGTTTTTTTTTGTTCCCAGGACTCTTCCGGGATTACGAGATCAACATAGCGAATCGCCTCGAGCATTGATTTTCGCTGTTCATAGGTGAAATAGGATTTTTTTCCCTTTTCCACGAGATTGAACTCGTCGGTGGAGAGCGCAACAATGAGATAATCACCCAGCTCTTTCGCACGTTTTAAAAGATTGATGTGCCCGTAATGCAAAAGATCGTAGGTTCCATAGGTTAATACTCGTTTCATGCTGTCCCTTTTCTCCAGTACACACGATAATCATGCCGTGCGACCTGTTTATCTGCCGGCGGCAACGCACGGTAATCCCCGTACATTGTTTTCAAGTACTCATCATATCCCGCGGGAATGGGAAATTCATACCCTTCGAAACGCATGGGAATTGTTTTATCCACGTACTTTTTTTGTATCCGTTCGCGTCCGCTTCCATATCCCCAGACAGTGAGACCGACATACTCGCTTGTTTCGTACTCGTGCCGGGTTGCTATACGGGTGATCTTGCGGATAAAGAACGCGCAACCAGTCAATTTTGCAAGTCCTACCATACAAAGACGGGGCAGGGTAAAGAGGGGATTATCGCTGAAATAGATTCCGGTCCCCGCATACATGTTCCACCGTCTCCAAAAACGGATTTTCCGGTGTTCCCTTTCATATTCATCGTAATCGGCAGGGGTACCATCTACAGGAAAAACATCTATTGATAGACCGTTCTCTGTAATGGTTTTGCTCCGGGTTTCCTTGCAAAAAGTCCGTTCGTCGCACACCTTCGCAAAGGGGTACATATGCGCCCGATTGTATTCTGTACACAAGACAGTATAGCCCGGAGCTACACGACCTCCGGTGAGCGTTATGAATTTATCATAATCCGGACGCGGCATACGTATATCGATGTCATCATCCCAGGGTATGAACCCGCCGTGCCGGACGGCCCCAAGACAGGTTCCGCTTGCCAGATGATAAAAAATCCCGTTCTCTTTACAAAAACTGTCCACCGCAAGCAGTATTCCCAGAAGAAGCGTCTTTATTTCCGCGTCGTCGGTGATTTCAATCATGTCAGTTTTCATCGGCAAAGAGTTCCTCATAGGTACCGCGGCGGGTTATTACCCCTTTCTCCAGATAAAAAATCTGATCGCACTTTTTTAGCGTACTAAGTCTGTGGGCAATGAGAATGATGGTCTTTTTTCCTGAAAGCCCGTCTATGGCCGCCATGACGTCCTTTTCAGTCTGGTTATCCAGAGCGGATGTCGCTTCGTCCATGACGAGAACAGACGGATTCCGGTACAACGCGCGGGCAATACCGATACGTTGCCGCTGTCCGCCGGAAAGGCGAATTCCCCGCTCGCCAATTTTTGTTTCATACTGCTCGGGAAGTTCGTTCATGATGAAGTCGTCTATCTGCGCCATCTTTGCCGCGTCACGGACTGCCTTGAAATCAATGGTATCGCCGGTGTGACCGAACGCAATGTTGGACGCAATGGTATCGTTTGAAAGATAAATGCTCTGCGGAACATAGCCGAGATTCTGCTGCCAGTTCCGTATATTTGCGGAGGTTACCGGCGTTCCGTCTATCAGGATCGACCCTTCCTGTGGAATGAGCAATCCGAGAATGATATCCACGAGTGTCGTTTTTCCTGATCCTGTTTTTCCGGCGAAGCCGACCAGGGTGTTTACCGGAATGGTCAAATTGATGTCTTTCAGAACACTGGTTGTGGTACCTGCGTAGGTAAACGTAACGGTATTCAACCCGATTTCCCGTGAGAAATCCATCCGGGGAACCGCGTCTTCAATGAGATCCCGCTCCGCAAAACGGTTTTGAAACTCCTGGACAATTTTTGTCGCTGCCGGCATGCTGTACTTGAACTTGCTGAAAGCGCGGAACAGGCTTTGAACCGAAGGCATGAGACGATAACCGGCATAGGCATATACGCTTATTGAAGAAATGACCTGGGTAAAATCTTCCGATTTGATTATGGTCACCATGATAAAAAGCAGGATGGAACTGAACGCGACAATTTCAAGGATGTATTTCGGAATAACACCGATTACTTCTTCTTTTGTATAGTTTTTCGACAATTGTTTCGACGGTTCCGTAAATGAACTGACAAAGGACTTTTCGCATCCGGTTATTTTCGTTTCCTTGATTCCCCAGAATGCCTCATTTACTACCCGCATCCTGAGTGTATTCATGCGGTACCGCTCTTTCCCGAGTCGTCGTACTTCTTTTTTAATAACGAAAAAGATAAGACCATATACAAATACCAGCGCTGACGTTATGAGCAGCGTAGTAAAGGGATTGATGTAAAAGAGAAAGGCGCTTAACAGAATGATCTGGAATATGTACGTAATCAGGTTAACTATCTGCAGTATGGCGCCGTTTACCATATGGTCGATTTCATTTATGACATTTTTCACAAACTCATAACTGTTCTTGTTCAGGAAAAACGGATATTTCTGGGAAATGTATACCTTGAAGAGTTTCAGGGACAGCGAATGCCGCCTCATGCTGGTGAAACGGGTTTGCGCGTAATGAAAGAATCCGAGATAGGCATTACGGATAATAATGAATACAAGCATGAGCATTCCAAGCGCCACAAGAAAAGAACGATCGCTCGAAAAATTCAGCGCCGAATAGATTGCCGCCAGATATTCATTGGTTCTGATCAATTCCGGCTGAGAGGCCACCGCAATGAAAGGCATGATGGAACTTACGCCGAGAACTTCAATAATGCCGAGCAGTATGGAACCGGCAATCAGAAACAACAGTTGTACTTTTTCTTTTCGTTCGAGAAGTGATAGTACGCTTTTTATCTGTCGCGGAAACGATGTCATTGTTTTACCATGTCCTTATAATTGATACGAAAACCCGAGCGCCACACGGAAGTTGTGCCATTT
The DNA here is from genome assembly GCA_002070025.1 of Spirochaetes bacterium ADurb.Bin215. Taxonomy (GTDB): domain Bacteria; phylum Spirochaetota; class Spirochaetia; order Treponematales; family Treponemataceae; genus Teretinema. Next base: position 48,711 of record MWCL01000007.1, read on the forward strand.
TGGACCATCGTTGTAGTTGTCGTTTTCATACGTCGGGTTGAGCAACAGGTTGTATGCCGTTTCGGCGGATACCGAAAACCCGTTCCAGACCCGGTACATGCCGGTAACACCGAACACCAGGGAAGTCTTGAACTGATACCAGGAGGAGTCCGCACGTCCCGGATCGGGACTAATGCCGGCATCGGTTGTTTTTACCGCGCGTGCAAACAGAACATCATTGTCCGGATTGATCCTTTGCACATGAACTCCGACCGATCCGCGGGAGTGGTACACGGTAAAGCCCGCGTATTGCGAGTTTCCGCCTGTTCCCATACCGGCACCAATCCATTGTCCGCAATTGGTATACCCCTGTGTTATAATGTGATGGGCATAAAAAGTCGATGGCCAGGAAAACTGGAAGTCCTGACTCATTTCAACGCTGGTAACTTCCAGAACAAGTTCTCCGCGCAAATCGCTCCGCCACAGCGGAATGGATTTTCTTCCGCCGATGGTAAACGCATGTGCATGGAAAGGATAACGGAGCAGGGATTCAAGGTTCGTGCTGTAATCGTTTTTTGCCCATTCGGTGTACAGCTCAAGTCCGACGGAGGGAATGAGATAATCAACCGTAATTGACGCACGCTGATCACGCTCATCAAATCCGGCTGAACTCTCCATAAACGGCCATAACAGGTCGAAAATCGCGCTGGTATCCCGGTCGCTCCATTTGGACAACATGGTTCGGTGAAAACCGATGACAAGTTGATGCGAAACGGGAGGAGAATAGGAAACACTCAACCCGGTCAGGAGATTTTCGTCATTGGTGTCGTCGGAGTCAAAATAGTCGGACTCGCTGAGCATTCCCCAGAAGGCCCGAGCTTCAAAGGTTCCGAAATCTTTACCAAAAAGCAGGATCCGGGTTGGCCGCGCGCCGATATCAAACTTAGGATACGGTGGGGCGTTGTTTGAATGTATGAGCGGATTTATACGTGCGGGGCCAAGCCAGATGGACTGCGTTCCAAAACCTGCAGTGAGCGTTTTCCATGAATAGCGTATTTCGGAGTCGCCCCAGGACCAGTCATACACGGCATCATCGCCGAAGCGTTGGGGCGCGTCTATATAGGCAACACCGGGATATCCCCAGACGCCAGCCTTGTCGGTGTAGGGTTGGTTGGCGTAGGCTGCGGCGGGGGATGCAAGATCAAAGGCGGCATTCTGTGAACAGGCAACAACCGGTTTCAGGGTTGCTTCAAAGCCGTACCCCTCGAACCGTACTCCCGCGGACAGGGACATGTTTGCGCCCCGACCTTGCCAGAGAAGTCCGTCATTCTGGCCAAGGGGTGCGTTCGAATTGTAGGATGCAAAGAGATCCGGTCCGTAAATTCTGGCATCGATAGCGCCGATGGAGTAGTGTTCCGCTTTCTTCACACCGGTCCATGGTCCGGTGTCGCCCTCCGGAAGAACGGGTCGGGAATCCGAGAGGGTCCGGAATGAAAGATACGAACGTTCCGCATTTCCGGTAAGCGCAAGAGTATCATAATACGCTTCCTGATCGGAAAGAAGTACTTCTTGTCCCGTTACGGCAACTGCGGTGAAAAAGAAAACAATGGTATAAATGACGCGGATACCGCCCGATGCCGATAGCTTCATCACTGGCCGACTCCGAAGAAGGTAAAGCCTTTTTGTTCAAGGTCTTTTCGTTTGTATACGTTCCGGAGATCAAAAAAGACCGGTTTGGCGAGAAGTGAGCGCACCCGGTCCAGATCAAGATTCCGGTACTGATTCCATTCAGTCATGAGTACCAGTGCGTCGGCGTTCTTCATGGTATCATATTCATTTTCGCACCAATGGAGCGAATCCTGTATTGACTCAAGACGCCAGGACGCTTCTTCCCGGGATGCGGGATCGCAGACACGGAGGGTTGCGCCCCGGGCAACAAGTTCGGGAAGAATTGAGAGTGCCGGCGCTTCGCGCATGTCGTCGGTATTCGGTTTGAACGCGAGCCCGAGAACGGCGATGGTTTTTCCCGTAAGGCTTCCTTTCCCGCCAAGTCCGTTTTCTATCTTTGTCACCATGCGTTCTTTTTGCCGTTCGTTGGCTTCGATCGTTGTTTCAACGATGGAAAGTGGTTCGGACGCGTCCCGGCCGATCTGGGCCATGGCCCGGGTATCCTTGGGGAAACAGCTTCCGCCGTAACCGGGACCGGGATGCAGGAATTTTCCGCCGATTCGTCCGTCGCGGCCCATGGCCTTTGCGACATCGAGCACGTTCGCGCCCACTTTCTCGCAAAGATTCGCCACTTCGTTGATAAAGGTAATCTTTACGGCGAGAAAGGAATTCGATGCGTATTTGATCATCTCGGCGGTCTCGACATTGGTTTCGATAAAGGGAGTTTCATTGATGTACAGGGAGCGGTATACATCTTTCATGACCGTGCCGGCCTTTTCGGATTCACAGCCGATTACCACACGATCCGGATGCATAAAGTCCTGAACCGCAGAACCTTCCCGCAAAAACTCGGGATTGGAAACAACATCGAAGGAATGGTCCTGTTTGTCCGCCCGGCGGGCGAGCTCGTCCTGCATCCAGGCACGTACCCGTTTGCCGGTACCGATCGGCACGGTACTCTTGTCCACCACTACCTTGTATCCATTCATGGTACGGGCAATTTCCCGGGCTACGGCTTCAACATAGGTAAGGTCGGCGCTGCCGTCATCGGCGGGTGGAGTTCCCACCGCGATAAAAACGACTTCGCTTGAACGCACGGCAGATGCCATGTCGACGGTAAAGGAAAGACGGCCGGAGGCGACATTACGTTTCACAACATCGTCGAGACCGGGCTCATAAATGGGTATCATTCCTTTATTCAGGTTGTCGATTTTTTTCTGGTTGTTGTCCACACAGATAACGGTATTGCCAAAATCCGCAAGGCACGCACCCGAGACGAGGCCCACATATCCGGTTCCTGCTACTGCTATTGTTGCCATGGTTTTTTCTCCTTGTACCAGTCAATAAAGCGCTTGAGACCGGTCTCAAGCGGGGTGTCCGGTTTCCATCCAAAAGCCCGTTCAAGGGCTTCGGTGTCCGCCGAAGTCATGTATACGTCACCGTCCTGCATGGGAAGGTAATTCTTTTTAGCCGTTTTGCCCAGATACTCCTCGATGAGACTGATAAACCGTTCAAGGCGTTCCGGATGGGCGTTACCGATATTGTAGACCCTGAAAGGCGCGGCGGAACGATCGGGGAGGGGTGTCCTGGGGGAAAAATCCGGATCCGGAGCAGCGGGCTTGTCTGCTATGAGCACGATCGCCCGTACTACATCGTCGATATAGGTAAAATCGCGCAGAAGATCGCCGTTATTGTACACATCAATCGGACGATCCTGCATGATGGCGTTCGCAAATTTGAAATACGCCATATCGGGACGGCCGAGCGGTCCGTACACGGTAAAAAATCGAAGCCCGGTTACCGGCAAATTATAAAGATGGCTGTAGGTATGGGCCATGAGTTCATTGGAGCGTTTTGTGGCGGCGTACATGCTCACCGGATGGTCACAGCGGTCCTGTTCGCTGAACGCATCCGAACGGTTAAGACCGTAAACCGAGGAACTGGACGCGTACACCAGATGGGACGGCGGATGGTTCCTGCAGGCCTCAAGTATCGAAAGAAACCCGGCTATGTTGCTCGAAATATAGGCGCCCGGATTTTCAATGCTGTACCGGACACCGGCCTGTGCTGCCAGATGAATGACGATATCGAACTGCTTCCGGGCAAAAAGGGAGTCTACAAGAGCAGTATCCTCAAGTTCTCCCCGGATGAATTCCCATCGCGACGCGGAATTTTCAGCGGCGGTCTTTTCAACAAGCGCCAGACGTTCTTCTTTCAAATCAGTGGGGTAGTAGTCGTTTACCGAATCAAGACCGGTAACCGTGTGACCCGCACGCAACAACTCGCACGCGGTAAAGCAACCGATAAAACCGGCGCAGCCGGTAACCAGATAGTTCACAGTGCATCCTTGTCGCGCAACCCGGCAAGTGCTTCTTTAACGAGTTCCGTTTGACCTTTCCTGGCGATAAACGCCTTGCCGTCGCGGATTATCACGACAAGGTCATCCGTGCCGCAGAGGGCGACCGGAATGTCGGATTTGACGTAACACCCCGGCGCGTTCACCAGGGAAGCGTTGCCGGCTTCAGGTTCAAGGTAGTTGATCAGCGAGTCCCAGGAGCCGACATCGTCCCAGTCAAAACGCGCGAGAACCGATACGGACCGTTCGCATTTTTCGCTTACTGCGTAGTCAATGGATACGGAGGGTGTCGCCTCGTAGGCGGCAAGCACGCCATCATGGGGTTCCATTACCCTGACACCCTGTACCGTACGGTATTCGGGCGTTATCGGACGGGAAAACGCACTGGCGATGCCAGGCGCGTGTTTTTCAAGTTCTTCGAGCAGAAAATCGCAGCGGAATGCGTAGAGACCGGAGTTCCAGTACGCGTTGCCCTCCTCGATATAGCGGCGGGCGGTCTGTTCATCGGGTTTTTCACGGAAGGCCGCGGCTTCAAAAACAGTGGCGCCGTTGCCGGACGGTCCTTCGAGCGAGCGTCCAGCCGTTATATACCCGTACCCGGTTGAAGGGTATCGTGGCTCAATCGCAAACGATACAAGATTTCGCCGGGCGGTGAACCATGAGGCGGCTTCAACATCCCGGATAAAGATTTCGGTATTTCCGATTACATGATCACTGGCCATGAGGAGCAAGGAAGTTTCACCGCCGGGAGACTGCGTTTCAAGCATCCGTGAAAGCCATGCAGCGGCGGGAGCCGTATTTTTCCCGAAGGGTTCTCCCATGACAACCGTCTTGCCCGGAAGATCCGGAAGGTTGTTCCGTTCGGCAAGATCGACAATATCTTCGAGAACAAGATCTGACCAGGTACTTCGGGTAATGATATAAATGTTTCCGGGAACGTTCAGTGACCAGGCTCGTTCAAGCGCACTCTGCAGGAAACTCTTGTTCCCGGCAACACGCAGGAACTGTTTGGGACGGGATTCGGTAGAAAACGGCCACAGACGTTCACCGACTCCCCCGGCGAGAATGAGTACATCGGTACACATCATGCATCCTCCCTGAAAAGATTCCGTATGTACACACAGCGGGACTCGGGCAGCGCATTCAGGTTTTCGGATATTGCTTCTGATACAAACACAAAACTCTCCTCGGGAATATCGGCGGTGAGGGTTACAAGATGAAAATCCATGCCAAACCGGCCCGCGGCATATTCAACAATAAACGAGATATCGCTTTCTCCCAGCATGACCAGTGCGGTGTACCCGCATCCTGACGCTTTTTCCGCAAGCGACAACACCGCTTCCTTGTACACAACAACCTGCTTCATGGTTCGTTTCAAATAGCGGTATGTACGTTTCGCCAGCTCATTCATGCCGTCCGGAGTCAGAACATAGGTAACGTTCCGCGCTGAAACCTTCTTCATGACGATAAGCCCCTTGTGCGTTAAGCGCTTTACGAGAACATTCGTCATGCCAAGGGACATATCTATAGCCCGGGACAAGTCGCGTTGACTGATTTCCTTTTTTTGTCCGGCGTATTCGTGGATGGTATTAAGTAACAGCAATTCAGAATCATGTTCCATGTCTGTTCAACGTATGAACAGAGTACCATAGCTATCCGGTTATTACAATAGAAATGGTTACAAAAGCTCGGGCGATGTGTTATGCTTGAGGTATACAAATTTATCAAGGAGCATTCCATGCCAGTTGCACCACACATCAGTGATTTCATGGCTTCTTCATCGTTTATACGCAAAATGTTCGAGGAAGGCATGCAGCTCAAACAACAGTACGGCGCCGACAAGGTGTTCGATTTCAGCATTGGTAATCCGGATCTCGAGCCCCCGGCAAAAATTAACGAAATGCTCCGCGAACTCGGCGAATCACACGAAAGCCGTCTGCACGCCTACATGCCCAACGCCGGCTATCCTGAAACCAGGAAGGCCATGGCGGAAAAGGTTTCAGGGGAACAGGGCGTTGAAATTCCTTTTACCCACATCGTCATGGGCTGCGGAGCCGCCGGTGCGATGAACTCGGTGCTCAAGGCCATTCTTTCTCCGGGAGACGAGGTTCTGGTAAGCGCTCCCTATTTTGTTGAATACGGGCAGTATGTGCGCAATCACGGGGGCACTCTGGTTACCGTTCCTGCCCGGGAAGACTTCTCTCTCGATATTGCGGCAATTGGAGCAGCGTTGAACGGTAAAACCGCCGCAATTATCATCAACTCACCGAATAACCCTACCGGAAAAATATACTCGTCCGACGAAATGGAACAACTTGGCAAGACGCTGGAAGCGCACCGCGCAACTTGCGGCAGAACGGTCATGATCATCTCGGATGAGCCCTACCGTGAAATAACGTATAACGGAAAAACCGTATCTCCCATCTTTCCCTGGTGGAAGGACACGGTTGTCGTCAGTTCTTTCGCAAAAAATCTCAGCCTCCCGGGAGAACGGATCGGATATACGGCAATTTGCCCTGACGCGGAGAACTCGCTTGAACTTGCGGAGGCAGTTGCCTATACCACAAGAATTCTCGGCTTTGTAAATGCACCGGCTACCTTCCAGCGAATTGTCGCCGCCTGCTGGAAAGAATCGGTTGATTACAGCGTATATGAAAAGCGTCGTGAAATCCTCATGGAAATCCTTGATGCCGCGGGAATTCCCTTTTTAACCCCTGAAGGCGCCTTCTATCTTTTTTGCCGCGTTCCTGAAAGAAAGCACACGACAGGCGAGGCAGGAGATGATGCCGCATTCTGTGATCACCTGAAAAAGTACCGGATTCTTGCCGTCCCCGGACGGGGTTTCGGGAAAGCCGGATGGATCCGGCTCGCATACTGTATTTCCGAACGGAGTATAGCCCTTTCACGGGATGCTTTTATCCAGGCCGGATCCGCCTGGTAAGCCAAGGAGGCTTTCGTTGAATATTCTTATGGTTACAAGCGAAGCAGTCCCTTTTGCGAAAACCGGCGGTCTCGCCGACGCCGTTTCCGCGTTGTCTGTCGCGCTTTCAAAACTCGGACATGATGTCCGTGTTGTGTTGCCGAGATATTACCGGATTGACCGGAACAAACTTGAACACGTGAGCGGTCCTATGGGCGTACACTGCGGATATCAGGAAATATGGACCGGTGTGTATTCTGCCGTATTACCCGATTCCACCGTTCCGGTGTATTTCATCGACCATGAACAAAGCTATGGCCGCGACGGCATTTACGGCATTCCCGAGGAACCGGATTTTAACGACAACCCCCAGCGTTTTTCTCTACTGGGCCACGCGGCGCTGCAGCTCTGCCGTAAAATCGGCTGGATGCCGGACATCGTTCATGCCCATGACTGGGCGGCCGCGCTTGCGCCCATCCTGCTCAAATTTCATGAGGCATACAGCGATTTTTCCGCTACTGCCAGTGTTTTTACCATACATAACATCGGCTATCAGGGCATATACGGAAAACACCTGTATCCGCACACGGCATTGAGCTGGGACAATTTTTACGCCGCGGGATTTGAGGACTGGGACCGCATGAATTTTCTCAAAGCGGCGCTTGTATCCTCGGACAAACTGACAACCGTTTCACCAACCTATGCGAAGGAAATACAACGTCCCGAATACGGTTTCCGCATGGACGGCATTCTCCGCTATCGTAGTTCCGATCTCACCGGTATTCTCAACGGGGTAGATACCGGGACATGGAATCCCGGAAAAGACAAACTCATTCCCGTAAAATACACCGCAAAAACCATTGAAAAGAAAGCCGAGAACAAGAAAGCGCTCCAAAAACGTATGGGACTTCCACAAAACCCCGATGTTCCCCTCATTGGTATGGTTACCCGTCTTGCTGACCAGAAGGGGGTATCGGAACTCTTCGGACCATCCTACGGGTCGGCTCACCGGATTTGTACTGAAATTGACTTGCAAATGGTAGTACTCGGTTCGGGAGAACCCTGGTGCGAACAAGAACTTTCAACACTGAATCACACGCTCCCCAATTTCAGCGCATACATCGGCTATGACGATTCGCTGAGCCATCTAATAGAAGCGGGCGCCGATTTCTTTCTCATGCCCTCGCGGTATGAACCTTGCGGATTGAACCAGATGTACTCGCTGATGTACGGAACCATACCGATTGTGCGGAAAACCGGTGGCCTTGTTGATACCGTGGAAAATTACAACGAACAGACAGGCGAGGGAACCGGCTTCATTCTTGATCATCTTACACCGCAGAGTATCTATGATACTGTTGGATGGGCTGCATACGCCTGGTACAACAAGCGGGATCATGTGCGCGAAATGCAGATTCGTGGAATGAACAAGAAGTTTGGATGGGACGTATCCGCGAAGCAGTATGAAGATGTATATAAAAATGCACTACTAGACAAGAAAAGATAATGGAGGTTTGAGATGTTCAAGTATCTGATGCGGTTTATCAAGGCTCTTAACGCCAATTCCCATCCGGGAGATATCGCACACGCGGTTGCCCTCGGACTGTTACTGGCGCTGGTACCCAAAGGGAACCTATTATGGCCATTCCTGTTCATACTCGCCATGTTTATCCGCATGAACAAGGGTGCTTTTTTTCTTTCTTTCATTCTTTTCTCGTTCATTGTACCGTTCGCCGACGTACCGGTGGAACGGTTCGGAAATCTGGTTCTCTCGCTTCCGCCGCTCCAGCCGGTTTTCACCCAACTGTACCAGACACCCTTTATCGGTTTGACCCGGTTCAACAATACCATGGTTGCCGGATCATTTACCGCGGGAGTTCTTGCCTACCTTCCCGTCTATCTGCTGGTGAGAATTCTGTTGTCTGTATACCGCAAAAAACTGCAGCCGCTCATAACCAACAGCAAGCTGTATAAACTGTTTACACGGATTCCCCTTATCAAAAAAATCACCGACATGTCGGGAATCGGAGGAATGCATTTATGAAAAAAGTGAAAAAAATCAAACTTCCGGGACTATTTAAAAAGAAGTATACCGCCAAAAAATATCAGAAAAAAATACTGAAGAAACTGTTCATTCCGGCGGACCGCGCCCTCGTTGAATCGCTTGCCGTTGAATCAAAGGACAAAAAAGGCAAGCCGGTCTATACATTCGATGCCGCGAAAGTACAAGATTCTGCGCAGGCTAAAAAGCTGAAAAAAATAGCGAAAGAAATCAAGAAGCAGAAGAGCAGACTCAAGGTTTTGGACATTATCGTAGCCGCTGCCTGTGTCGCTGTTCTTCTTTTCGGTATAACACTTTTCAGAAACGTTATAGCACACCGCCTGATAACCGGAGCATTTGAAGGTACCTTCGGCGCCAAATGCGATATTGGTCTCGTGGATTTTAATCTGTTTGACACCCGGTTCACCATGGAAAATCTTGCCCAGGCAAACCGCTCGAAACCCATGACCAATCTTTTTGAAGTCGCGCGTCTCGATGTGTATTTCAATCTTCTTGAACTTACCCGTGGAAAACTCGTGAGCGAAAACCTTGAGATAACCGGAATACGCTGGGGAACCGACCGTACCGAATCAGGAACGCTGCCCCCAAAACAGGAAAAGAAATACCAGAAGAAAAAGGAACAGGAAGATTCCAAACCCAATCCGGTGGTTGCAGCCCTTTCAAGTGAAGTGAAAAAAATTCAGAGCGGTATTTCTCTGGACAGCGGCATCTCCGCCATTCAGGACAAACTGGATCCGGTCGCATTTTTGGAACGCGAAAAGGATTCGCTTCTTTCTCCGAAGATTGTCGAAGAAATTACCGGATCGGTACCGGCAATGATTGATTCATGGAAAGACAGCAGCGAAAATGCCGAAAAGCAAGTGACTACCATGGTAGCGACTGCGAAGAATATTTCCAAAATCGACCCCAGGAACATCAAAACGGTAGAAGAGATTAAACGGACCATTACCGAACTTGACGCGGCAAAAAAGACCATGGAAAGCACCGTCAGCATGGCAAAAGATCTATCCACGAAAATCGAAAGCGACCGGAAACAGGTGCTTGATCTCTCATCCCGTGCCCGTGAAGCAGTCGCCGCCGATTCAAAGCGTTTGACCGGACTGGTGAATGAAATCAAGACCATCAATCTTGATACGGGGAAGGGTATTGTCGGCGACATATTCCGGACCTTTATCGTCAATACCCTGGGAGAATACTATCCCTATCTGGACCGCGGACTCGCCATGTTGGGAGAAATGCAGGCTTCACAGAAAAAAGAGAAAAAACCAACCCTTAAACAAAAGGCATCGGTAGTCGACCGCCTGCCGGGACGGAACATTTCCTTCGGTGACGACTCGTTGCCCTCGCTGGTATTCCGCAATATCGCCCTTTCAGCGGAAGACGTAAAAACGGGATTTACCATAGGGGGGAGCGTACAGAACCTCACGAATGATGCAGACCGCCTTGACAAGGCGGTTACCGCCTCGCTCGGAACAACTCACGGAGCAATGTCCGAAGCTTTGGAGGCAGTGATAGACCTTCGTACCGGTGCATCGGATATCCTCGATTCGGATATAACCGCCGGGGGATACACGGTGTCCATTCCATCCGCGGGTGTTCAGGGAGTCCCGGACGTTGCCGGCGTTCTCTCGACGGAAGGTGAACTGCGCATTGCCGCGGACCGGGCGCTTTCGATACAAACCGCGATGACCCTGGGTTCCGCGCAGCTTACCGTTGCACCGTTCAAACCCGCGTTTATCCACACCACGTACCGGAATGTACTTTCCCGGGTCAATACAATCGATTTCGACGTTAGCGTACATATTTCTTCATCGGGATCCTTTGATGTAGACGTATCCACGGGCATCGACGAGGTCCTCTACGAGGCGCTTCAAGACGAGATAGACCGCCAGATAGCGCTTCTCAAAGAAGATATCCGCAAGGAAGTGGAAAAATTCATCAACGAGCAGAAACAGAAATACACCAGTGAAATTACTCAGTTCACTGCCATTTATGACCGGGTCAAGAACGCCGATAAAGAAATCCGCAAGTATGAGAATGTGATTGACCAGAAGAAGGCCGAACTGGAAAACCGTATAAAAGACATGGCACAAGAACAGATTGATAAGGTAAAGCAAGAGGCACAAGAACAAGCTGAAAAGGCAAAAAAAGAGGCTGAGGAACAAGCTAAAAAAGAAATAGAAAAAAAAGCCGCGCCCTTGAAAAAGGACGCGGAAGACAGACTCAAAAAACTCTTTTAGGTTTTTTAGTCTTCTGTCTGGTCGGCAAGGTCGGTGGCGCGGAGAAGACGGATCTTCGCGTTGTCGTCCTGCACCAGAATTCCCCGGGGCGTTACCGTTATCGCTGTTTCAGCAAGAACAGCGATTGCGGACGACGCTTTCAATTCAAGCGTACCATCAAAACGCCCTATCGCGTATTCCCCCGAATCGTTTTCGATAACCGCGTAGTAATCATTTCCGCTTTTTACCAGCATGCTTTCCTCGGAAAGCGAATCTGTTCCCGACTTGGTCATTTCAAGCGTTGCCGGGTCAATGAGTACGAGCGTAACATCGCCGCTGCCGCCTTTCTTTCCTGCCACGGCCATCAACTGTCCGCCGGCATCTACAATAATGCGGTTCCGGATGGAATTGAGCGGTGAGGTTTTAATGGTGGAACCGGTCGCGAGATTCACGAGTACCAGTTCGGAAAGGAGGGTCGTCTTGTCGATTACCCGGAGCGCATAGCCCGGAACAACCGCCGCGAAGGCTTCTTCCGCCGCCGCTTTAGCTTCCTCCGCTTCCCGGTCAATGACCTTCTGGGTGTCGGAAGCGATTTCCTTGCGCTCCTGCTGGGCTTCCTGTTGTTTGGTATCGGCAAAAGTCTGCTCAACGGCCGCTTCTTCTTCTTTCTCGGCCGCTTGCTGTTCGGTTTCGGCTACTTCAGCTTCTTTTTTTTCAGCCTCTGCGGCCTTTTCTATGGCTTCCTGTTCGGCCACCGCTGCTTCACGCTGAGCGGCGGAATCTTCAGGGTTCTTTTCCGCTTCGGCACGGGCCTTTTCGGCTTCCTTTTCTGCTTTTTCAGCCTCACGGCGGGCGTCCGCGGCTTCGGCACGTTTTTCCGCCGTTTCCGCTTTCGCTTCCGCAGCTTCCTTCTGGGCGGATTCCGCACGTTCCGCCGCTTCGTCGCTCTCCCGTTCCTTGAGATCGACCATGTCTTTCCGTACATCGAGCGCGGCATCGTCTTCTTCACGGATCTTTTCCGTAACATCGGAATCCGAGATTGCTGATGTGTCTATCGTGCTTACCGTACCGGCAAGACGAGCGTCGCTGAGCGGAATCACCATGCGTGTTTTTCCCGGCCACTGGTCCCATCGTGTAGCGATACCCGCGGTATCTTTCGACAAATGCGTGGTTACCACGTCTTTGTAGCGGGTAGTAAACATGTCCATATTGCCGCGGTATACCGCGTTGTACACGGTCACAAAAAACGCAAGGGTAGTGGCGTCGCGCTCCGAGTAGCCGTACGCGGAGGAAAGATAGGCAGCGAGTACCCGCCGGATATTGTCTATGTGGTCAACGGTCGCACCCGAACCGATTATCAGAATGTCCGCGTCAAACTTGCCGGTAACCGCCGGATCAACCGCGTGGATAATCTGATAGCGGTCAGCGGAGCCCGCCGTTTCCGCTCCCTGTATATCCCGTCCCAGCTGCGTACCGATTCCGCGGATTTCTTCCGCGGTGTTTACGATGGTGTGCGGTCCCACGTAGTTGACAAATTTTATTACCGCTTCCCCTGTTTCATCCTGAAGTTCCTTGCGGTCAACTTCGAGAGAAAAGAGCAGGGCAACGGCAAAAAACGAGACGAGACAGGCAACGGCCTTTTTCATGGTATCCTCCGGTTATTGGTGCAGTAGTGTTTCAAGCGCTTTGTGCGCGTACTTTTGTACTTGTTCGGTCCAGGGATCGGCGGAAAACGAAACAATGGCGCGAACGGCCCTGTCCCGTACGTCTCCCGAAGAAAACCGTGCCAGCGAAAGCAGGGCATCGCAGGCGGCATAATGAACCGCGGGCCGACCAACCCCGGATCTTTTAGCAAGAGACGTAACCGCGTCCACGGATTCACCGTCGGGATCGCAACCGAGGCCGGAAAGTCCATGAATCACACCGATGGCAAGCGACTCGTCGAAGGGTCCGTTTGCCGCGGCAAGAAGAAGCGGACGGTACTCTTCAGAGCCGAGTCTGCCCAGAAGGCTCGCGGCGCGTCCGCGGGCGGTACTGTCCGGTTTTTTTTCGGAAAACGGATCAGTAAAACTACCCTCAATAATATCGACGAGCCAACGAGCAAAAAGGGGTTCCGAGTCGCCAACCCGTCCTTCAACGTGTGCGGTATCTACCCGGTTCAAAAACGAATAGAGCTGGTCAGCGGTATTCATGTACGCATACGCGGGGAAGGACAATTCCAGTATACCGTAGGATCGGTTTTTTTTCGAATCTTTTCTTGACAGAATCCTTGCTTCAGCCCGCCATGCCGCAAGGGACCAACCCGACCCGGCGCCATAGACCATTCCATCCAGTCCGGGCGTTCCGGTTCCCGCAAGCGGGGAGAATTCATGCCGCCACAGGCGG
>MWCL01000008.1 GCA_002070025.1 Spirochaetes bacterium ADurb.Bin215
CTCGGACACCTCCGGTTGGGTAATGCTTTCACAACTGATGCAGTACATCCGCCAGGTAAAACCGGACTTTGACCTCCGGGAACTGGGCGTCCGGAAAACGCTCGATTATTTCACCAGCAGAAAAGACAAGTACCTCGTGAAGAAAGAACGGGACGACGCCCCCGGAGCGATTTTTATTTCCAAGCTCAGGTAGCGGTCAACGTACCGGAATCATGCGAAGAAGGCTCACCAGGAACGGCTGGGCCATGTACAGTGAAAACCCCAACAAAAGCAGATACCCCGCGAATTCAACGCCGGCACTTAGTCGCGCGATCCGGTCTTCCCGGGCCCGCAGACCCAGAAATATGCCCGTCCGGCCGAACCAGGCAAGATACCCGGCGGCAATAATCGGAATACTCATCCCCAGCGACATGGCAAATACGGCCAACACGCCCACAAACAACATGTCCAGGGTTAACGCCAGAACAAGAACCAGAACGGCACCGGGGCAGGGGTATATCCCGCTCACCAGAACCGCGCCAAGACTTGCAGCGGCTTTTTTCTTCCCGCCCGGTACCCGGACAACCTCAACAAGGGCACGGACGGCAAGAACCAGGGCAAGAATGATAAGGAGTACATAAGATCCGCCTTCCATCCACCGGGAAATGTGGTCTGCCCGTGCGGATATTGCACCGGTGACCCCCTGAAGCGCAAGCAGAACCACAACCGCTGTTCCGCCATGCAACAGGGCAAGAAGCAGGCCCGTCAGTCCCGGTTCCATGACCGGCGCTTGTCTGGCAAGGTATATCGAAAAAATAACTGTCTTGCGGTGACCCGGACCCAGCGCATGAAACACCCCGTAAAGAAACGACAACACAAGAAGTATCCGGAGTGCGGAGGGGTTTGACCCGTCCTTCCATTGCACGAACATTTCAGCGATGCGGTTCCGGAGCGCCATCTGGCGTTGTATCAGGTTTTCATCAGGCCGCGCGGTCCGGACCGCGGCGGGATCGGGAAGCCCGCCAGGACCATCACGAGCGGAGGGTTCTGACGTAAACGGGTTCGCCCGGAGCACAACGGAGAACAGCAGAAGAAGCACTACAGTCAGCAGGGAGATTCGTGCGCTATTCATAGTAAATTGTTATTTCACGGGGATAATAGGTTTCAAGACCGGGCTTCCATTCATAATACACTGTGGTGTCCTCAATGTCGCCAAGCGGATTGTAGTACACCGGATTGTTACGGTTTTCGCGAATTTCCCATCTGGGCAGTACCTGTTCCCGATCATACCGCAGGGTCACCGGGTTCCCGTCCGGGTAGCGGATATCGCAGAAAAAAGTATAGTCGTACACGGCAAGGTGAAGCGTTCCCGCGTTCCATGACCGGAGATCCACATAAAAGCGGTATACCAGCGTGCCGTTTCGTTGGAAGGCGCTGAATTTCTCGACCGAAGCGGGAGTTTCCCTGCGGTCACCCTGGCGTATGAACGTGAAAAAATAGTAATGCCGGAGATTGGAAAAGGCTCCTTCAAAAACAGCGCGGGTTTCCGCCTCGTCGAACGATCCGTCGGCATTAACGTCATAGGCACGGATAATGTCCGCACTAAAAAAGGAATCGAACTGCCACTCGAGAAACACTCCGGCAAGCTTTTTTCCTTCCCAGACAAATTCGGCGGTACTGTTGAACTGCATGTGCGGATGCGCCGACAGTAACACCGGAAGGAAAAAGAGGAGGACAAAGAATAGGCCTCGGAGTCTACCAGGTATTTCCGCTTTCATGATGGCGGTATTCTACCTCAAAAACCCAACAACTGTCCAACCTGGAACACAAGAACAGATACTGCCCAGGCGGTAACCAGTTGGAATAAAACCGCCGCGATCGTCCATCTGAGAGACCCCATTTCCCGGCGGGTAGCGGCAATCGCCGCCATGCAGGGCGTGTACAACAGGGTAAAGACCAGAAACGCAACAGCGGTCAGCGGGGTAAAATAGGAGGCGATTCCTGCGGGGAGCACAACCGAAAGCGTGCTCACGACTGCTTCTTTCGCCGCGAAACCGCTCAGCAAAGCGGCAACGGCCTGCCAGGAATCAAATCCGTTCAATGAAAACACGGGGGCGATGGCCGAACCGAGCGAGGCAAGCATGCTCTCCGCTCCGTCTTCAACCATGTGAAAGGCCCAGTTGAGATTGGTCAGAAACCAGATAACAAGCGATCCAAGAAAAATGATGGTAAATGCTTTTGTCAAAAAATCTTTTACCTTGCCGCCAAGATGGTACAGCACTGTCTTCAGCGATGGAAAACGGTACACAGGAAGCTCCAGAACAAAAGGTACGGAATTTCCCCTGAACACGGTGGACTTTAACAACAACCCGGTCACAATGGCGACGACAACTCCCGTCCCATACAAAAGACCGATTACGAGCGCGGTATTCTTGGGGAAAAATACGCTACAAAAAACAAGATATACCGGAACTTTTGCCGAACAGGACATAAAGGGCGTAAGCAGAATGGTCATGCGCCGGTCCCGGTCGCTGGAAAGGGTGCGGGTTGCCATGATCGCAGGAACAGTACAGCCAAACCCCACGAGCATGGGAACAAATGAACGGCCGGAAAGACCTATTTTGCGGAGCAGGGAATCCAGAACAAAAGCGACCCGTGCCATGTAGCCGGTATCTTCCAGGAGAGAAAGAAAAAAGAACAAAATGATAATCAGGGGAAGAAAGGAAAGAACACTTCCGATGCCCACAAACGCCCCGTCAATAATCAGGGAATGCATCCAGGGGCTTACCCCGGCGCTCATAAGCGCCCGCGACGAAAGATTCGTCAGGGATTCGATTCCCTGCTCAAACAGTCCGCTGACCCAGGATCCTGCGGGACCGAATGTAATCCAGAAAATCACCATCATGATGGTTACAAAAAAAGGAAGCGCGTACAACCGATGTGTAAGTACGGTATCTATCCGTATGGAACGGATTTGCTCTTTTGACTCATGTTTCTTTTTCACGGCGTCCCGGACAAGCCGCTCGATGAACGCGTACCGCATATCGGCGATTGCCGCTTCCCGGTCTGTTCCGAGATCCGTTTCCATTTCACGAACGATTCGCTTGATTATATCCCGGTCCGCCGCCGACAACTTGAGATCGGTCTCAAGGAGCGGGTCGCCCTCAATCAACTTGGTTGCGGCAAAACGGGGTTCGTACCCTGCTTCACCAGCCGGCTCTTCCACAAGATGGGTAATGGCATGAAGCGCTTTGTGCACCGGACCGTCGCAAAAATCAATACGCCGAAGGATGGGGTTTGTCCCGGATTTTGAATCGGATACGGCATCATACACCCGCTCGACAAGTTCGTGGATCCCTTCATTCTTGTTTGCGACAATGGGAACCACATACACACCGAGTTCTTTTTCAAGCGTCGCGATGTCAATTGTCCAGCCGTTTGATCGCACTTCATCCATCATGTTCAGCGCGAGAACAATGGGCAGTCCCAACGGGAGGAGCTGAATGGTCAGATACAGATTTCGTTCAAAATTGGTTGCGTCAACAATATTGACAATCACGTCCGGCCGGTGATGAACCAGGTGGTCGCGGGCAACAACTTCCTCGGAGGTATACGGAGAAAGGGAGTATATACCGGGCAGATCAATTACCGTGAGATCCGGATGGCCAAGAACCTCTCCGGTCTTTTTCTCAACCGTTACGCCGGGGAAATTACCTACATGCTGATTGCTTCCGGTTAACTGGTTGAACAGCGTAGTTTTACCGCAGTTCTGATTTCCTGCAAGAGCTATCCTGATCATCAGGAAACCGTCCGGTGAACCTTGATTTTTTTAGCATCCTCGTTTCTCAGGGTGAGCTCATAGCCCCGGAGAGAAAGTTCCAGCGGATCGCCGAATGGCGCAACCTTCCGGACAAAAATCTGTGTCCCGGGAGTTAATCCCATATCAAGAAGACGCCTGCGGAGGGACCCGGTCCCGCCGACTGCTGCAATTACGGCCTTTTCACCCGGCCGAATCTGGTCAAGACTCATTTGTTAACCTCAAACTACTTTTACAATACAAGAATTCTGTTGTCTAGTCAAATACTTTGCAGTATAGTTGGACATGTATGCCGGATTCATTAAGCGCATCAAAACAGGACTATCTCGAGACCATACTGGATTTTTCGCAGGAAACCGGAGTTGCCCGTTCTGTTGATATTGCCCGAACGCTCGGCGTATCCCGGGCAAGCGTTAACAAGTCGCTGGGAGCACTTCGCGATTCAGGACTAGTTGAACATGAGCATTACGGTAATATCCGGTTAACAACTGTAGGCCTGAAGATGGCACGCGCGGTGCGAGCTCGCCATAACGCGCTCAAGATGTTTCTCACCGAAATTCTCGGTGTTGATGAAGAAACAGCCGAACATGATGCTTGCAGAATGGAGCATGCGATAAGCCGTACTACCGCCCAAAAACTTGAGGAGTATCTTGCTTCGTTAAAAAAGTAGGAGCGTACCGAAAAGGAGCATTCGATGGAGCACACCTTTCCAGGAACGCAGACAGGAAAATCAACTGTCGGTAATTTACAGGAGTTTTACTCCCGGATAGTTGAATATTACGACGAACTTTTCCCGATGGATGAAGGAGCGCTTTCCTGTGTCCTCCGGCTCGTCGAACAGCTTAAAAAGGATTCAACCGTTTCGCCGCCGCCAATATTCCGCTATCTCGGAATCGGTTGCGGTACCGGGACTCTGGAGAACCGTCTTTCAACCCACAATCTCGATATCACCGGAATTGATGCCAACGCGGACATGGTCGCGACCGCACAGCGGAGAATAAAGGCGTCCTTTTCAACCATCAGATTTTTTGAAATGAATTCGCTCGATATCGGTCGTTTTCTCAAGGCCTCATCGTTCAACATCATTGCCTGTGTGGACAATACACTGCCCTACCTCGGAGACAGAACCCTGGTACGGAAGTTTTTCCACGACACAAAAAAGCTTCTCGCTCCGGGAGGATTCCTCCTCCTGCATGTGTACAACTTTGGGCCGGATGGCGAAAACTCCAGTATCATGCTTCCTGAGCGTTCTTCAATCAGGGTAAAACTCAACCGCAAACTTGTTCCGGACGGAGCCGGTTCGCTTCTGCTGGACGCACAACTGGAACTGGGAAACGGACAAATTGTACAACTGTTCAAATCAACGAATATTCTGCCGCTTCAGGTATCAGAAATCGTCGAGTATGCCCGGGAAGCGGGTTTCACCGGAACAACCGCCTTTGGCGGGTATGGTGAAGAGCCGCTTTCTCCGAAGGACCCGTTTGCGTCCATCATCTGCCAGTCGTAAGGCCCGGGCTACTGGATCCGCCACTTCCCGTCAACGCGCTGCATGCGGGTAGACGGAATTTTAAGAACCCGTCCGTCTTCCCCAAGCAACCGGATCATGCCGGTCAGGGGATTCACTTCCGTAACGCGGAAATTGATTTCCTCGTAGCGAAGACGGATTCCTTCGTTCGGCAAGGACTTTTTCGCTTCGCAGTACCATTCATGCTCGTAGGCGAGGCAGCAGAGAAGCCGTCCGCACTGACCGGAAATCTTCATGGAATTGAGGGACAATCCCTGATCTTTTGCCATCCGTATAGAAACCGGACGAAGTTTGTCGGTAACCGCATGGCAGCAAAACGGCCGCCCGCAAACGCCAAGACCGCCGGTGATACGGGACTCGTCCCGAACACCGATCTGGCGCAGTTCGATACGCATCTTGAATATGGAAACAAGATCTTTCACGAGATCCCGGAAGTCAACCCGGTTTTCAGCGCTGAAAAAAAACAGAATTTTCGGCTCTTCAACCAGATAGTGAGTTGCAATCAACTTCATTTCAAGATGATGCTGTTCAACCTTTTCCCGGAAAATGGAAAAAGCCTGGGTTTCTTTTTCCCGCAAGTCTTCTCGTTGCGCAAGATCATGGTCCGTTGCTTTCCGTTCGATGAAGACTACATCGTCGGCGCGAATACCGATCGGCACGCGGACCTTTCCCATCACAAGCGCCAGATCCTTGCCGTATCGGGTTGGAACGAGCACCTGGTCTCCTGCCGCATACTCGTCCGCTTCCGCGGTCGCGTAGAGGCTTTCACTGGAATATTCCAGCTTCAAATGGTACAACGGTTCGGGAAAAACGACCTCCCCGGAGGAAGGAGCTGTTTCGTCAACTTGCGGATCCTCAAGAGCCGCTATTTCTTCCGGTGTTTCTTCCGGCAAGTCATGGTCAAATACTGAACCCATACGTGTTTCCACCTTGAAACGGAGTATCAGGACATAAGGTCTACCAATAATCCGTTGATTTCTTCGATCCTTCCCAACAGATCCATCTGGGACCGCTGATTGGAAAGAATACCTGCAGCCAACTGCTCCAGTTTCTCGTCTAGTACCTGAATCTGCGTGAACTTCTTACGCTTCAGGATATTTGTACCCGAAATGGTCTCGGATACATCAAAAGTCCGGCTGACTATATATCGGACAAAATGCCGGACTGCCTCTTTATACGCAATAATGGTATCGGGAAGCTGTTTTTCCTTCAATACATCGCCCGCAGAATGCACTTCATCAAGAAGTTTTTCAAGAATGACTTCGGGCGGAAGCCCTTCAAGATGATGCGGAATAACTGCCGTATCCGGACGATCCGCTTCAGCGGCTTTTTCGTCCAGAAGCCGATCAAACCGGCGGGCGGCAGGCGCATCCTTCTTCTTTTCTCCCTTCCGGACCGCACCGCCGGCGGCATGACCGGCTATCGAGGCAAAGAACGGAGATACGGGATCAAGGGGTCCCGCGGCTGACATTACACAGCTCCCGCGGCGGCACGCGAAGAATGCCTCATGGCCTGGCGATTGTTGTATCCGGCCACGGCGTCATTATAACGGTCTTCATCGTTAACGGCAAAACAGGATCCGTGAAGCAGTACCTCAGGCTCCACCTGGAGCTTCCGGGTTATAACCGAGCCGAGAACGGTTCCCGAGGAGAGAATGGTTACGCCGTCAGGAGCAATAACATCTCCCTGGATAACACCGCCTACAGTAATGATCCGGCATCGTACCGTTCCCCGGATTCTCGCACGTTCTCCCACGATAACCCGACCGGTTGTTTCCAGGTTGCCTTCAAGGTCCCCATCAACACGTACAAAGCCCGCGACGGAAAGTTCTCCGCGAATAACCGACCCCGGTCCCACGAGCGTATTGATGGATACATCGTCAGAAGACTGCATAGAACCTACTTGCTGCTGGAAGTCTTGATATTCAGATACTTCATTGGATCTACAACATCGGAACCGATATGTACTTCATAGTGAAGATGCGGACCGGTGGACACCCCGGTATTTCCAATGTACCCGATAATCTGTCCCTGCTGTACATACTGTCCGCGCTGTACACGGAAAGAAGACATGTGCGCATACCGGGTATAGAATCCATGTTTGTGCTTGATGATTATGTAGTACCCAAACCCGGGGTCATATTCAGCGGTAACGATCTGTCCGTCTGCCGTTGCCAGAATGGGGTCCCCGGCGCGATAGGTTGAAAGATCAATTCCCTTGTGAATGTACCATTGCCCGGTAAAGGGATGTTTGTTTTGTCCGAACGGCATGGAAATATGACCTATCCCGCCGCGAATGGGCCACAGACTCGGAATGTCGGAAAACAGTGCGCTCTGGGAGTCCAGCAGTTTCCCTATTTCTTCAATGGGCTGTACCGCGTCTTCCAGATAGCCGGTCAGCCGTTGAAGTTCTGCAACTTCCCGCACAGAACCCTGAACCGTTTCCCGGGCATTGAACAGGGAAGAGAGGTCTCCGGTTTGCAGACTGCTTTTTACCGCAGCGTTGTCCGTATCAATTCCGATAAGGGAAAGGGTTCCGGAAAAAGCAGCCTGAAAATTGCGGGCGGCTTTTACCAGATTCCCGGTTTCATCTTTTAATTGATCCAGACTGGCCCGGGCGGTCCGCGCTTCATTACGCAGTTTGGCCAGATCCTGTCCGGTCGTGAGCGACTGCTGCGAAAACCAGAAGAAAGACGCGATTATCCCGCCAAGGATGACAAGGAAAAAAACCATCGAAAAAACAGTTGTCTGAAAGTTGACAACCTGCTTCTGGGAATGCGGCACAACCATGATGGTGAGCTTTCTTCGTCCTCCCCGAAAAAATCGGGAAAGGCCTGAGCCCAGCAACATAAAAATCCTTTGTATGGAAAGGCCTATTGAGCGGATTATTGTATTTTCAACGCGCTTATACCCACGGGTTCTGGGCACGGTAAACTCCCTTATGGAAAACGGGTTTCGTCTGCCTGTTATAGTACCATAGATTAAAATTACCTGTCAAACAATGAATTTATCGGCAGAATTCGCAAAAACCCGAATTTTGTTGACGGTTATGCATTCGTGTGGTATCGTTACGGTAACATTTATCCAGTTTGGGTATGGCCTCGCTGCCGGATAGGCAGCTTTACTACTCTCGTATCGGATGTCAGCCATGCAGTTTTTTGATACTCACGCTCATATCGGGCTTATCTATGACGACCCTATTGAGCAGCTTCGTGTTGTACAGGAAGCAAAACAGGCAAACGTAACCCGCATCATAAGCATCTGCAACAGTTTGCATGATTTTAACGTTGTCTACCCCACCCTCAAGTCCGCATCGTCGGTATACCACGCTGTTGGTGTATCCCCGTCGGAAGTGACCAATCCCGGAAAGGACTGGATTCACACTATCGAGGAAAGTCTCAAGCTTCCCAATGTCGTCGCGCTCGGAGAAATCGGGCTCGACTACTTCCGGAAATTCGGCGACAAACGGTCCCAGATCGAACTTTTTATTACCCAGCTTGAACTGGCGAACAAAGCGGACGTTCCGGTCATTATCCACAACCGGGACGCGGGCAAGGATGTTCTGGACATACTCGCGGAACGGCTTCCTCCCGCAGGCGGCGTACTCCACTGCTACTCGGAAGACGCTGAATATGCCCGTATAGCGCTTGATTTGAACCTGTATTTCTCGTTTGCCGGCAACCTGACGTACCGGAACGCGCGAAATTTGCATGAAACCGTTCTTACCCTGCCCATAGACCGTATTCTGATAGAATCCGAAAGCCCCTTCATGGTACCCGCGGAATATCGGGGAAAACGGAACATGCCGGCATACACGCCGTCTACCGTAAAATTCCTCGCCGAGATGCTCGAGATGGACCTTGAGGAACTGGCCGACCAGCTGTGGAAAAACAGCTGCGCCCTGTTCCGCCTTCCGGAATAACCGCCCATGCCGCACACCGGACATACCGCAACGACACTATATCATCCGGTACGAATCGGACCGCTTGAACTGTCCGGCAACCTGTTTCTCGCACCGGTTGCCGGATACAGCGACCGGGCGTTCCGGTCGCTTTGTGTCTCCTGCGGCGCGAATTTCACGTACACGGAAATGGTATCCTCCGAAGCCCTTACCCGGGACTCTGCGAAAACGCTTGATCTGATGCGCCGTGCCGACAATGAACGGGTTTTCGCGGTGCAGATTTTCGGAGGCGACCCGCAACGCATGGCCACGGCGGCGCAAATCGCCGTGAAACAGGCACACGCGGACTGTATAGATATCAATGCCGGGTGTCCCGTCCCGAAAATCGTTAAAACCGGCGCCGGTTCATCCCTGACCAGGGACCCGGACCGGTTATATGCCGTAACAAACGCGGTCGTACAGGCCGTCGCGCCGATTCCGGTCACGGTAAAGATACGATCCGGCTGGGATGAAAAACACCTCACCTGGGACGAAGCCGCGCGTGCGGCCCTTTCCGCGGGAGCCGCCGCGATTACCCTGCATCCCCGCACAAAAATGCAGGGGTATGAAGGCAAGGCCCGCATCGAACTGGTCAGGGAGCTGGTTCTTCTTGCCAGGGCTGAATTTCCCGCGATTCCCGTTTTTGCGTCCGGAGATCTGTTCAGCCCGGAAGACGCGAAGAGAACCCTCGAAACGACCGGATGCGACGGAATCATGTTTGCGCGCGGGGCAATGGGAAATCCGTTCATTTTCACCCAGAGCAAGGAATACCTCACAACAGGAACATTCGCGGAAATTCCGCCGGACAAGCGCATGCAGGCCGGATGGAAAGAGCTTGCAGATCTTGTACGGGATTCAGGCGAAAAACCGGCCTGCCGCATCATGCGGAAACGTTTCAGCGCGTACTCGAAGGGCATTCAGGGCGGTGCTGCCCTTCGCGCGGCTTTGGTACGGGCTGAAACCGTTGAGGACTACCGAATCATTCTTGAACAAGCCGGAATCAATCCGGTGTGACAACGGCTTTTACTTGCCAAAACCCCGGCACCCCTCTACAATGAATCATGGCCTTTCTGAGCAGAATCCTTGAGATGCTCCAGGGATTCCTTGAATCCATTTTTGCCTCCTCATCTCCCGAATACAAGAAAAAACGTCAGCTGCGTGCCATGAATCAGGAGCTCCGGCAAATGGAGCCCCCCATCTATCAGAATACCGGCATTCTGCTCCCGGCGTTCGCAACCGCACTTTTCCAGATCTACCAGTTTCTTGAACCGGTCAGAACGCTTTTTTCCGAAACGATTGCATCAACCGACAGCAGGACCGCACAGCACTACCGCGAGTATCTCATTGAACTGGCCATGACGGCAGAACAGCAAAAAATGAGAGAATCCTTCTCGTTTACCGTACGCGCGGAGGCGCTGGTCGCCGGAACACAAACACCTGAACACACGATCGAAGAACAGGCGCGGAAATTTTCCCAATTCATGAAATCGCTGGACGTTCCCGCACTGGTTCAGGCAGGAGTCCTCCTTCAAAAACTGGACTGCCTCCATGACTTTTGTTCATTCGATTTCAACAATTTTCTTGCACTTTTCGATCCCGCGTTCAAAACGCATTCCGGCCTGGAAACATCGGTTGAATCTCCCAGCTTCAAGGCGGTGGAGGTTGTGGAAACCGTTCCCCTGCTTCTTGATTTCTACTATGTTCTTTCAGCACTCGATCTTTCCTCTCCGGTGACCGATATTGTCTCGATACTGGAAGCAAAACATACCGGCCAACAGCTTGGAGAGGAAATACGCGGTAAAACCGGGAGAATTTTTCAGGCCGTCATCTGGCTGGTTACCCGACAGCTGAGCAGGGAAAATCTCCTTGCAATCATCCGGATTACCAAGGAAGATCCGGACTATGAGCCCGAGCAGTCAAAACCGGCAAACAACTATATTGCCTCGTACAAGGAACGACTGACCGAACGATTTCACAACGATTCAAAGAAGCTGCTCAAGCAAAAGCAGGAAAACGAGATGGAATCGCTTATTCATGATACTTTCGGCTCGCTCCAGCTTGAAGCAATCAATGGATACAATGAAACAACCAACACGCTTCTCCAGGAATTCACCGTTTTATCGTTAGAATGGATAAAACCGCTCCAACTCATCAAAACCTTTTCCCGTCATTATTTTGATGCCCATTTCAAGGTGCTTCTCAAATCGGTAATTGTAGAAGGATATTTCACCAACAGATCCATGCAAAGCGCCCTTTCCTCAGCGTATTATTACTGTGAATCGATTCCGGCAAAATTCGCGGAATTCGAACAGCTCTTTGAAGACAAGGAACCTTGCAGCCTGAAAGTTGTTACCGGCTATATTACCGAGCTCGAAAAAGGAATGGATTTCGAAAAACCTCTCCGTAAAATGGTGGAAAACATGAATAATCATGCCAGATCGCTTGTCCAGGACTCGGTAAACAATTTTGCGGATGTTTTCAATTTCGCAACACTGCTGCTGGAAGACAACAAACGGTCTGTTCCGGAAACGGTGACCAATATCAGGACGCTTTCCGGATCGTCAAAAAACATCGATTCCTTCCGCGCTCTTGAGCAAGAAATTGGAGTTTTTCGCAATTTTCTTGAAATAATGAAGAAATATGCTATAGTGGGTACGTTATCTGGTTCTGCCAGCGTTACTGCTGAAACGGAGATTTGATACTATAATGGCAAAGGCAAAGAAAAACAGCGCTGCGGAAGCCTCGTTGGAAAAACAGATCTACGATTTGCGTCAGCTGCTTGAAATCTCGAAAAGCCTGAATTCGGTTATCGATTTTACATCCCTGATAGACGCTCTGTTGTATACCTGCATGGGGCAAATGAAAACCCTCGGCGTAGCGATTTTTACCAAGAAAAACTTTGACGCGACCTGTTTCCAGTTGAACCGGAACTATTATGGTTTCGAACTCGACAATGATAATGACTACTCGATACCCGAAGATCACCCGCTCATCAAGAAAATGGCCGAGCTGAATACCAGCATGACCATTGCGGATATCAAAAAGGCAAAGATTTCGATTGATGAACCAATCAAGGGTCTCATCTCTCTTGAACCGTCTCTCGTTGTTCCCCTCAAGTCGAGAAATCATGTAAACGGACTGCTCGTTCTCGGGGAACAGATTACCACCGAACCCTACTCCGACTATGACAAGGAACACATCCTCAACATAGCCTCCCTCGCCGCAATCGCCATCAGCAATGCCGCGCTCATCGAAATGACCACTACGGACATGATGACCCATCTCAAGATGAAGCACTATTTTTATACAGTCCTTCTTGAGAAACTTGAGCTCAGCGAATCCCAGAAAATACCCCTGTCCGTCCTCATGCTTGATATTGACTACTTCAAACGCTTTAATGATACCTACGGCCATGCCTGCGGCGACGTCGTACTCCAGATGGTCGCGTCCGTAATTCAGCAAAACACCCGTAACCAGGACATGGCCGCCCGGTACGGCGGGGAAGAATTTGTCGTCATGCTGTGCGACACTCCCGATACCGCCGCGGTCAAGATCGCTGAACGCATCCGGAGTTCCATAGAAAACCTGGACATCCTGTACGAAGGACAGCACCTGAGCCTGACCATCTCGATCGGCGCCGCGGAATATCATCCTGAAACGGACACGTCGGCGAAACATCTCGTTGAACGTGCCGACAAGGCGCTGTACGAGTCCAAACAGACCGGAAGAAACCGGGTTACCCTTGCAAAATAACCGCTCTGCCACATTTACTGCTTGCCGAAAGGCGCTATCAGCTGGTAAGTTTCTGATATGTCGTTATTAACCGCCGCAAGAAAACCGTTCCGGTATGAATTTCATAATACCGCACTCGTGCTTATCGGACTGAATGTGCTCGTCTATCTCCTGACCAGCACCTCTCCCGATCTTGTCCGTCTCCTTTCCATGAATCCCCTCTACGTAACCCGGGGCGGTTATTTCTGGCAGGTCTTTACCTATCAGTTTGTCCATGGCGGAATTGGACATCTTCTGTCCAATATGATCGGTTTGCTTTTTTTCGGAATAACGGTGGAACGCAAGATCGGCTCAAAGGAATTCCTTCTGCTCTACCTGCTCTCCGGAACCCTGTGCGGCATACTGTCCCTGTTCGTGTACCTCGCCATGGGGGTGACCTATGTATTCCTCATGGGTGCTTCGGGCGCGGTATTTGCCATCCTGCTTGCCTATGCCGTCCTCTATCCCCGCTCGGTTATCTACCTTTGGGCCATTGTACCCATTCCCGCGCCTGTCCTCGTTATCGGATATGCGGTCATGGAAACCCTGCACCTCATTGGGGGCGTCAATACCGGAGTTGCACACGCAACACATCTGATCGGATTCGCGGTAGCCTGGCTCTATTTCCTTATCCGTTTCGGGATCAACCCGCTGAATGCCTGGTTCGGAGGACGGAGATACTAACGGCATGAAAACGGTTGCCGCGGCACTTTTCCTGTTTATTTGCGCAACGCTGACTCCGGAAAGCCCGCGTGTACTCCGTGCGCCCGTATGGATTTATCTTGAGCCGGTCCCCGGCTCCTTCTCCGAATCCGCGCCACAAAAAAATCCGCCTGTTGAAGAACTCCGTGAAACGGCCCGGTACATCCTCTCCGGAATGGCCGGCGGCTGGAATTTCTCCTATGTTCCATCCGACCGCCGGCGGAATGTATCGGAAGAATTCACCCTCGTGCCCATTCTGCCGGTACAGTCGGATGATCCGCGCTTTTCGATGGACTCGCTCACACCCGAATACCCCCGGCTTACCTGCTGGGCACAGTTCACTGTGGATGATGCCGTTGCGCGGCGGCTGAACTACTGGGAATCAATCCGCTTTGTTCCGGGAAAAGGCCGCGGAACCGGAGAGAGGACAAGGGAAAGCGCCGGCATACAGGACGCCTACAAAAATGCAGTTCTGAACGCGGTGCGAACAATCGCGCGCGGTCTGGAAAAGAATAAACCGAAAGAAATTACCGGTGAAGTTCTGCTCCGGGAGGGCCCGCGGCTTTTCGCCGACGAAGGACGCTTTGTTGCGGAAGTCCGTGTTTTGGTGAATATCCGGGAAGTGGTTCCCTACACCCTGTATTAGGCAGTCGGAAACTGTATGGTTGCCCGGGTCCCCGAGGAACCGCTTTCTACGTTCATGGTTCCCCCGAGTTGATCTACAAGGGCATGCATCATTTCAAAACCGAATGAATCATTCTCCGACGAATTCCAGTCAAAACCCCCGCCGTTATCGCTCACGGTCATGAGTATTGATCCATCGTTCTTCCGCTCAAAGAAAATGCCGACCGATCCCTCTGTACGGTCCGGAAAGGCATGCATGAGGCTGTTGGATACCAGTTCATTTATAATCAGCGCAAGCGGGAGCGCTTTGTCCAGCGTTAACGCAATATCTACACCGCACACATCACAAAGGATGGTTTTCCCGACGTCGGCATACAGGGCAACGAGATATTCGCACAGTCCTTTGCAATACCGGTGCAGATAGACTTCCTGAACATCCGAATAGCGGTAAATGGTTTCATACACCATGGCAAGCGCCATGACCCGCGAATGAGTTGTCAGAAGGGAAATGCGCGCGCTGTCATTTTCGGTGTGGTCAAGCTGCAGGGATATCATGCTGGACAGAAGCTGCAGGTTGTCCGAAACCCGTTTTTGCAACTCGGTAAGCAGGCGCTCCTTTTCCCGAAGCGCCTGATCATTGGCCGCGCTCCGTTCTTCAAGCGTCTCGGCCATGGTATTGAACGACTCCACCAGTTCGGTGATCTCGTCGCGGGCCGTGTTAATGCCCGAACGCACACTCAAGTTTCCCATGGCGAGAGATCGTGTGTACTCGGTAAGTTTTTCCACCCGCCCTACAAAGAGACGGCGTGCCATGAGGAGGGAAATTACGGAAGCGCCGGCGCAGGACAACAGCATGACGACGAGCAGGATTACCACCGGAGCATACGACTGATACAAAACGTCGTCGTATGAAGCCCGAACGGCCACATAGACCGGCACACCGCTCCGGGAATAACTCGAAATGCTTGCAAGCCAGGATTCGCTGTCAATCTCAACAATTTCGGAAAAAGCCGGGCCTTCCTTCGCCCGGGCATACAGGTTCTCGCACACCGGTTCCCCAGGGGGCATTTCCTCGTCATCCCCTGCATAAAAAAGACGCTTGCCGTCCACGTCAAATACTTCAAGAATCAGGCCCGGCGGCAACCCGGCCAGGGACATTTCGTCCAGATAGCTGTCGAGGGCATAGGTAGCAATGAGATACAAGGTATCCCCTGCACGGTCTTGTACTGGCAAGGTAAAGGTAACCGACGGAATCCCGGTTGAGCGGCTTACAATAAAGTGCCCGATGGTGAAGGCCCGGGAGTTCATTGCCCGCTGGAGATAGGGGCGGTCGGTAAGCGAATATCCGGTTTCGTGGACACCGGATGCCACAACAACAGCGTCCTCATTCGCGGCAAGGAGCACGGAATACCCCGGGTACTGTTTCATGAGATCGGCAAGATATACCGTAAGATACTCATAATCCTTGTTTTGCACGGACCGGGTCTGGGAAATGGCAAGCAACATTTCTTCCGCGTTCCGGGCTATATGCCGTTGTTCGTTTACATACCCGCTGCATACCGTGTTTATCTGGGTTTTATTCCGGGTCAGATAGAGGTTCTTGAACGAAAACGCGGAATACAGGGAAACAATAACCGTGGGGATTACGGCAACCAGGACGATAAAAAAGATCTTTGTCCGAATATGTACTTTCCTGGTCACCCTTTACTGTACTCCAAAGAAAATGATATAAATGTATCCACATTGTAACAGGAGAAAGTAATGGATGTACAGTCAATCTTAAAAAATCTGCATCCCCTGGAAATCCGCGTTTTGCGCGCGTTCAAACCGGGAGATGAACTGACCGCGGAAACGCTGGAACGGGATCTCGAATACAAACCCGGACACGCGAATCAGGCTTTTTCCTGGCTTGGCGGAAAAGAACTCGTTGCCGAAACCCGGCGGGAAGCCCGTACTTTTTTTGAACTCACCGACCTTGGCCGGCAAACCGCAGACAAGGGTACCCCCGAAGAACGAATCGCAGCCCTTCTCAGGGACAAGGGAGCGCACACCCTGCCGGAAATAACCGCCGCGCTTGGCCTCGAACAGCGCGATGTCGGTTCCGCCTTCGGAAAACTGTCCAAATCGGGCGCGATCGCCATGGATGCGGACAAAAAAGCGTCTTTTGTTAAAGAAACTCCCGAAATTACCGCGACCGCGGCGCTATTGAAAAAAGCTGCCGCGGCTGAAAACGGAATACTCACGGAAGAAACCCTTTCCGCGGACGAATCCGCCATCATGAAGGGCCTCGCCAAAAAACGCGGCGCCGCCGATGCCCTGTTCCGTATCGTTGAACGCGAAACGGTGTACTACACCCTCACCGCCGCTTCTGCGGACGTAAAAAATGGCCTCGACGCCGCGGGCATTACCGGCGACGAAATAGGCTCCATAACCCCGGACCTCCTCAAAAGCGGCAGCTGGAAAACCGGCACCTTCCGCGGATACAACATCGCGGTACCCCCGGCGCGCATTGTGCCCGGCCGGACCAATCCCTATGTCAGCTTCCTCGAAAGCGTAAAGGACAAGCTGTGCTCGCTCGGCTTTGAGGAATTTGACGGGCCGCTCGTGGAAACCGAGTTCTGGAACTCCGACGCGCTGTTCATGCCCCAGTTCCACGCGGCCCGCGACATTCACGATGTGTACTATGTAAAAGAACCCACCAAGGCGAAGTCCATTGAGGAGCCCTTCCTCTCAAATGTTGCGGCCGCCCACGAAACCGGCGGCAACACCGGAAGTCGCGGCTGGAATTATACGTTTGACCGCGAGTTTACCAAACGCCTCATCCTGCGCAGCCAGGGCACGGTTCTTTCTGCCCACCAGCTTGCCACGGCAAAGGTTCCCGGCAAGTACTTCGGTATCGCCCGCTGTTTCCGGTACGACAAGGTTGACGCCACCCATCTTTCCGACTTCTATCAAACCGAAGGTATCGTTCTGGGAGACGAAGTCAATCTCAAGACGCTTCTCGGCTTCCTCGAGATGTTCGCGGTGGAAATCGCGGGCGCCACGGATGTCAAATACGTTCCCGGCTACTTCCCCTTTACCGAACCGTCCATCGAAGTGCATATCAAGCACCCCGTTCTCGGCTGGTTCGAGCTCGGCGGCTCCGGCATTTTCCGGCCGGAAGTTACCAAAGCGATGGGTGTGGATGTTCCCGTCCTTGCCTGGGGTATCGGTATTGACCGCATGGCGCTCATGGCGCTCGGCCTCAATGACCTCCGCGAGCTTTTCAGCTACGACATCGAAGGCGTCCGGCTGAGAAAAGCCAAGTATTGATCAGACTAGTAAGGAGAATCCGACATGCCCAAAATAGAAGTAAACGAAAAACTTTTTTTCAACCTCCTTGGCACCACCCTCGACTACGACGAGCTTGAAGCCCGGCTCACCTGCGGCAAGGCGGAGCTGGACGAAAAGCCGGACGCGACCCTCCCCGAGGCGGAACGCACCATAAAGATCGAACTGAACGACACCAACCGCCCCGACCTCTGGTCCACGGCCGGAATCGCACGCCAGCTCCGCCAGCACGCGAAGCTGACCGTACGCGGGGCAAAACCCGTCGATTACCGGAGCTTTTTCTCCACCGCAGAGAAAGCCTGCGACTCGGGAAACCGGGTGGTAACCGTAGACCCCGGACTCAAGGACATCCGCCCCTTCATGACGGCCTTTGTTATCTCCGGTAAACCCATAGACGAGCCCATGCTCCTCGACATTATCCAGACGCAGGAAAAACTCTGCTGGAACTACGGCCGCAAGCGCCGCTCAATATCCATGGGTATTTACCGCTCGGCGAACATTACCTGGCCGGTACACTACACCGCCGTTGATCCGGACACAACCAGCTTTGTTCCCCTCGCCTGTACCGAGCCCATGACCTGCCGCCAGATTCTCACCGATCATCCCAAGGGAAAGGAATACGGCTGGATTCTCCAGGACATGCCCAAATTCCCCCTGCTCATCGACGATAAAAAAGAAGTGCTCTCCATGGCGCCGATCATCAACAGCGCCACGCTCGGTGCCGTTCAGGTAGGAGACGCTGACCTTCTCGTCGAAATGACCGGTACCGACATGCCCACGCTGACCCTGGCCACCAGCATCGTCGCCTGCGACTTCGCGGACGCCGGCTATACCATCCTACCGGTACGGGTAGAACACCCCTATGACACCGGATTCGGTAAAACCATCACCACGCCGTATTACTTCCAGGAACCGACCAAAGCATCCCTTGCCACAATAAACCGCCTCCTCGGCTCAAATCTGACCGCGGACGAAGCGAAATACGCACTCGAGCGCATGGGCTGCAGCCTTTCCATCGACGGCGACATCCTGACCGTACGCCCGCCCGAGTACCGGAACGACTTCCTGCATGAAGTAGACGTTATGGAAGATGTCATGATGGGGATGACGGTGGAATACTTTACCCCCACAAAGCCCCACGACTTCACCATCGGGCGGCTCACCCCGGTAACCCTCTACAGCCGCAAGGTAAAAAACCTCATGGTTGGCATGGGCTATCAGGAAATGATTTTCAATTATCTGGGATCCGGGAAGGACTATATTGAAAAGATGAACATTGCCGGTACGGATGCGGGGAACGCGGTTATCGAAATATCCAACCCCATGACAGAAAACTTCCAGTTTGTGCGTCCGTCAATCCTTCCGAGCCTCCTCGCCGCCGAAGCGGTATCCGGAAACGCCGTGTACCCGCACAAAATTTTCGAAGCAGGCAAGGTTGCGTTCCGCTGCGAGGAAGAAAATACCGGAACCAGAACACGTCAGTATCTCGGATTCCTGACTGCGTCGAACAACGCGAATTTCA
The DNA here is from genome assembly GCA_002070025.1 of Spirochaetes bacterium ADurb.Bin215. GTDB lineage: Bacteria > Spirochaetota > Spirochaetia > Treponematales > Treponemataceae > Teretinema. The sequence goes on from MWCL01000008.1 coordinate 19,210, forward strand.
ACGACATGGCCAGCGAGGTTTCCACCCTGCTGTACTATCTTGATCACGAGTACACGGTTGTCGAGTCACAGGATCCCCGCTTTATCGCGGGACGGCAGGCTTCGGTTCTGAAATCGGGAAAACCGGTTGGCATCTTCGGCGAAATTCACCCGGAAGTATTGGAAAACTGGGACATCGGCATGCCCTGCTCCGCTGCTGAATTCGACCTTGAACTGCTCATGTGACGAAGCTCTTTACGGGAAGCCTCAAACGCTGTCTTGAGGATTCCCATGATCTTTTCGGTAAGCGATTGATGAACAATATTGTTCACCTTGATCACATGTTCCGGATCCATCCCTTCCCGGTCATCGCTGGTTCTGAAAACAAAAACATGTATCAAGTCTTCGCCAAGAACCCGTTTCAAACACAGCACGGCATCAATTTTGATAAGGATACCGCGTAGATTCATTTGAATTTCCCGAATTTTCTCATGCAGGGGAATTTCTGGTGCGTCTCCGGTAAATATGCAGGAAAAATGAGTAATACTTATATCCCGTAGAGCACAACGAAACCCCTGCCCACGAAATGCAAGGTTCGCCTTGAAAGATTCCCCGCACATCGCCCGTAAAAACCGTCGCTGTCCGTTTGCCTGATTCGCGCTCAGTACATTTAACAACCGATACAGGTTTTTCGATTTCTGGAATTCCAGGGGAACACAACCGCAAATAATGCCGATTGTGTACAAATACAGCCATTCGAGTTTCCGTACCTCTTCCTGATTGTTCCGTTTTTGATAGAGAACACCGATCATAGCCCGCTCGCCATACTGTTCCTGAAGCTTTGCTATGAAGACAGGCCAATCGATACCCTGAACCGGGCGATCAATATTGAAGAAGAGAATTACCTGGGGGAACACTGAAAAAAGCGTGTGAATCTTGGTTTCAAGAGAGCAGTAGGGATCGTCATGAATAAAATAAGTCTCGTACCCCTTCAAAAAGAAACTTTTTAAAAATTCTTCAGGGATCAGTGACATATCCGGCACAATAAAGAAGGTCTTTACGCCCTGCACCGATTCATGAAAATCATCGCTCATAGCAGTCCTCCCGGTCAATTTTACACTTATAGTATCAGGAAGACTTTTAGTTTCTGGTTGAAGTATACCAAGACTCTGGTATAATTCAAGGAGATTTATCCGGTAAAACTTTATTTAATCTTTTTTTAAAGGAACAGCATCATGATTTACGAGTCTTTGGACGTTTTTGAGTTTTGTTTAAGCCAAAAAATCACCGCACCGGAGACCGGGGCTGTTCTGACAGTTTTTATTCCGGACAATTACAAAGAAATCGATCCTGAAAGGAAACGCCCGGCGGTTATCATCTGTCCCGGAGGATGCTATGAATATACTTCCGTTCGGGAAGCAGAACCCGTCGCGCTCCGGTTTGTCGCGCTCGGGATGGCGGCGTTTGTCCTGAATTACAGCTGCAGCCCCGCCGTGTACCCCACCGCCCTGCAGGAGCTGGCGGCGTGCGTTGCGGCAATACGCAAAAAAGCGGGCGAATGGCCCATTGACGCGAAACAAATCGCCGTATGCGGATTCTCGGCGGGAGCGCACCTCGCGGCAAGTCTCGGCTGCCTGTGGAACACGCCGGATGCGGCGCAGCCGGATCGAAGCGCCCGCCCGGACGCCCTGATTCTTTCTTATCCCGTTATCACTTCAGGGGAATTCCGCCACGACGGATCTTTCCGCGCGCTGCTCGGTTCAGACTATGAGACGCGTCTTTCCGAGTTTTCACTGGAAAACCGGGTTACCGGTCAAACACCTCCGGCTTTTATCTGGCACACCCATGATGATGATATTGTCCCGATGGAAAACTCCCTCCTTTTCGCGTCCGCCCTGCGAAAAAACGGGGTTCCCTTCGAGCTTCACGTGTACCAGCCGGGCGGCCACGGACTTTCCACAGCGACGGAGGAAACCCGTGATGCTAAGGGAGAAGCGGTTATGCCCGAATGTGAAAACTGGATGGAAATGGCGGTAACCTGGTTTGTCAACAACCCGAATGCCGGACCCCGGCGCTGGTAGTGCGGAAAAAGCGCTACTGTTCCAGGACGGCTTCCACGTCCGCACGGTTCGGCATTGCGGGAATGGCGCCGCGCTTTTGAACGCAACACGACGCAGCGGCATTCGCAAACCGGACATCTTCTACCAAATCGTCAAAGTTCAGATCCCTAAGCGGAGCAGCCCTTCGGGTAATCCGGTACAAAAACGCTCCGGCGAAAGAATCCCCTGCGCCCGTCGTATCAACAACCGGTGCGGGAAAAGCGGGAACGCTAGCGACACGATTCCCGTATACAACAAGCGATCCCGCCGCGCCCATCGTAACCAGTACAAGCGACGGTCCGTTGCCAGCAAGGCGGCGCGCCAGCCCGGCAAGGACATCTTCCGGCATATCAACCGCCGCGGACTCATCCATATCCGAAAGAAGCGCAAGTTCCACATCGGAAACTTTGACAATATCCGCAAGGGATACCAGCGTTTTCATGGCGGCAAGCCCGGCACGCTTGTCGCTCCACAGCGATGCGCGCCAGTTTGGATCGCAGGAAACAAGGGCTCCGGCGGCTTTAGCCTCCCGGACAGCCAGAAGGGTGCTTTCCCGCAACGGTTCATGGGTAAACGAAAGAGAACCGGCATGGATAATCCTGCAAGCGCGAATCAGTGAACGATCGAGCTCATCCGGGGATAACAGACAGTCCGCGCCGGGGTTCCGGTAAAAGGAAAAATCGCGTTCACCGGTATCGGAGAGGGAAACAAAGGCCAGGGTCGTATGATGATCGGGCGAAACCCGCAGACCGGTTGTGTCGACTCCTGCCGCGGAAAGGGTTTGTTCCAGATAGCGGCCAAAGGAATCATTGCCAACCTTGCCAACAAAGGCCGCGGATCCGCCCAGACGCGAAACGGCGACCGCAACATTTGCGGGTGCCCCGCCCGGATTTCGTTCGTACAAGGCTTCCCCCGCCGGAGAGAGCCCTGCGGGCGTAAAATCTATGAGAATTTCTCCAATAGCGAGAACATCAATTTGCCTGGCCACGACCGCCTCCTTCGAGTCCGCCGATACTCTTTGTCAGGCCCTTGGGATCTATTACCTTCAGCTTACCCCGCGAGAGTGTAATGTAACCGTTTTTTTCAAAGTACTTGAGCATCCGGCTCACCACTTCCCGGGCAGTTCCCAGTTCAAAGGCAATTTCCTCGTGTGTCGCATAAACAACCGTACTCGGCTGCTCAAGCAGAAAGCGGCCAATCCGGCGATCCATTCCGTGAAAGGCAACCTGTTCAACAACCCACATCACGTCCGCCAGACGTTCGTTCATTTTTTCCAGCAGATAGGTTTGCACCGCCGGAGTCCGCTCATGAATTCCGGAAAACACATCATTGGAAAGGCTTGCGATGGTACAGTCCGTGTCAGCTTTTATCATCGCTTGCATGGGAAGTTTTCCCATCAGGCAGGATATCGAAAGCGTGCATATATCGTTTTCGAACAAACGATACAGCGTTATTTCCCGGCCCGTTTCGGAAAGAATGTACACCCGGATTACTCCCCGGATAACGGCAAGAATTCCCTTGCAGCTCGTCGCATCAAATATGACCGTTCCGGACGGCGCTTCGCTTATTACCAATTTATCCCGGATCAATTCCCGGTCGCGGGGAGCAAGAAGCTTGTTCAGCGGAAAATCGTAGTTGTCGCTCATAGCACCATTGTCACCGAAAACGGACGGACAGGCAAGCAAATTGACACACAGAATGGTGAAGAAGTGATATAGTAAGACAAAACAGAACAGGAGTGTAGTATATGAAAGAGCCTATAACATGTTCCCTGACCGGGCATCAGTGGTGGAAACCTTTTTTGGGGTTTCTGGTTCTGTCCGTAGTCATCATGGTTCCCCTGCAAACCGCGTCGAATTCAATGTCCGAAATAACCGATTTGAGAATTCTTCTCAGTTCCTTTTCATTCATGCTTGTGCTTTCAGTGCTTCTTACCCTGGTACAAGCGGCCTTTACCATTACTCTTTCACGGATAGCCTTACCGTTGATTGCCTTCAGGGGAAAACAGTTTTCATTCAATGGCAGTGCCGGAGAATATGTGTCCCTGCATCTTGTCTGCATTCTCCTGTCGCTGATTACCTTCGGTTTCTACCTTCCCTGGTATTACACCCGAACCATGCAGTACTACGTGAGCCATATTTCGTACGACGGCGAAGCGGCGAAGTTTGAAGGCAAGCCGGGAAAGCTTATGAAATACTATGTCCTCGGACTGATCCTGCCGCTTTTGGTATTGTTTGTCGCGTTCGGGGTGCTCCTTTCAACTGCTATCATGTATCAGACAAACAATTATCCTGAAAATGCCGAGAAGCTCTTTTTCCTTGTCGGAGTTGTATACATAGTCTTTTTTATTCTTATTATCCCGTTCATGTACAACCTGTACAAATGGTTTGTCAACATCTCATGGAAAAACCTGCGGTTCTACTGGAAAACGGAATTCTGGGGGTCCTTCTTTTTCCTGGTCGGCCAATTGCTGCTATCCCTTATTACCCTGGGAATTTACCTCCCCGCGGGTATTCTGGCGATATACAAGTATTTCATTGACCGTACGGTTATAGACAAGGACGGACAGCCGGCGGGTCGTTTTGAATTTGCCCGTGAGCGGGGCGGCTTCGCCTTCCTCTGGGGACAGATTCTTCTCTCAATTGTAACGGTCGGAATCTATCTTCCCTGGGCATACGCCAACATCCTCCGGTATGTGCTTTCTCATGTAACGGTTGATGAAACCCCGGCGGAATTACCCCAAAACTATTAAGAAAAACAGCCGCGGTATTCCACGGCTGTTTTTTTATACCTCAATTTCACTTTTATTCGGCAGCACGAGCGCCGCCACAAAGTACAACAGGATTCCCGCACCGTAAAACAGGGCAAATACCAGCCAGACAATCCGGACAAGAACCACATCAATATTAAAATACTCGGCAAGCCCTCCGCAAACGCCGAAAAGCTTTCTTCCCGCTTCTATCTTGTATAACCGCTTCGCCATGAATACCTCCCTGCGCGTACAACATGTCCCCTGTACTGTAGCATGTTCAACGAATACGTCAATATGTTCCAAAAAAACCCCCGAAAAGCACGTTTCCGGGGGTAGTACAAATCAGTACTGAACGTGATCTGCGTTAGCGGCTTACGCCTGCTTCCGTTTCTTTTTCCAGGAAGGAAAGAGCTTCTTCCGCCTTGAACTCGGCAAACGCGGCGGCCTCATTACGCTGGAAATCGCCCACAGCATCCGTAAAGCTCTTGTTCACATTTTCCCGGGGGAACGAACAGAGCATGTACACGCCGCCTTCGGCATCAACCCAGATTTCATCTTCTTCAACACCCACCAGGGTCTGCTCCGCTACCTGCTTTGAAATGTTTTCAAAGTGGGACAGTGTCTGGGTGTTGGTTCCCTCGCCGCCTTCGCTCGTGTAGCTTACCAGCGCGTTTTTTACACTGGTGCCGATCCATCGGGCAATCTGGTCACGGGCATCCTGTCCGGCCGCTGTTTTGGAAATGTTCCGGTTGGACATTTTGGAATAGCCGACCGCAAAGAACGTAGTGTCGCTCTTGGGATTTTTGGTAACCCAGTTCGGCATCGGAATACCGTCCATGCCGATAACGGTGCTTACCGTCTCTTTCTCTTCTTTTTCTTCCGGTGCAGATGAACAGGATACAAAGCCTGTAAGCACAAGGGCACTAATCATTACAATTGAAACAACCTTTCTGATCATAGAAGATCCTCCTGAAAAACTTGTATACACACAAGTGTAACACACAGACAACAACAAAACCACACCAACAACGTAACAGAACCGCCGGTCCCCTTGCAAAAAAACTTGTGGCGGAGTATTTTAATGGTATAAATGGTAAATTTTTACCTATATCTTTTTCACTCCAATACTTTTATAAGGACGGAAATATGTCTGAGAAAAACCTTGTAATGATCGACGGAAATACTGCCGCCGGTCATGTCGCCCATGCATTGAGTGAAGTTATCGCGATTTATCCGATTACTCCCTCCAGCCCCATGGGTGAAGTTGCCGACGAATACTCGGCAAAAGGCAAAAAAAACATCTGGGGAACCGTTCCCGATGTTGTCGAACTGCAGTCTGAAGGCGGCGCTTCGGGAGCCGTGCACGGAGCCCTGACAACCGGTGCTCTTTCTTCGACCTTCACCGCTTCGCAGGGTCTCCTGCTCATGATCCCGAACATGTACAAGATCGCAGGCGAGCTCACCAGCACCGTGTTCCACATCGCGGCACGTGCAATCGCGGCGAGCGCGCTTTCCATTTTCGGCGACCATTCCGACGTTATGGCCTGCCGCCAGACCGGATGGGCAATGCTTTCTTCCAACAACGTTCAGGAAGTAATGGACCTTGCGGTTATTTCCCATGCGGCGACACTGGAGTCACGCATTCCCTTCCTGCATTTCTTCGACGGATTCCGGACATCCCATGAAATTCAGAAAATCGAAGAGGTTTCTTATGAAACCATGCAGAAAATGATCGACAACGAGCTTGTCCGCGCGCACCGGGCACGGGGCCTTACCCCTGAAAACCCGGCAATCCGCGGAACCGCCCAGAACCCGGACGTATACTTCCAGGGTCGTGAAGCGGTAAACAAGTACTACCTCGAAGTTCCGGCAATCGTCCAGAAAGCCATGGACAAGTACGCAAAGCTCACCGGACGCCAGTACAAGCTGTATGAATATGTCGGTCCGGCTGACGCAGACCGCGTCATCATCATCATGGGTTCGGGCGCCGATACCGTTGAAGAAACAGTAGAAGCCCTCAACGCGAAGGGTGAAAAAGTCGGTGTACTCAAGGTACGCCTCTACCGCCCCTTCAGCGCGGAACTCTTCGTAAAAGCACTCCCCGCGACCGTGAAGGCAATCGCCGTTCTCGACCGCACCAAAGAACCCGGATCGCTCGGCGAACCCCTGTACGAAGACGTACGGACCGCGATCGGCGAAACCCAGGCCGCCGGAACCTGCCCCTTCAAGGACTTCCCTCTCGTACTCGGCGGACGCTACGGCCTCGGATCAAAAGAATTCACCCCCGCCATGGTTAAAGCAGTCTTTGACAACCTCGTGAAGGGCAAGAAAGCCAACTTCACCATCGGTATCGAAGACGATGTGACCGGAAACAGCCTGTCCTACGACGCATCCTTCCAGCTCGAAGACCGCGACATGCACCAGGCCATGTTCTTCGGTCTCGGCTCTGACGGAACCGTCGGTGCGAACAAGAACTCCATCAAGATCATCGGTGAAGCCACGGACAACAAGGCTCAGGCCTACTTCGTGTACGACTCCAAGAAGTCCGGCTCAATCACCACCAGCCACCTCCGGTTCGGCAAGCATGCAATCCGCAAGCCCTACCTGGTCACCCAGGCGGACTTCGTAGCCTGTCACAAGTTCACCTTCCTTGAAAAATACGACATGCTCGCGAACGCCAAGAAGGGCGGAACCTTCCTCCTTACCAGCCCCTATGGCAAGGACGACGTATGGAACCACCTCCCGGTTGAAGTTCAGAAGCAGATTATCGACAAGGACCTCAAGTTCTATGTAATTGACGCGGTATCCATTGCCGAAAAAGCCGGTATGGGTGGACGCATCAACGTTGTCATGCAGACTGCCTTCTTCAAGATTTCCGGAATCCTTCCCGAAGCGGAAGCCGTTTCGCTCATCAAGAAGTTCATCGAGAAGTCCTACGGAAAGAAGGGCGCGGACGTCGTCAAGAAAAACATCGACACCATCGACATGGCTCTTGCCGGAGTCGAGAAAGTCGACTATCCCAAGACTGCATCCAGCTCGCTCAAAATGCTTCCCGCCATGACCGCTGATGCACCCGACTTTATAAAGAACATTCTCGGAACCATCGCCGTCAACAAGGGAGACGATGTCAAGGTAAGCGAATTCCCCGAAGACGGAACCTTCCCGAGTGCCTCAACCCAGTACGAAAAGCGGGCAATCGCCGAACGCATGCCCATCTGGGAACCGGATCTCTGTATCCAGTGCGGTCAGTGCACCATGGTCTGTCCCCACGCGGTAATTCGGGCCAAAGCCTTTGACCCCGCCGAACTCAAGAACGCTCCGGCATCCTTCAAAAGCGCAGACTATAAAACCAAGGAATTCCCCGGATGGAAGTTTACCATTCAGGCTTCCGCGGAAGACTGCACCGGCTGCGGACTCTGCGTACAGCAGTGCCCGGCCAAGTCCAAGGACAATCCCGAGTTCAAGGCAATCAATATGAAAAACTTCGCGGAACACCGCGAAGAAGAATCCGCGAACTGGAAGTTCTTCTTTGATCTTCCCGATCCGGAAGCCGACAAGCTCAACCTTTCCAACGCCAAGTTCATTGCCATGAAACGCCCGCTCTTCGAGTTCTCCGGCGCCTGCGCAGGCTGCGGTGAAACACCCTATGTAAAGCTTCTTTCACAGCTCTACGGCGACCGCGCGGTTATCGCCAACGCGACTGGCTGTTCCTCGATCTACGGCGGAAACCTGCCCTCTACCCCCTACGCAAAGAACGCGGCGGGACAGGGTCCGGCATGGTCCAACTCCCTCTTTGAAGACGCCGCCGAATTCGGCTACGGAATGCGCCTTACCAGCGACAAGCTCGCCGTGTATGCCCGTGAAGTTGCCGCAGCGGTCAAGGCAAAGGGAATCGCAGCCGGTGTAATTGACCGCCTGCTCGCCAACGGACAAGCCGACGACACCGCGGTAGAAACCCAGCGCAAGGACATCGAGGTTCTCAAGAAAGAACTCGCTTCTTCGAATGATGAACAGGCAAAGGAACTCGCGTCCCTCGCCGATCACTTCGTAAAGCGCTCTGTCTGGGTAATCGGCGGTGACGGATGGGCTTACGACATCGGTTACGGCGGTCTCGACCACGTTCTCGCATCCGGCCGCAACATCAACGTGCTCGTTCTCGACACCGAAGTGTACTCCAATACCGGCGGACAGATGTCCAAGGCAACCCCGATCGGCGCTGTCGCGAAGTTCGCGGCGGGCGGAAAGGACACCAGCAAGAAAGACCTCGGCATGATGGCCATGAGCTACGGCTATGTCTACGTTGCCAAGATCTCCATGGGCGCGAACATGAACCAGGTTATCAAGGCGTTCCGCGAAGCGGAATCCTACGACGGCCCGTCGCTCATCATCGCGTACAGCCACTGTATCAACCACGGAATCAACATGGAAAAGGGTATGACCAACCAGAAAGAAGCCGTGACAACAGGACTCTGGCCGCTGTACCGCTTTGATCCCCGTCTTGCCGACGAAGGAAAGAATCCCTTCCAGCTCGACAGCAAAGAACCGGATTACAACATCGCGGATTTCATGTACAAGGAAGTCCGCTTCAAGACCCTGAAGGCTGCAGATCCGGCCCGCGCCGAAATGCTCCTGAAGAAGGCTGAAGCAAAGGTAAAACGCCAGTGGCAGGAATACAAATATCTTGCCGACCGGCCGTTCTAAGCTGACGCCTGTCCAACAAAAAACCCTTCCGGTTTGCCCGGAAGGGTTTTTTTATTCGGCGCAGCAGTGTGTCAGTTGATGGAATATACCGTAAGTTCGTCTACCTGAACCTCCGGCTGATGATACCGCGCACGGGAAGCCGTTTTGGGACCGTCCTGAATACAGGCTACCGGACAGAGATGCAGACAGGCATAACAGCCTTCGCACCGTTCGCCGAAAACCGGACGAGCGTCTTCCATCCAGATATTTCCCGCGGGGCATACCTCGGTACACAGTTTGCATCCCGTACAGGCATTGGTAACCTCATAGCGCTTTGCACTCCGATGAACATCTTTCATAAAAGCGGGATACACGCGGCCAGTCATGAGCCTACCCAGCCATCCGAGGTTGGATCTGACACCCGATTTCCTGCCCGCACCAATTACTTCCGCGATTTTTTCCACGGTTTCCGCTTCTTTTGCGAACATCTTGTTGCGTTTTTCCAACGCAGCAATATCATACGCGCTCACGCAATTCCCCGGCATGTGTACGGCGAAATGCCCGCTGAACCGGAAACCCCGCGTCTGTATACGCTTTTTCAGCATAATTCCCGCAGCGCATAGAAGTCCGCCATAGGTAGCAACGCCGTAGACCAGCGGATTATCCGGGAAGCGGACGAGTCCGAGCCAGCCATGGACCATGGCCGGCAAGCCAAAGCAGTACACCGGATAGAGTATAATAACCTTGTCCGCCCTGATTTCCTCAGGGAAGCTCCGATGACTTAGTCTGATAATTTCTGTTTCTTCCGGCAAGGCTGCCGCAAGATCCCGTGCAACTTTGAGCGTATTGCCCGTTCCGGTAAATACAACAAGTACAGTTTTCATGGTATTCAGTATAGCAAGCAAACATACCGCGCACAATAAAAACATATTTTTCCCGGTGTACCCCCGATGCGAAGTACCGTATACTTATAGCAAGAACCTTGTCAGGAGGAACGCATGCCCAAATGGCTTGATACCGCGGTTTTTTATGAAATTTATCCACAGAGTTTCCAGGATACCAATGCCGACGGCATTGGGGACATACCCGGAATCATCCGGCGGCTCGACTATATCCGGGAGCTTGGCTGCAATGCACTCTGGCTCAATCCCTGCTTTGAATCTCCGTTCAATGACGCCGGATACGATGTAGCCGATTACAAGAAGGTCGCGCCCCGCTACGGCACGAATGACGATCTCGTCCGTCTTTTTACCGAGGCCCACAAACGGAACATGCGGGTTATTCTCGATCTGGTTCCCGGTCACACCTCCTCGGCTCATCCCTGGTTCCGGGAGTCCATGAAACCGGAGCCGAATGAGTATTCCCACCGCTACATCTGGACCGACAGCATCTGGAAAGATGTGGAAAACGTTTCGTCGGTTTCCGGTTCCCTCCGGGGAATCTCGTCGCGAGACGGCAGTTGTGCGCTCAACTTTTTTACTTCACAGCCCGCGTTGAACTACGGTTTCGCACACCCGTCCGAACCCTGGCAGCTCCCTGCCGATTCGCCCGAGGCGCTTGCCACCCGGGAAGCCATGAAAGACGTCATGCGTTTCTGGCTCGGTCTCGGTTGCGACGGATTCCGCGTGGACATGGCATTTTCCCTCGTCAAAAACGATCCCGAACAGAAAAAGACCATAGAACTATGGCAGGATTTCCGGCATTTTCTGGATACAGACTACCCCGACGCGGCCTTCCTTTCCGAATGGGGAGACCCCGCCAAGGCCCTGCTTGCCGGTTTTCATATGGACTTTTTGCTCCACGTAGGGCCGTCGCATTATCCTGAACTTTTCCGTACAGAGAATCCTTATTTCTCGCACAAGGGTACCGGAGACGCGTCAAAATTCGTTGCCTATTACGAACAGGCCCGAAAAACCTCGGGAGGAAAAGGGTTGATCTGTATACCTTCGGGAAACCACGACATGTGCCGGATTGCGCGCCACCTCGATATTCAGGAAAGAAAACGTGCGTTCGCGTTTCTTCTTTCCATGCCGGGCGCGCCATTCATCTACTACGGCGATGAAATCGGGCTCCGGCATGTAGAAAACCTTGTCTCGGTGGAAGGCGGCTATGACCGTACCGGTGCGAGAACGCCCATGCAGTGGGACACGAGCCCCAACGCCGGGTTCTCAACCGCGGCACCGGAAAAACTCTACATCCGGCAGGATTCCTCGCCGGATCGTCCCGTTGCGGAAAAAGAGCGGGCAACGACCGATTCCCTGTATGCGGAAGTTCGGCGGCTTATTGCGCTCCGCCTTGAGCATGAACCGCTGCAAAACAACGCGGACATCAAATTTCTATCGGGACATGAAAAGGGCTCTCCGCTGGTGTACCTCCGCTCCGGAGTCTCCGGCAAGATCCTCTGCGCGTTCAATCCTTCACCAAAGGCAGCAACGGTGAAAACACCGGCACTCTCGCCGCAGGCAACCTTGTACCAACAGGGTGACGCCGCAACGCTTTCGGGAGGAATCCTTTCACTACCGGCTGGCTCGGCCACATTCATCCAGGTGGATTAATCAGCTTGACAATACAGAGTCCCCCCGGTGACAATGAAACCATGAACACAGCTTCACTCGTTTTTCAAACGGATTTCGGAACGGGAGACGGAGCGGTTTCCGCCATGTACGGCGTAGCAAACTCGATTGACCCCACGCTCCGGATTTTCGATCTGACTCATGACATCCCCCAGTACAATGTCTGGGAAGCTTCGTACCGGCTCATCCAGACCGTACAGTTCTGGCCCGCGGGGACTGTATTTGTCTCGGTTGTGGACCCCGGCGTCGGCTCGGACCGGAAGAGCGTCGCCGTCAAGACAAAAACCGGACACATCATCATAACCCCGGATAACGGAACGGTTACCCATGTACACCGCTGGCTCGGCATAACCGAAGCCCGCCTCATTAACGAGATGAAAACCCGCCTCCCCCACTCGGAGCGCTCCCACACCTTTCACGGACGGGATGTCTATGCCTATGTCGGTGCGAAAATCGCCTCCGGACAGCTTTCCTTTGAACAGACCGGTCCGGTTCATCCGCAGGAAGACCTCGTCATGCTGCCGGTCGCCAAAGCGTTCCGGGAGAAAGACACCATTCACGGCCAGATAGACGTACTCGATGTCCGTTTCGGAAGCCTGTGGACCAATGTTCCCCTGGATCTTTTTGCCGAACTCGATATTCCCTACGGACAGCGGGTGGAAGTTGAAATCCGGAACGATACCCGCGCGGTCTACCAGAACTTTCTGGTCTATGCCCGCTCGTTCGCGGACGCGAATGTGGGAGAATCGCTGGTGTATGTCAATTCTCTTCATAACATGGCTGTCGCGATTAATCAGGGATCGTTTGCCCATGCATACAATATCGGTACGGGTTCTACCTGGAAAATCCAGTTGAGAAAGGCGCCAAAGCTGGTATATGAATAAACCGGCTTTCAAATACGCAAGGAGGATGAAATGGGAAATAAAAAACTTTCAATCAGAACGGTCGTGGCGGTCGGAATCGGAGCCGCCATCATGTTTGTGCTCATGCGCTTTGTCGCCGTTCCTTCGGGAATACCGAACACAAACCTGAATCTTTCGTCTGCAGTGCTTGCCCTGTTCGCGGCAATATTCGGCCCGATCGCCGGGCTCCTCATCGGTTTTATCGGACATACCCTGACCGACCTTACCTGGGGCGGCGTATGGTGGAGCTGGGTTATCGGAAGCGCCCTGTTCGGGTTCCTCATTGGCCTGTTCAGGAAACAGTACCGGATCGAAGAAGGTGAATTCGGCTTACGCCAGGCGGTCTTTTTCAACTGTATCCAGATTTGTGTGAATCTTGTTGTCTGGGCGGGCGTCGCACCCGTTCTGGACATCCTCATGTTCAAGGAACCGGCAAACAAGGTGTTCGTCCAGGGGCTGACTGCCGCGGGGCTCAACGCTGCGGTCGTGCTCGTTCTGGGAACCATTCTGGCGATCGGATACTCCAAAACCCGCACCAAAGCGGGAAGCCTTTCCGCGGAATAACATCCGGGTACCGCAAGGATCGAATGCCACATGAATACCGAGACAAAACCGATCCTTGCCTTTTCCGCCTTTTCGTTCAAATACACCGCCCAAAAAGAGGCGACCCTCCACGACATAACCCTGAACATATTTCCGGGTGAAAAAATCCTCATCGTCGGTCCTTCCGGATCCGGAAAATCTACCCTGGGAAACTGCATCAACGGACTCGTTCCCAATGCCTTTCCCGGAACGGTGTCCGGCCGGTTCGAAATAGGCGGAGAAACGGCGGAAGGGAAAAGCATTTTTGACCTGTCTGCCCTGGTGGGAACCGTGCTTCAGGATCCTGACGGCCAGTTCGTCGCACTGAACGCCGGAGAAGACATAGCTTTCGCGCTGGAAAATGAATGTGTTCCGCAGAACGAGATGGTGCCCCGTGTTGCGGATCTGGCCCGGCTTGTCGCGATGGAACCGCATCTGGACAAATCACCGCAGGATCTTTCCGGCGGACAAAAACAGCGAATTACCCTGGCCGGCGTGCTCACGAACGACGCCCCGATACTTCTTTTTGACGAACCCCTCGCAAACCTTGATCCGGCAACGGGAAAACAGGCGATGGAACTCATAGACGACCTGTATAAAACAACCGGTAAAACGATCATCATCATCGAGCATCGCCTTGAAGACGTGCTCCACCGCCCGGTAGACCGGATTGTGGTGCTCGAAAACGGCAGAATAACCGCGGATCTGCCGCCTGCGGACATTCTGTCCCGGCCAATTCTGTCCCGGGCCGGTATCCGCGAACCGCTCTACCTGGCCGCACTCCGGTATGCCGGTGAACCGCCCGCTCCCGAAAAACATCCCCAGCAGGTGGAAACCGTCGCCTTTTCACCGGCGAAACTTGCCGCCTGGGATGCGGCCCAACCGGAAGAAGCGCACCAGACACGGGGAAAACCGATTCTTGCACTTGATACGCTTTCTTTCTCCTGGGACACCGCCGGAACCGCACCGCCGGTTCTGGACCGGGTATCGCTTACCCTGCACGCGGGAGAACGCGTCAGTCTTGTGGGAAAAAACGGCGCAGGAAAATCCACCCTGGCAAAAATCGTCTGCGGTTTTGAAACACCGTCGTCGGGGTCCCTTTACTTTGACGGCGAAGATCTCTCCCGGCTTTCCATCAAGGAACGTGCCGGCAAGATCGGCTATGTAATGCAAAACCCCAACCAGATGATTTCTCATCCCATGATTTTTGACGAAGTTGCCTTCGGCTTGAGAAACCGGGGTGTTCCCGCTCAGGAAGCGGAACAACGCGTACATGAGGCGCTCGAAACCTGCGGATTGTTTCCGTTCCGGAACTGGCCGATCAGCGCGCTCAGCTTTGGCCAAAAAAAGCGGGTCACCATCGCGTCAATTCTTGTTCTCAATCCCGAACTCATCATTCTGGACGAGCCGACCGCCGGACAGGATTTCCGACATTACACGGATATAATGGATTTTTTGGAATCGCTGAACAGCACCACCGGGCTTTCCCTGCTCATGATTACCCACGACATGCATTTAATGCTTGAATATACGACCCGCGCAATGGTGCTTTCCGACGGAAAACTCATTGCGGATGATACACCGGCAAAAATATTGACCAATGACGACATTATTGAACAGGCGAGCCTGAAACGAACCTCGCTCTATGACCTCGCGCTCCGGGCCGGCCTTTCCCATCCCGACGGCTTTGTACAGCGGTTTATAGAATACGACCGCAAGGAGCGCCGTCGATGAGTTCCTTCATGCTTGCTTACATTCCCCGGAAAACCCCGCTCCATGCCCTCTGCGGTACCACGAAGTTTGTGTTTTTCATCCTCTGGTCCGTGCTCGCCATGATAACGTACGACACCCGCATCATGCTCATAATGGCCGCGGTCTCCGCCGTGGTTTTCGTAGTGTCCCGCACGAGATTTTCCGAGATCAGTTTCATTGTAAAATTTCTTGTCGTGTTCATGATGGTGAATCTCGTCACCATCTACCTGTTTGAACCCGAACAGGGAGTGCTTGTCTATGGAACGAGAACCGTTCTCGCGGAAGGATTCGGCAGATACACCCTTACTGCCGAGCAACTGTTCTATGAATTCAACGTGCTACTCAAATACAACATGGTGGTACCGGTCGCCATAGTACTGATTGTAACCACCCAGCCGAGCGAATTCGCTTCGTCGCTGAACCGCATCGGCGTTCCCTACACGGTTGCCTACGCAGTGAGCCTGACGCTCCGGTACATTCCGGATATCCAGCGGGACTTCCGCGACATTTCCCGGGCCCAACAGGCGCGGGGCGTGGAACTTTCCCGTAAAAACTCATTCCGCAAGCGGCTCAAGGGCGCGGCCGCGATTCTGCTTCCGCTCATCTTCTCGTCCCTTGCCCGCATCGACACGATTAGCCAGGCAATGGAACTCCGCGGTTTCGGCAAACACCGGAAGCGTACCTGGTACTCCGGCAAACCCTTTACCCGCACCGATGCCGCAGTTGTCTGCATCGGGGTGCTTTTCTTTGCCTTCGGCGCGTGGTTCACCTTCCGGGACGGAAACCGCTTCTACAATCCGTTTACCGGCCGGTAATGGCCCGTACGGCCGCACCGGCAAGGATGAGACCGGCGGCGGAAGGCACGAAGGAAACACTCCCCGGGACGCGGCCTTCCACCGGAACCGGTTCTTCCCGCGAGTAGAGGACGGAAACCTTCCGGAGGCCCCGGGCGCGGAGCTCGCGGCGCATGACCCGCGCAAGCGGACACACCGAGGTTTTTTCTATTACCGCAAGTTCAAGCCGGGTCGGATCCAGCTTGTTCCCCATTCCAAGGCAGCTCAACACCGGTACTTCCGCGGCGCGCGCGTGTTCAATGATGAGGAGTTTTGCGGTTACCGTGTCCACGCAGTCAAGCACATAGGTCCAGGGTGAAAAATCAAAATGAGCGATGGTCTCTCCGTTCACAAAAACCGGACGGGGTATAACGTTCACGGCGGGATTGATGTCGCGCGCGCGTTCAGCGAACACGTCAACCTTGAGCCGGCCGAGCGTGCTCCGCAGGGCGATGAGCTGACGGTTCAGGTTCGATTCGGCGACCGTATCGTTATCCACCGCCACAATCGTTCCCACACCGGCGCGCACAAGGGCTTCCGCCGCGTAAGACCCCACGCCGCCGAGGCCGAACACCGCGACAGTCGCGGCCGCGAGTTTCTCTACCCCGTCCTGCCCGAGAAGGAGCGCGGTTCGGGAAAACTGGTCGTCCACCCTACTCACCTATTATTTTAACGAGGACCCTTTTGCGCCGGCCGCCGTCGAATTCACCGTAAAAAATCTGCTCCCAGGGGCCGAAGTGCAGTTTCCCGCCCGTTATCGCGACGACCACTTCCCGTCCCATGATTTGCCGTTTCATGTGTGCGTCGGCGTTTTCCTCGCCCACGTTGTGGCGGTATGACGAAACCGGTTCATGCGGCGCGAGTTTTTCCAGCCAGAGATCAAAGTCCTTGTGGAGCCCGCCTTCGTCATCATTGATAAACACCGACGCGGTAATATGCATGGCATTTACCAGACATAAGCCTTCCTGGATCCCGGATTCCCGGACCAGCTCTTCGACCGTCGGAGTTATATTGATAAACTCCCGCATCGTCCGGGTGTTGAACCAGAGTTCTTTGGTCAAATGCTTCATGGTGTCCCCCTCAGTTCCGCTTCACGCGCCGAAAGCCAGGCGTCATAATGAGCGGAAAGTTTTTTAAGTTCGTCAAACACCGGCAGGGTGTGTACGCCGGTTCCTTCCTGGTCAAGAAGCCGGGCCACCGGCACCAGCGTGGTTGAGGTACTGCTCACAAGAAGACCGTAACGACCACCGAGGACCTCGTCGAGGCGAAGCGGGGCTTCTTTCCAGGGGCGGCCGGCCGCATCCAGAGACTGCAGAAAGGTCTTTCGGGTAATACCCGAAAGCACCCGGGACGCCTGCGGGGTATATACCGTATCCGGCGCGTCTTTATCCACAAAAAACACGTTGGTCCGGGTTCCTTCGGTTATTTCACCGGTCCGGTCCACGAGCAGGGCATCGTAGCAGCCCCGTCTGGACGCCGCCCGGAATGCAACGGTGGAAAGAAGCATGGAAAGGCTTTTTGCTTTGGGAAAGTGCCGCTCTCCCTCATAGAGAAGACAGTCAACGCCGCTCGTTTTCGCATTCTTTGGCGGGAAAAAGGCCGGTTGCGGAAGGATGTACCAGTCCGCCGGACGACCGTCGTGGGCAAGCACGACAATCCGGAGATTTGCGTCCACCAGTTCAAGCGAAACGACGAGCATACGGAGCGCGGTGATCAGATCATCACGGTCAAGATCATGCTCAAACCCGAGAATTTCCGCGGAGGAAAGAAGGCGTTCAACATGATCTTCCGGAAAATAGAGGAGTCCGTTACGGACCTTGAGGACCTCATAACACCCGTATCCGTACAGCAAATCGGTATCGTTCAGTGAAAACCGCACGGTTTCTTCGTCAACAAGCCGGCCATTGTGGATTATTTTCGTTTCGTTCATGGTTCCTTCCTGCATTCAGGATACCACAGGAAAAAACAAGACGCCACTACCGGATACCGGCAGCGGCGTCTACAGGAAACGAGGAGGATTCTTAGCCGAGGATTTTCTTGAGGTCCGCTTCCGGCGTTGAAATCGGTGTTACATTCCAGTTGTCAACGAGTACCTTCAGCACGTTCGGCGAAACGAAGGCGGGAAGGGTGGGACCTAAGAAAATATCCTTGATTCCGAGTGAAAGCAGGGTGAGCAGGACACAAACCGCTTTCTGTTCGTACCAGGAAAGGACGAGGGAAAGCGGGAGTTCATTGACTCCGCAGTTGAACGCGTCGGCAAGGGCGAGCGCGACCTTGATGGCGCTGTAGGAGTCGTTGCACTGTCCCATGTCCATGATGCGGGGCAATCCACCGATTTCTCCAAGATCAAGATCGTTGAACCGGTACTTTCCGCAGGCCAGAGTCAGGATAATGGAATCCTTCGGGGTCTGCTTCACGAAATCGGTGTAGTAGTTCCGTCCGGGCTTCGCGCCGTCGCAGCCGCCAACGAGAAAGAAATGCGAAATGGCGCCGGCTTTAACCGCGTCTACGACCTTCCCCGCGACCGAAAGTACGGTTCCATGTCCGAAACCGGTAGTCAGAACATCGCCGCCGTTAATACCGGTCATCTTGCGCTCTTCGGCATACCCGCCAAGCTCTTTGGCTTTTTCGATGACCGCGGTAAAATCTTTCTTGCCGTCTTTTCCGTCAATGTGCACAAGGCCGGGGAATCCGACAACACTGGTGGTAAACACACGGTCGGAATAACTTGCCTTCGGCGGCATGATGCAGTTGGTGGTAAAGAGGAAGGCGCCGGGAACCCCGTCGAATTCCTTCTGCTGGTTCTGCCAGGCGGTACCGAAGTTGCCCTTGAGGTGTTTGTGCTTCTTGAGATCGGGATAGGCGTGACAGGGGAGCATTTCTCCGTGTGTGTACACATCAACGCCCTGTCCTTCAGTTTGCAGGAGCAGCTGCTTGAGATCGAGCAGGTCGTGACCGCTCACCACAATGAACGGTCCGGGGGCCACATTGGTGGTTACCTTTGTCGGTTCGGGGGTGCCATAGGCGCCGGTGTTCGCCGCGTCCAGCAGTTCCATGCAGGCAAGGTTCACCTTGCCGAATTCCATATTGAGATCCAGAAGTTCGGGAACGGTGTGTTCTGCTCCAAGAGCTCGCAGGCCTTTGTAGAAAAACTCGTTGACCGAGTTGTCGGTCTTGCCGAGCGCTGCCGCGTGGTGGGCATAAGCCGCCATTCCGCGCATACCAAAGAGGAGGAGCGACTTGAGACTGCGCGTGTCTTCGTCTCCCGCCTGCCACAACTCATTGAGATCCATTTCGGGATAGGAGCCATACCCGCCCAGATCCGCAACCGCCGTGTCTATACGTGCGGCAAGCGCCGAAATCTGCGCATCATCAAAACTCACGTTGGTAATTGCAGTAAAGAGCGCATCGAGAACCAGTTCGTCGGTTTTGGCCGAACGACCCTTGTCCTTGACGGCCCGTGACAGGGCAATGAGCTTGCCGGTGAGTCCGTCCTGGAGATTGGCGGTTGATTCCTTTTTTCCGCAGGCGCCGGCAACCGTACAGGCTTTTCCTCCGGCGGTCTGTTCGCACTGAAAACAAAACATTGACATAATTTTTCCTCCTCAGGGTTTCTATCTGTCTGTAGTGTATCGATAATGACCGGGGCGCAATGTTGCAATTGCAACAAGACGGTGCGTTTTCAGGAGCACACACCAATAGTTAAAAACGATTCGGGGGTCCAAAGTTCACCGGAGAATGAACCGAAGAAGCGCGCCCGGGTGAATCCCGCGCTATAGAGATACTCTTCAAGCTGTCGTTTGCGTACCGGCGTCAATTCAACGGAATTTTCTATTTCCAGCTCCTCTTCCGGGTCGGTAAGAATCGTATCAAAATCGATCCGGCCGTTCGGCTTGAGAAGGGAGTAGTACCGGCTAAAGGTTACTTCCCCGCGTTCAAGGGTTGGAAGGCCGCGCAGGGCATTGTCGAGAATACGGTCATAATTGATTATCTGAAAAATGAAGACTCCCCCGCCTTCCAGATGCCGTGAAACGCTTTCCAGAAAAGGTCCGAATTCCGGCAGCTCCAGATGGGGAAGGGTGTTTCCCATACACGTAATAACGGAAAACTCTTCTTCGGGGAACAGCGTGTCCAGATCGGCCATGCTGGCTTCCAGCAATTCGGTTTTACCCGTATCTACCGGAAAAAGTTTTTTTGCCGCCAGGGAAAGAAGGGCCGGATCGAGGTCGAGACCATACAAATGACGAAATTTCCCGCTGAACGCCGAAAGCAGTGCTCCGGTTGCACAACCGATATCAAGATACCGGTCAAAGGGTATCTCGAGGGACATCATTTCCTTTTCAAGAAATGAAACAACCTGCGCGTCCAGCGGGAAAAGGAGGTCATAATGTTCTGCAATCCTGGTATACATGTCCATTGGCATCTTCCCTTGTCTTAAAGAGTAACGGTTCCTGGTGCGGAGTCAATAGCGCCAATTCATTTTTTATGGCATAGTTGGGTACGCATACATGTTTAAACGATGTTATTCCTGTTTCAGACCAAAACAACACTGTCTCTGTCCGGAAGTCACCGTTATTGATCCCGGCGTGTCCTTTCTTTTTCTGATGCATCCGAAAGAAGCCTATCAGCAAAAAACCGGGACAGGCCGGCTTTGCGCGCTTTCGCTCGTGGAATCTGAAATTCTTGTGGGGATTGATTTTACGACCAATGTACGGCTGCTCGAATTGACCAGCGGCCGGGAGGGCAGCACTCCCTACGGAGACGGGACAAAGTACTATCCGGTTGTATTGTTTCCGTCGCAACAGGCGTTTACCGCGGCGGATCCCCGGCTCCGAAACGCTTCGGCAGGGAAAAAACTGCTGATTATCGTTATAGACGCCACCTGGTTTTTCGCGAAGAAAATGTGGAAGCTCTCACGGAGCCTCCACGACCTTCCCTGCCTTTCCTTTGAAAATGACTATCGATCGCGGTTCATCTTCAAAAAGCAGCCCGCACCAGAGTATCTATCAACAATGGAATCTGTCGGCTACCTCATCCGCGAGCTCAAAGCGGCGGGTTTGGCCGAGCCCGGGGCGGACGAATCCGCCCTTTTCCGGCTGTTTGATACCATGGTTCGCTTTCAGCTCTCCTGTGAACAAACACGGAACGAAGAACAGGCCCGGGACCTTCACCCGGAACTATTTAAACGACAATGATTCCAGATAGCGTTGATACTGCTTCTGCTGCTGCTGGAGAGCCTCCCTGCCAGTTGCAATATCCGCTGCCAGGCGAGCCAACAGAACATCCAGTTCCGTCAATTGTTTCAGATACTCCTGACCCTGCCGGGACGAATTGCCAACCGCATGAAGATTGCTTCTAACCCGTTCCTGTTCGACAATCTGTTCATTCCGTTCCCGGTTTAACTCGCTCAACGCAGATTCCTGATCCGCTATACCCCGACGAAATTCCACCGCCTTTTCAAGCGCCTTCCGGATATCTGCGGGAACCGCCCCCGACGTCGCATAATAGAGAAGCGTGTCGGTATTCTGCTGTAAAAGCGAAACGGTTTCCGAAACCGGTCGATCCTCCTGAACCGTGTACAGAGCCGTTTTGCCGGCAGCTGCATCAAGCGCAAACCGGTAGTGGCCGACTGTTTGCTCCGCGGGTTTCTTCGGTTCTACTAGTGTTGTGCCGGGCGTTATCGGGTGTTCTATTACGAGGGAACGGGATTCAGATGTCGTATTTCGGAATTGATAGGTGGTCGTCTTTTTTTGTGTCCGGGTAATGGTTAAAACTCCACGGGAAACGCTCACGGAAGCAACATCCCTGGTCGTTTCTTCACGAAGACTTCCCGCAACACCAAGATCTTCCCCGTAGGCCAGAAGACGGGTATCGTTCTCCGGTAAAAATTCGAGCAATGCGTCTCCGGCATACGAAGCTCCGTCAAAAACGGTTACCGGTCCCGCGGGAAGCCGCATGTTCGACTCATTAACGAGTTCGACACAAAGCATGGGGTGCGATTCACCCGAAAACGCGTTCTCCCCGGAAAAAACCGACACTTTTTTCGTGGTGACCGCTGCTTCGGCAAGCGGAACCATGGCGCTTTGCCGCCGCGGAATGGACACAGGATTTTTCAAGGTAAACAAAAACAACTCTCCGGCCCTGGCGGCAGCCGCGGTTTCCACCTGCCCCGTTGAAACTCCGGCGGCACTCCGCTCCGCCTTCTTTGCATAACTCATTGAGGGAACCGGCGCAGCCGCCTCCATTTCATACGCATAGTCGCTCATCAGTTCACTGTCCATGGCTGAATCGTACACTTCCGGAGCGGCCGCGCCGGCGATGGCAAGAGGCACCTCGGGACGGGAAAGGTAGTAGGGCGGATACAATTGCTGGATAAACGAAACGGGCCGGCCGGAAACAAGCGTCAATTCGATATTCTCCCAGTCAGAATCGCTCGTGTTATCAATAATGGCCCAACCCTGCAGCACCGGCTTTTTTTGCGAAAGATCCAGCCGGTAGGAAATCTTCCATACCGGGGACGGTACAATGTACCCAAGAGAAACCGGGCGGGTCCCCGTTCCAGGGAGATGTACAGAAAGCGTTCTGGTTTCATCATCCCGCGCGGACGCAAGCAAATCAAGCGCACGATTAAAATCCTGCATAATGACGGGGTCGGTAAAAGTAATGGAAGAAATTTCCGAAAGACTGATTTTCCGCAACCCTTCGGTAGTCATGAGATTCATGCTCCCGCGGTTCATGACCGGCCGTTTTCCGTCGGGAAACGCGGCGATTCCGCCAGCCGCTTCAATACTGACAATTCTGCCGGTCAGCGGATCCGGAACCGTCACCTGTACTTCATTTCCCTGAAGGCTCTGAAGAATTTCTGACAATCCGGGATTTCCGGAGAGATTTACGGAAAGACTCTGGAGCGTCCGGGCAAGAGTATCTTCGGAATCGTATGTTACGGACGGATTCCGGCTTTCTGAATCATGAATTACGAGCGATTTGAGAACATCGTTAACTGCATCCCGCTGAAACGCCAGAGGAAAACTTGCCGGTCCGGTTACCGAACCTGAATGTTCTATAAAACTCACACCCGAAGAGAATAATGCGATTCGGGTAACCGGTAGCAGGGCTTTCCCGGTATCACCTTCCTGGGCCAATACCGGAACAATACTGCAAAGCATAACAAATACGGAAAGGCAACTCCGGTATAAAACTCGGTTCATCATGTGGACCTCCTGACAAAATCCATAATTTTCTGCATATAAAAGTCACGGGCATAGAAAAACGCGCCTACATGGGGCGCTTCCGGTACAACAACCATTTCATCCGATGGTTTCACCGCGCGGGAAAAGAGCTTTCTTGCCATCCCGACCGGAATAAGTACGTCCTTTTGTCCATGAAACAATAAAATCGGAACCGGAATGGTATGGGTTATCTTTTCAGGACTCATTCTCCCGAAACGAACGCCGGTATGACAGATGGAGGTAATATTGGCACCAAAAACAATTGACCGCGCCAAAAACCGGTACTTTACCATTGATTCCACAACCTTGATGAGCGCTTCCCGGTAATCCGAATAACTGGAATCTGAAATTATGCCCTTTACCGCCTCATGCAGATTTTTCTTCCCGGCGCCGTAAAAAAGTCCGGTTGCGGCTCCCATGGAAACACCATGAATGAAGATGATTTTGAGTGCATACCGTTCCACAAGAAGCCGCACCCAACAGGCGAGATCGCCGGATTCCCGGATTCCCAGCGTCCGGTATTTTCCTTCGCTTTCACCATGAGAGCGCATGTCCGGTGAAAACACATTCCATCCAAGTTGATGATAGGCTTCGGCAAGATAGTTCATGCCGGAGGCTGAATCCATGAGTGCATGAAGCAATACCACCGTCCGCTCCGGATAAGAACTGAACCTGTTCGGCCCGCTGGACCGGTTTAGTCCAGGATTTCTTCCCGCCGGCCAATAATATCCGGACAGGGACAATCCATCATGCGTAACAAGGCTCAGTTCATCGAACAAACCCTCTTCCCGGTACGTTTCCCATCGCGCGCGTCCTTCATTTACGATATCCATAAGCCGGGGATCTTTGGTATGGGAATACACGACTGTCTTTTTTTCCGCCTCCAGAATGGATCTGGTTTCAAAAGCCGCAGGCGTCGTACTCATGGAAGAATGATAAACGATTATTCCGGCCGCGAGAAAAAACAAAAACCAGCCGAGCAAAATTAATGCGGAAAATAAAAGTAAAAAAGAAAACACAGCTTCCACCGGGACCAGACCTCTCTCCCGTTCAGGATATACAGTTCCTCCGTTATTGACAACTCAATTACAGTACAGAAAAAATGCGTCACCTATGCTATACTTCTCTGCAATGAGCACAAAAATAACTGCGGAACGGTTAATCGCTGAAATTTCATCCGTTATTCGCGGCAAACCTTCAGAACTGGAACGTTTTGTAACGGCGTTTCTCTCCGGCGGTCACATACTCCTGGAAGATGTTCCCGGCCTTGGCAAGACAACGCTGGCGAAAACCCTTTCCCGGATTGTTGGTACCGGAACCACAAAAAACCCGCATCCCGTCAATTTCAAGCGTATCCAGTTCACGCCGGACCTTCTTCCCTATGATATAACCGGTGTTGACGTATTCAATCCGGAAAAACATACTTTCGAATTCATGCCCGGACCCGTTTTTTGCGATATTCTCCTTGCGGACGAAATAAACCGGACAACACCCAAGGTCCAGTCTGCGCTTCTGGAGGTTATGGCCGAGCACCAGGTAAGCTCCGGAGGTATAACCCGGCCCGTAAGCCCGCTCTTTTTCGTTGTCGCCACGCAAAATCCGGTTGAAACTGAAGGAACCTACCCGCTTCCCGCAGCACAACTCGACCGCTTCATGATGCGGCTTTCTCTTGGGTATCCCGATGAGGACGCAGAACGGACCATTCTTCATGATGATCCTTCGGAAACCATTCTTCCTTCCCTGCAGCCCGGGGTAACCGACGAGGACATTTTCGCGTCCCGGAAAGAACAAAAAACGGTCTATTGCCATCCCGCCCTCGAACAGGCCATCGTTTCACTGGTACGAAAAACAAGAAAGCACCCCGCGGTCAAACTGGGTGTTTCACCCCGCGGTGCGCTCCAGCTTCTTCATGCCGGACGAACGCTGGCACTGATACGGGGACGAACCTGGCTGCAGGACGATGATATTGCAGATCTCGCCGAACCCCTGCTTGCACACCGGATCATACCCCGTGACAACCGGACCGGAACCGCTGAAATAATCAAGGAAGTAACCGGTTCCGTACTCGAGAAAATGTCCCGAATAACTGACTGGACACAAGATGCCGCTCACGAAGAGATCGTTTAAGCCTTATTGTCCCGTAACGGTTCCTGGAGCCCTGTATCTGCTTGCTGCTGCGGTTCTCCTGCTGCTTGGCAGGATCAGGGGCGAATTGGGCTCCGCGCTGGCCGGTCTGTTAATCCTTGCGTATGCGCTTTTTTCCCTTGCCGCCTGCCTCGCCGCCCGGCCCTTCTGGAAAAGGACCCAATTCCGTATCGAGCAACTGCCCCATGGCCGGGTTTCGCTTACAGGAACAGCCCTCCCTCCACTGTGGATCCGTTTTTTGTGCGGTGCACGGCTGCATGTCCACTTTCACCGCTTGCATAGTTCCCGGAAAGTAGACGGCTGGTCGCTTGATCTTCCGATTGGCCGGGTACAAACCGAACACACGCCTCCTTCACCCGATAGGGGCCTATTTTCAAGCCGGGAAAAATACCTGGTTCTTCACGATTTTGCCTCGTTTTTTGCATTCCGCCTCCAGGCTCCCGCCGTAAACGCCATTGAACAGATGCTTTTCCCTGCAACCCCGGAGCCCCATGCTGCCGGAGGCGTCGTTTCGGGTAAAAGCGGCAGGGTGAGCGGAACAAGTACCTTTAACCGTTCTGACAACCTGTACGAAACACGGACCTATCTTCCCGGTGATGATCCCCGGAAAATCAACTGGAAAGTGTATGCCCATAGCGGGTCTCTTTCCATTCGGGAAGGAGAACTCCTGCCGCCGCCGGCCGCGGAACTCTTTTGTTTTTTCAATACAGACGGTCCGGATACAGCAGGAAAAACAGCAGACCGGGCCTTTACGAGCCTGATTAACCGGGCGGCGGCGTTTCTCCTGGAAGCGCTTGAAAACAGGATGACCATCATCCTGGTATGGAGCAACCCGGACGATACCATCGAATTGCTCCGGGTTGAACCGGGAATTAACGATACCCGCAAGACAATTACCGATGCCCTCGCCATCCCGGCTCTTTCTTCCCCGGTTCCGGACTTCACAACTATAACAAGCCGTATCCCCCCCAAAGCGACAATTTTGCTCTTTTCGCTTCCCGGCGCCCGTATTCTGAAATCATCTGGACACCGGATTCTCTGGTTCACCGGACCCTATCCCGTGCAAGCTGAGGCTCACAAGCCCGGAGCGTATCTGCGAAAATGGCTCTTTGTTTCCAACAATTTTGATAGCAGAGGCTCCGTTTTCCGCCCCATCGATTTTGAACGCTTTGGTACCCGTCTGGAACAGGAAGGCATACATGCGCACATACTGTAACCAGGGAACCATCTTCCGGACCATATCCCTCCTTCTTCTTTCGCTGTTGCCAGCCCGTTATCTGCCCGAGTTTTTTACCGGGTACTCACTGCCCCTTGTTACGCTGGCAGCCGTTCTGGGCGGCCTCGTTGCCGCACGGTCACGCATACGATTGCTGCCGTTGGGGCTTTTCGCAGGGTTGAGCTGTCTTCTCGTCAGGGTTCTTCTGTCAGCGGCCGCAACCCTTCCGGTTTTTTCCGTTCACCGAATCTACCTGCATATCACGCTCGTTTTTTATCCGTCAGCGCTCTTTTTCGTTCTCGTATTTACCGCTACTGCGGCCGGCTTCCGCAAGCGCGCCTGGAGATCACTAGAACCGCTTGTTCTCCTCATCCTGTTTGCTGCCTTTTTCTGGGCACAGGGAAACCATTCGCTAACCCTTTTCCCGCACCCCTTCAAGGCTGCGCTGTATGTCGTCTTTTTCATTGTGACGATTATCGGTTCGCTGATTTTTTCCAATACCGATTCCCGGAAACCATACGGAATCCTGGCCGGCATTGTTCCCATTTTCCTCGCGCTGACGGTCCTCTTTCTTGGAACCTACAATGCGCAATCGGTCGCAAACACCGGCGGACTTATTCAGCCGACCCTTTTCCGCTTTGATTTTTCCCCCTACCTCAGCCTGCAAAACGAAATATCCCTGAACAACAAGCTTGTTTGCATTGTTCACACACCCGAGCAGTACAGCAGAAATTTTCTGAGGAGGGTGTATCTTTCCGGGTGGGATCCCGAACGCGGTTTTTACGAGAAGCCGGTACCGGGCGAACCGCCGCAGATAACTTCTGTCCCCGCAATACCGACCACAATCCCTGCAGAGGAACGGCTGTTACGCGAAGAAGTTTCTCAAGAAGTTTTTATCGTCAATTTTGATCCGAAGTCTCTCATTGCCATGGATTATCCTGTGGAAGTAACCCCGTATGCCATGTGGCAGCATGCTTCATTCAACGGAGCCTACAAGGTTACCAGCCATACAACCGGGTTTATACCCTTCGAGCTCTACGATTCTCCCTTCCCGGTTCCCGGCACGGATCTTCCGGATGAAACCTACGAGGTTTACACGGAAATCGATCCTGAAACAAAAACCATGCTGCAACCCCTTGTCGAGGACATCTCGGGGCAGTTTACCGGCTATTACGACATCATTCTTCTGTTGAACGAATTTCTCCGAAACGGAGAATACCGGTATTCACTCAAGCCCGGACCGTCGCAAACCGGAAACCAGCTGGAACATTTCCTGTTTTCGTCACGAAAGGGTTATTGCACGTACTTTGCGTTTTCACTCTGTCTCATGCTCAGAACCGCCGGAATTCCCTCCCGTGTCGCGGCAGGCTTTTTTCTCGACAGCGAATCTTCCTCGCTGGATTATTTCCCCGTCAGGTCAAACATGGCGCATGCCTGGGTTGAAGTTTTTTTCCCTGAATACGGCTGGATATCTTTTGATCCCACGACAAACCGTATTGCCGAAGGCGAAGAACTGTTGCTCATGAATAATGCGGGAGGAGACGACTTCATCTCCCTTCTCAATGAGATTATTGATAACCGCGGTCTCCTTCATTCTCCTTCCCCGGGGGAAGAACCGCAAACGGGGAACGGCTTCCTCCAGCAGGCAGCACAGTACCTGCCAACACTTGCGCGCACAGTATCGCTCATTGTTCTTGTATGCCTGCTGCTTGCCGTTCCCGCTATCCGTCTCCGGGAGCGAGTAATTCTGCGTTATTCAACAAATAACCGGCGCATCATTCTCCTGTGTGCGAAACGGGTATATCGGCACAAGAAGAAGCATAGAAATCCCCCGCCCATACTCGCGGAGAACCTGCACCGCTTGCATGCTCTGGAGCAAAAAGCACGCTTTGCGCCCCGGTGTACCCGGGAAGACGCAGACGAGGCGTTGGATCTTGCGAAGACCCTTTCATCAAAACGGTCTTCCTTGCATAGATCGGTACTTCTCCTCTTCGTCGTGCTTCTTGCCGTTCCATCGCTTGAGGCGCAAACGACCGCACAGGAACTTGTTTCGCTGGCGGAGAAATCCATTGCAGGAGAGAACTGGGAAACAGCCGTAGCGACGCTTACCCGGGGGAAAGCCCTGTATCCGGAAGATCCCCGCTTCCCGTTTGTGTTGGGAACCGTGTATGAAAAGGAAAAACTCTACGAACCGGCAAAGAAGGAGTTTCTCACCGCTCTTTCCCTCGGGATGAACAACCACGCAGACCTGTATGAACATCTTGCGTCATGTTACGGCTATCTCAACGAGGACGAGGAAGCGCTGGTGTGGCAGCGCAAATATCTGGCCCTTGTTCCTGACGACCTGTACGGCTGGTCAAATTTCGGTTGGCTTTGCTACAAGACAAACAAGCTTGAAGAAGGGATAACCGCCCTTCTTGGCATACTGGAACACTACGGACCGGACGGAAATCTGTACGTGGGACTGGGAAATCTCTATACTTCGGCCTTCGATTATGAGAATGCGAAAAAATTCTACACCCTGGCCGTGTCCTTCGCGCGCGAGAACCAGCAGAATTTTCTCGGTTCCATCTATTTGTACAATCGCTCCATTCTGGAGGAAATCTTTTACAAATTCGACGACGCGTATGAAGATACCGCACGATCTCTTCGCGCGGCCTCCCGGTCTTCCGGATATCTCATGCAGGGAGAACTGGAACTGCGCAGACTCGATTTTTCAGCGGCATTAACCCGGTATCAAAAGGCGTATTCCCTCGATTCAACCCCGCTTGCGTCCCTGGGTCTTGCTGATACTCTTGTCCAGGCCGGATTTCCGGAAGAAGCGGCTCCCTATCTTGAAGCAATAACGAACCGTAAAGATCTTTCCTGGATAGCGAATTATGGAACAACCCCCGATCAGTTCAAAGCTGATATAAGCAGGATCCAGCGGGACCGCAACAAGATTCTTCTTTCCCGTGAAAAACGTCGTATTATCCACAACTTTTCCACAGCAGTTACACGATTTGTGGACACAATCAGATATTCCGCCCGGGTCTGGTTTCACGACGGTCTTTTCCGGATTTACAGCAAGCGCGTGGCCCATTTTTACGAACGCGGTGGTAATCCCTTATACTATAACAGTTTTTATTATCTCGCGTATGACGCCTGGCCGAACATCGCGCGTCAATATCTTGCACGCGCGCAAGAACAGGAAGTATTGCTCATTCCCCAGGCAAAACCGTCATATCGTTTTGAACAGGCCCGGATGGGACGAAATCCGACTGGTTTTCTCGAAGTTATACAAGAATTACATCCCGTCTGGGAGAAAAACTATCTTTCCAAAGCGGTATCAGAGTATCTTGTACCGGTAAATCCAAAAAAATCACGGAATAGCCGACAATTATACTCGTTCCTCTACACACTTCAGCCGGCCGCTTTCCTTGTTCAGGATATAGACCTTCCTGTATCACTACACATTTCCGGAACAAACAGCCGGGAAGAACGGATTCTGCGGCGGGGCCTGACACGGGCAGGCTTTGTCAGTACCCCGGAGGCAGCCTTCACCTGCTCCATCCGGTGCTCGTCGGATTCAATACAAATTTCCATACATAATGCACAGAACGCAGAAGTTTATGCACAGGTTATCCACAGAAAAGACACAATGCAGAAAGACGTGGCGGAAATGATCAATTCGATGGTAAAGGAGCTGTTCCGTACGTCTCTCGGGATATAAAAAAAACCGCCCGAAGGCGGTTTTGATTTACCGGGCTGAAAGAAGCTCCAGATCAAAGGCTATGTAGGAATCCGCCGGGATAACTCCGGGAACGCCTGCAGCTCCGTAAGCAAGTTCTGGCGGAATAACGATTGTCCGCTTTTCTCCCACCTTCATCTGAAGCGCCTGGGAATCAAAGCCGGGAATGAGCTGTCCCCGTCCAACCTGGAATTCCAGCGGTTTGTGCATATCGGAATCATCAAAAACGGTTCCATTCAGCAGATATCCGCGATATTTCATGGTGAGGGTCTGGCCGGGCTTGAGATCGGTGCCGGATCCTTCGTTGGTTATTTCAAAAAAGACTCCGGACTCGGCCTTTCGCGCATTCGGCCATTTCCTGGCAATTTCTTCAACTACCGCTTTTTTCGCGTTTTCCTTCGCGGCCTTGCCTCGTTCCGCGACTCCTGCAAGAAGACTGTCGAAATCGGCCTGTGAAGCACCAAAGGCTTTCGCCTCGGAACCCTTGCGGATAATGCGTACCTTGTTCATGACATCGCCGTTCGCAATGGCGTTTACCACATCCTGACCCGTCACAACCCGTCCGAATACGGTGTGTTTACCGTCCAGCCAGGGCGTGGGAACATGGGTTATGAAGAACTGGCTTCCATTGGTTCCCGGACCCGAGTTCGCCATCGAAAGAATACCGGGAACGTCATGTTTGAGTGAAGGATCAAATTCATCCGGAAAACGGTATCCGGGTCCGCCCGTACCGCGGCCCTCTGGATCACCGCCCTGTATCATGAAATTCTCGATAACCCGGTGAAAAATCAGTCCGTCATAGAATGGCTTGCCCTTCGCGGCGGTCAAGGTTCCTTCCGCAAGGCCGACAAAATTGCACACGGTGAGCGGGGTCTGCTTGTAAAACAATTCAAGCGTAATGGTCCCTTTTTCTGTTTCAATAACGGCGTATAAACCGTCTTTGCTAATCGCGGGATCAATTTCCTGTTTCATTCGTATATCTCCTGTATTCGGGCCGAATCCGCCCATCAGTATGGCTGCTGCGGTAACTCCGCCCATTACAACCAATAATATTGCGCCGATAACCAGCATTTTTCCGGTATTTGCCATTTTTTGTCTCTCCTTACTGTTGATATTCATCTATAAACCAGCCGTATACCGCGTCCGCGCGGGAAGAAAAAGAAGCGTTCAGTTTTTTCTCCATTCCCGGAATCGCAAGAAATTCCGCCCGGGTAAGATTGTATACCAGAAGATAGTCTCCCAAATCATGGACAAGGAGTGCTATCCGCAAGTTTCCGGGTTTGATTATCCTGATAAAGCCGTAACTGAGTGAATCAATATTGGTGGAGTAAAAGGCCGCGGTATCATCTGTCTGGCGGTAATCATACCGGTATGCATATTCGCCAAACGTAAGATCTTCCTGAATCGCCACAACAGAAAGACCGTCTGCCGGAGCAGAAACCGGATCGGCGATTCTCGTCCGGTTTTCTTCCGATTCAACCGCGTACGAACTCTTGTACAGGGTACGCATGGTTTTCCGGCTGTTGGAATAATATTCGAGACCTTCCAGACGGGACAGGGACCGGAGTATCACCGATATTCCGGGAACATCCTCTCCGGTCGGAACGGCCGCAGATTTTTTGTATAAAAAGAGGGTTTCACTTACAAAAGGAGCCGGATCGCCCGACCAGAATTTTTTCGCATCTTCTGCGAGCGTGATCCGGGGAAGGAGCGGCAGACTTGTTCCGTCTTCACGATATGAAGTTTTCCGGAGAACCCCGTCACGAAGCAGAACTTCTGCGTAATCACCGGAAAGCAGCACATCAAGTCGCGACCGAATGTCTTGCGCTTCCGCTGTCAGGATTCCTCCGATAATCAGCAGAAACAGAACAAGTCTTCTCATTTATCTCCCCTTGTAAAACACGCGGACCTGCTTGTACAGTCCTTCTCCCTCGCTCTTGGTGTCAACATCGCCGATGTCGTTCAGCGTTGTGTGAATAAGCCGGCGTTCGAACGGGTTCATCGGCTCAAGCAGCATGGATCCCCTGCTCGTACGAACCCGGTCTGCGGTGGTATAGGCGAGGCGAACCAGTGTTTCCTCTCGCCGGATCCGGTAATTTTCCGAGTCCAGAATAACCCGGGTACCTTCGTGTCCGAGTTTTCCCGAATACACATTCGCCAAGAGCTGCAGTGCGTCGAGATTCTTACCCTTCCGTCCAATCAGGATGGAAGAGCTGGGCGAATTGAGCCGGAGCCCAATCTTGCGCTCCTCACGGGAAACAACATCAACCGTAACATCGTAACCCATTTTTCTGATCATTGAGGCCACAAAATCAACCATGGCTTTCTCATAATCATCCTGCGGAAGCGGATCCTGGAAGAGGGCGGTTCGGCGGGGAGCTTCACGATCCTGCTTCAGGTTTCCATCCGGGGTGTTTTGCACCGCGTCGTCAGTATGAACACAGATTTTGACAAAGCCTTTCTTGAAAATGCTGTTCTTCTGTGCTTCCACAATCTCCACGTCAAACTGATCTTTTTCCAGACCAAGTTCTGCCGCGGCCAGCTCTATAGCCTCTTTTTCCGTTTTTCCTTCAAATTCGTATATCATGGTAACGCTCCTGGCGAAATAAAGTTACTTGCTTACAAGCGATAGTTCTTTTTTTGCGTGCATCATCTTGTTGATTACAACTTGTTGTCCCAGCGTAAGAATGTTCGAGAACGTCCAGTAGAGCAGAAGCCCCGCCGGTGCATTATAGAACAGGAAGAAGAACATGAGCGGCATACCGTACATCATGAACTTCATGGATCCCTTCTGCGCAGTGGCAGTCGGAGTCTGGGTAACTTTGCTGAACAAGAGCTGTGAAACAACGTAAATTATGGGCAGGAGCCGCAATTCT
The DNA here is from genome assembly GCA_002070025.1 of Spirochaetes bacterium ADurb.Bin215. GTDB lineage: Bacteria > Spirochaetota > Spirochaetia > Treponematales > Treponemataceae > Teretinema. The sequence continues at coordinate 52,557 of MWCL01000008.1, forward strand.
CCCCAGTTCACAATGGGAACCAGGAAGGGCAACTGCATGAGACTGTCTCCGCGGGAAAGATCGGGGATCCATCCGGGAATGAACATTGCACCGCGGAATTCAAAGTAGTTGTTGAAAAGATTGTACATCGCGAAAATAAGCGGGAACTGGATAACCAGCGGTAAACAGCCGGAAAGGGGATTGTACCCGGACGACTGATAGAACTTCGCCATTTCTTCGTTGAGTTTCTTGGGATCGTTCTTGTACTTTGCCTGAATCTCCTGCATTTTCGGAGCATGTTCCTGCATTTTCAGGGTTGCTTCGGTGCTTTTCTTGGTAAGCGGGAAAATGACGATTCTCATGAGTATGGTCATAAGCAGTATGGAAATACCCCAGTTCGGGATCATTTTATAAAACAGTTCCATGATTGCTTTGAGAAGGAATTCAAGCGGGGCAAGAATACCGCTCGATCCCACCATTTCATTCAACCGCGCATCGGTTAGAAGATACGGGTTATTGGTTGCCACATTGTACCGGGCCAGTTCACGTTCAGTCCGGGGTCCGAGATAAAAACGCCAGGTATCCGTTACCTGCCGTCCCGTAACCGGCGCGCGGACCAGTATCATCTGGGAAACCGGCTTTTTCGGATCTTTGGAAATTGTGGAGTAGGTTACGCCCTGAATCGGTATTTCCGGGAGCGCTACAATCGTAAAATACTTTCCGGCCATCGCGGACCAGGTAAACCGGCTGGAAATGGACTTGGTATTTCCCTGATTCAGGGTTACCGTTTTCTTTTTTCCGTCCAAAAGATAGTAAAACTTCCGGTATTCATACCGGTCCTGCTTCTGGTCCCATTCAGGGCCGATCTGCGGAGAGGTACGAAGACTGTACGCCGCGTTGCCAAACTGGAGTCCTTTCAGGGTTTCATCGCCGTCTATTGTTACTTTCAGCTCGAAGAGATAGTCGTCCGGCGCGAAAGAATATTGCTTGACCAGGGTAAAATTGCTCGTGGTACCATCCGCGTTCCGTACGGAAAACGTCCGGTAAAAGCCTATCGCGGTATCGCTGATTTTCCGTACATTGAAAAGCTCATCGACTACCTTGCCGTTTTCCTGCCCCAGGACCAGAGAAAACGCCCGATTGTCATCATGGCTGTACGCCATTTCGATCGGGTCTCCGTTATCCCGGTGCTCCTTGAGCTGATAGGAAACAACATCGCCGCCGCGGTTCGTAAAGATAACCCGTACCAGATCGGTTTCAATGGTATACCGGGCTTCTGCTACCGGATTTTTCGCGTCTTCTTCGGTGTCAATGGTTTCTGTGGCAGCGGAATCCGCTTCATTGGTAATAACCGTATCATCAACGGCGGTAACGAGCGCGGTGTCGCCGGAAAGAGTTTCTTCCGTGACGGGTTCATTTACCATTTCAATGCTACGGGGAGCCGCTTGCGCCGTCTCCTGCGGGGGAAACAGTTTTGCCTGAAGGGTGAATCCCAGAACGATAACCAGGGTGGAAAGAATAATCGCTATTACCGTATTTTTTTCCATAGTGCTAGTAGCTCCTTTTAGGGCTTATTCCTTCGAAGTCAGGGCACCGGATCGTATCCACCCGCATGAAACGGATGGCAGCGCAGAATACGTCGAACAGCAAGATACAAACCCTTTGCCGGTCCGTATTTTGTAATCGCTTCATACGCATACGATGAACATGTCGGGTGGTACCTGCACGAAGGAGGAAAAAGCGGAGAAAGAAATCGTTGATACAGGCGGATTACTCCGCGCAGTATGTTCGTCAGAATTTTATTCATGTATTTCCGACCAAAGGCCGGCCTTCCTGAAAAGCTTTTCAAGCTGTGTTTTCCGTTCCGGAAAGGAATCTTTCCCCGGAAAAACCAGGACTGCCATATCGAAACCGGTTGCCAGATTTTGCCTGCAAAGACGGTATGCTTCCCGACTTAACCGGCGGGAGTAATTCCGCGCTACTGCGTTTCCATATCCACGCGGAAAAGTAAATACTACCCGGTTCTGTTCGCACCCGTTGGGAAGGATAAAAATTTTTATCCCGTCCGCGTAATATTTTCTTCCTTTTCGAAATACTGTCTGAATGGCAGCGGAACGCCGGAGGCGTTCCGCCTTGGGAAATCCTGAGCGTTTCACAGCTCACAACACAATTAATACGGTTTCTTTTCGTCTGATACCGAAAGCTTGTAGCGTCCCTTTGCTCTCCGCCGTTTGAGAATTGCGCGTCCTCCGCGGGTAGCCATGCGGGCACGGAAACCGAACTTCCGGTTGCGTTTGACTTTGCTGGGTTGATATGTCCGTTTCATGGAACTTTAGACTCCTTTATTTGTAAGAACCCTGACTTGTGCAAGACCGGTTCAAATGATCAAAATTCTACCCCTAAAACAGGGAGTGAAGTATACCGCACCACCGCGAAGCTGGTCAAGACAACCTTACTCCGGTTTCCCTTTGCGTATACTGCTTTGCAGCCGGGTCAATACATCCTTGAGCGGATCATCAAGTGTTTCGTCAACCGGAACCGCCGCTTCGTTTTCGTCAACAACGCGGGTAACGCCGCCTCCGACCGGGGTATCCTGCCGATGGTAGGGAACTGAACAAACTGACGAAACTCGGATTATCATTGCAGTTATTCCCAGCTCGGGGAACTGCGCGGCCAATTCGTGAAGAGCCTTTTTCCTGATCATCTGCAGTTGCTGGCTCCATCCGGGATGATCAACCTCAACGATAATGCTTCCCCGGTTTACGTCCAGAACTTTGCTGTGCGCGGCAATACGCTCGCCTACAATCGTTTTCCAGCTGTGTATAAACCGGTCGGCCTGTTCAAAATTTTCCCGTTCAAGAGAATCAAAAAGCCGCGAGATTATCTCTGCCGCCGATCGTACCTTTTTATCCATTCCAGGTTCCTTCGCTTACATGATACACCCTGGTAGAAGAACGTTTATACCGTTCATACGGTTCTCCCGGTAAAAACGTGCAAAACAGTTGATCATATTCGGGAAGCAAGGCGGTAAACCGCTGCCGCTTGTCCGGATCCAGCTCAAGCATCACGTCGTCCATGAGCAGAACCGGCTTTTTTCCGTTCTTTTCCGTGTAAAACCGCGCTTGCGCGGTCCGCAACAACAACGAAAGGAGCCTTCTCTGACCGGTCGAAGCAGTCGGGACAAAAGCCGTTCCTTTCCGCACAAAACGGATTCGGTCGCGGTGCGGCCCGGAAGTACTCGTTCCGAGCGTACTGTCCAGCTCTCGGCGTTCCGCAAGACTGACCAGAATGTCGGATAGTGCATCCTTTTTCCAGGACGGGGAATACTCTATCGAGACCCCTTCAATACCGCTTACCTCGCGATACAGGCGGGCGAAGACCTGGTTGAAGTCCCTGATGGTTTTTTCCCGGCGTTCAATTACTTCCATACCCGCTTCCGCAAGCTGTGTATCCAGGATATCCAGCATGTCATGCCGTTTTTCCCGGATTATGGAGTTTCGGGTTTTAAGCACCTTTTTGTACTTCCGCAGAACATCGATGTAGGAACTGTCATACATGGAAAGCGACTGGTCAATGAAAAACCGTTTCCTTTCAGGGTTCCCGGTTGCAAAATCAAGATCGTCATGACAAAAAAGAACACAAGGAATGGTATCAACCAGTTCCTTGCGGTCGGTTATGTTTTTGGCGTTTTTCTCGATACGCTTTTTTCCATCCTGGTAGACCACGGAAATGGTGTGGGTCCGGTCGCCGGAATCGCGGAAAAGAACCCGTATGCTGTAGGCGCCGGTTCCCCGAGCTGCCAGTTCGGCATCATTTCGTGTGCGGAATGATCCACCGTACGCTGCGACATACAAACTTTCCAGAATGTTCGTTTTCCCCTGCCCGTTGTCGCCTACAAAGAACACCTCGCCGGACAACAAATCCAGCGTATCGTTGCCGATATTCCGGTAATCGGTGAATGAAACAGATAAAAACGGCACCGCGGACTACTATTCCATCTGCATGGGCATGATGATGTGGAAGAAGTCTTTCGCGGGTTCAGCCTTGAGTGTTACTGCCTTCATCGGTTCGGTAAATTCAAAACAAACCCGTTCGGAACCGATTACCTTGAGCGGTTCTTCCATGTAGAGGTAATTGAGCGCTATGGTAATTTCTTCACCGTCATACCGGCAGGGTATTTCTTCCCTGGCTGTTCCTATTTCCGTTTCCTGTGAGCTTATGGTAAGCGATCCCGGACCAACCGTCATGTAAATCCTGCGGGACTTTTGTTCAACCAGCAGGGCGACGCGTTTGAGTGCTTCCACCATATCTTTGGTGTCAACCTCAAAACTGTGCTCCTGGCTCTCGGGAATTACCCTGCTGTAATTGGGGAACTGACCCTCAATAAGCACCGAAGAAAACTCATAGTTGGCGAAACGGAAAAATACATTCTTTTCTCCAACCGCAATAGCCAGAGGTCCTTCATCATGGGCGCGACGATTGATGAGGGACAAAATTTTGGGAGGAATGATGACGCCCCTGAAGTCCGGAATTGCAATACCGAATTCCTTGGAAATAAACGCAAGACGGCGTCCGTCCGTCGCGACCAGCTGCAATTTTTCGTCAACCTTTTCCATGTACACACCATTCATGAAATAGCGTGTCTCATCATCGGAAACGGAAAATACCGTCTGGTTAATCATTTCCTTGAAATCTTTAACCGGAACCTCAAAAAAGGACAAATTCTCGGGAACGGTAAATTCAGGATACTTGTCGCTTGATATGCTTTTTAACTGGAACCGGGCTTTTTTGGTAGCGGGACGAATAAAAATCTTGACATCATTTTGCTCAAACTCAATTTCCCCGGGAGGAAGCGACGATATGATACTCATGAACTTGTCGCAAAATACCGTTGTTGAACCGCCTTCCTGAACATCCACCGGAATTCTGGTTTCAAAATTGACTTTGATGTCGGTTGCGCGAATGGTAAGGGATCCGTTGTCAGCGGAAAGAAGAACATTGGAAAGTATGGAAATATTGTTCTTTGTGGCAATTATTTCCTGAGCGATGGAAATTTCCTTCAAAAGAGCGTCCCGATCAAAACTGAATTTCATAGTTCCTCCAATTCAGGCTATTCATATTAATATATATATAATAGCAGTAACAATAATAGGGCTTGTTGAAATCCGGATAACCCGAATTTGTTCTTGCAATACAAGGATTTACACCTTTAACAACTTGCTTATTACCAAAACCCTGTTATACACATATCAACAGAATCCGGCAATTTGAAATTCTGTCCACAGCATGGTAGCATGATATGAACAGATCATAAACAACTTTTAACTGTTATAATCCTTTATCAATTCCTTGATTTTATTGATCGTCATTTCAAGAGTCGGTTCCGCTTTCAGGCGTTCCTCTATTTTCTGACATCCATGCATAACGGTACTGTGGTCGCGACCGCCGAATTCAATACCGAGTTCGGTCGTTGAATATTCTGTAATCTCACGGGCAATGAACATGGCAAGCTGACGGGGAAACGAAATGGCTTTGGTGCGCTTTTTCCCGCGGATGTCGGCATACGAAAGGGAAAAATACTCCGCTACGACTTTCTGGATGGTTTCAACCGTAACGTTTTTCTGTCTCGGAGAGCCAAAGGAATCCCGAAGCTGCTGTTGCGCTACCTCGAGCGTTACCGGCTTTTTGGTCAGTTCAAAGTAGGCAATGAGTTTGGTCAGGGATGCCTCAAGATCACGGACATTGGACGATATGTTTTTAGCAATGAGATTGATAACTTCCTGGGGAATTGAAACGCCTCGTTGTTCAAGCTTCATGGACAGAATGGCACAGCGGGTTTCATAGCTCGGCGGAAGAAGATCCACCGTAAGTCCGCGCTCAAAGCGTGACCGCAGTCGTTCGGAGAGGTTCTTGAGCTCGGAAACGGGCCGGTCACAGGTAAAGATAATCTGCTTGCTTGCGTCATACAGTGCGTTGAACGTATGAAATAACTCTTCCTGGGTCTCGTTTTTTTTCTGCAAAAAGTGAATGTCATCTATAAGGAGAACATCCGCGGTACGGTACTTGTTCTTGAATTTCTGGGTGGTTGAGGTTTTAATCGCGTCTACGAACTCGTTGGTGAAGTTTTCCGCGGTAATATAGATAACCTTGTTGCCCCGTTCCTTCCAGGAAAGATTTCCGATAGCCTGCATGAGATGGGTCTTTCCGAGACCGACGCCTCCGTAGATAAGACAGGGGTTATACGCCAAACCGGGATTCTTCGCTATGGCTATGGCGGCGTTTGCCGCAAACGAATTGTTCTCTCCGATTACGAAATTTTCAAAGGTATAGTCGTTCCGGAGCTGCGGGTGGTTTTCGCGGGGCACCGGCTGAATAACGCGCGCCACCGGAGCAGAGCGTGCCGCCGAGCCGGAATTCTCGGGGTGGTCACCGGATTCCCGGGCGGCCGGATGTTCTTCCCGTTTTCTGGTCTTTACTTCGAACACTATTCCGATTTTATGCCCGGAAAGATCATACAAGGTGTTTTCTATTTGATTCTGATAGCGTTGAACAACCTGATCCCGATAAAAAGCAGAGGGAACTGATACGACAACAGAGGATTCGAGGGAGGTTTCATATTCCATATTAAACCACATCGCGAATTCCTGTTCGGTAAGTTCTGATTTTAACTGATTGAGTGCTTCTTTCCAAAATATGCTGTAGTCCCAGTTACCCATAGCGCGCATTATACCCCTTCTTTACTTTTTTTGACAATGACGATATTATACAATTCACGCGTTTCTACTATATAAGGATACAAAATGAGTTCGGCCACTTATTCAGCAAGCAATATTACAGTTCTCAAGGGTCTTGAAGCTGTCCGTAAAAGACCGGGTATGTATATCGGATCAACCGGACCGGACGGTCTGCATCATCTGGTCTACGAAGTTGTAGATAACTGTATCGACGAAGCAATGGCGGGTCATTGTGACACAATTACCGTCGTTCTTGAAAAGAACGATGTTGTACGTGTCGAGGATAATGGACGCGGAATTCCCATTGATATTCACGAGGGAGAAGGGGTAAGCGCCCTTGAACTCGTTTTGACCCGTCTTCATGCCGGCGGTAAATTTGACAAGGGCTCCTACAAGGTCTCCGGCGGTTTGCATGGTGTCGGTGTTTCCGTTGTAAACGCCCTTTCGGTCTGGCTCGAGGCGTTTGTCTCGCGCGACGGGTATGTACACCATCAGAAATATGAAAAAGGCACACCGGTTGAATCGATCAAACGGTTGAACGAGACGGACAAGCACGGAACCACCATACGATGGATGGCCGACAATTCCATAT
>MWCL01000009.1 GCA_002070025.1 Spirochaetes bacterium ADurb.Bin215
ATCGTGGTTGTGGTGGTGAGCCTGCTTACCAAAAAACCGTCCGCCGAAGCGCTGGCCGTGTACGACGAAACGGTAAAAGAACTCGCCTGATATCACCGTTGGTACTCGATGTCTCATGAGATGCATCCGCGTTTCATGAGACTTTTTTTTATCTTTTTAGTATTTCTTCTCAATTCCGGGCTATACTTGATACCAATTTGGGGGAAATCATGAAAAAGTATAGAGTTGTAGCTATAACCATACTGATTTGCACCGTTCTCGTTGAAGCTACCTGTAACGGTAAAAATGAGACTGTCGAAGTTCCTGCCACTGCATCGTACCGTGATACCGCGCTTCCGGTGGAAGAGCGGGTGGAGGATCTCCTGTCCCGGATGACCCTGAAAGAGAAAGTTGCACAGATGGCGCAAGCGGTTATCTACCGCGCCTCACCACAGGATACAAAAACCTGGGCGCTCGGCTCTATATTGAGCGGCGGCGGTGATCATCCCCGATCGGGAATATCTGCAAAAGACTGGCTTGATCACTGCAACGAGTATCAAAAAGCCGCCATTTCCACACGCCTCGGCATTCCCCTGCTGTACGGCATTGATTCTGTTCATGGATGTGCAAAGATGGGCGGCGCCACGGTGTTTCCCCACAATATCGGTCTCGGAGCGGCAAATGATCCGGAGCTTGTCGAACGCATAGGACGGATTACCGCAACCGAAACGGCCGCCGGGGGTATTCACTGGAATTTCTCACCCTGTATCGCCGTGTCCCGGGATGAACGCTGGGGCCGTGCGTATGAAAGCTATTCCGAGTCGCCCGGGATAGTCGCCAGACTGGGCTCGGCCTATGTCCGGGGACATGAAGCGGGACGCCTTTCAGACCGGGAAACCATTGCGAGCTGTCCCAAGCATTATTTTGCGGATGGCGGCGCGGAATGGGGAACGAGTCCTCACGGGATTGACCGGGGGAATTCATCCCTTCCGGAAGATGAACTTCGCCGGATTCATCTCGCACCCTACATCGCGGCCATGAAAGAAAACCCGGCAACGGTCATGATCTCGTTCTCAAGTATCCATAACGAGAAAATGCATTCAAACAAACAATGGATCGACGTACTCAGATCGGAGCTCGGTTTTACCGGATTGATCGTGTCCGACTGGGCGGGCCACACCGAGATTGACGGTCCGGATAAATTCGCACAGGCCATCAATGCCGGAATAGACATGATCATGATTCCGGAAGACTATCAACTATTCATCACCGAAGTCGTAGGAAATGTGGAAGATGGAACGATTTCCATCACCCGTATCGATGAAGCTGTTCGACGGATTCTCACATTGAAATTTGAAATGGGGCTCTTCGAAAACCCGTTCGCGGACGATTCTCTCATTCCGCTCGTCGGAAGCGATGAACACATGGCTGTCGCCAGGGATGCGGTCCGGAAAAGCCTTGTGCTTCTGGAAAACAAGAATACGGTGCTGCCCCTTTCAGCGAATAGTACCATCGCCCTTGTGGGAACCAAGGCAAAAGATCTCGGCGCCCTCTGCGGGGGCTGGACCATCTACTGGGGCGGGTACAGCGAATACGAAACGCTCCATCCCTGGCTTGAACAGAATTCCGCTCGCGCTGTCGCGAATAATGAACGGGTGAACGGCATGGACCTCCTCACTGCCTTTACGGAGCGTCGCGGCAGTACTTCCATCCTCTATTCCGAAGACGGCTCGGACATCACCGGAGCGGATTGCGCAGTGGTTGTTGTCGGTGAAAAGCCCTATACGGAGATGACGGGAGATACTGACTCACTTGCTCTGTCAAAGCTGGATATCGACCGGGTACGGACCGCGAAAGGGCAGGGTCTTCCCGTTGTCGTTGTGGTTATCAGTGGACGACCGCTCATTCTGGACAGCATCCTTCCGTACTGCGACGCCGTGGTGGCTGCCTGGCTGCCCGGTTCCATGGCGGGCCCCGGCATTGCAGACGTCCTGTTCGGGGATTATAATTTTACCGGGAAATTGTCTGTTACCTGGCCGGAAAGTATGGATCAACTCCCGATAAACGTTGGGGACGGTAAAGAGGGGCTGTATCCCTTTGGCTATGGACTGAGCTATTAGGTCCAGCTATCAAAATTGTTGAAAAAACGCGCTGGTTTTACCGGATTGTGGTAATGTACCGGTTTTAATTTAGTAAATACTAAAACAAAAAATAAAAAACTAAAAAACATTTGACAATTTGAAAATAATGACTCTATACTTTCGTTAGGTTGATTAGTATCTATAATGTTATAGTAGTTACTAAATAAAAGACGGAAGGAGGACAAATTATGAAATATTTGTCAAAGATTCTTGCGGTGACAATGATGTTCTTCATTGCCGCCGCCGTGTTTGCCGGCGGAGCGACTGACCAGAGCGCTTCGGGAGACAAAGTTACCACGCTGACATTCTGGACCTTTCAGGAACTGCACAGCGCGTTCATGCTGGATGCCGTGGAGAGCTGGAACAAATTGCATCCTGCAGAGAAAGTCACCCTGAAGGTTGATGTTCTTCCCTATGATGAAATGCACAACAAACTGCTCATTTCTCTTCAGGCGGGTACCGGTGCTCCTGATATCTCCGATATCGAGATTTCCCGGTTTGCCAACTATCTGAAGGGTAAGAATCCGGGACTCGCACCGCTCAATGATGTTCTTGCCGCGGACCTGGACAAGTTTGTCCGTGGACGGCTGGACAATTACGCGAAAGACGGCAAGTTCTACGGTCTTGATTATCATGTCGGTGCTTCGGTCATGTACTACAACAAGGAAATCATGGATCAGGCGGGCGTTGATATCGATTCCATCATTACCTGGGACGATTATTTCGAAGCAGGTAAAAAGGTTGTCGCGAAGACCGGCAAGCCCATGTCGACCATCGAATCAACTGAACACTGGTCCTACTACCCGCTCATCTCCCAGCAGGGTTCCGACTTCCTCGACAAGAACGGTAACGGGGTACTGGATAACGATATCAACGTAAAGACCCTCGAGTTCCTCAAGAAGATGCTGGATGCCAATGTCGTTATTACCGCTCCGGCCGGATTCCACCATTCGGAGGAATACTGGAGTTTCATGAACAATTCCGGTGCTGCGTCACTGTGGATGCCCCTGTGGTACATGGGCCGGTTCACGTCCTACATGCCGAAGCTCAAGGGCAAGATTGTTGTCCGACCGCTTCCGGTCTGGAAGAAGGGTGGATCACGGTCTGCCGGTATGGGTGGCACCGGTACCGCAGTTACCAACCAGTCAAAGAATCTTGATCTTGCCAAACGGTTCCTTGCGTATGCCAAGGGCTCAAAAGAGGGATCAATCAAGACCTGGACAGTCCTCGGTTTCGATCCGATCCGCTGGGATGTATGGTCCGATCCTGCCATGAAGGCTCCGAATATTTATACCGACTACTTTGGAAACGGTGTATTCGACATGCTCGTAAGCATCAAGGATGAAATCGGCGGCATCAATGTCGGCGAGAAATATCCCGAGGCGGTCAGTATCGTACAGCGGAATGTCATGTTCAAAGTACTCGGCGAAAAGAGCGCAACGCCCAAAGAGGCATTGAGCGCTGCGAATAAACTGCTCAACAGCAGATAACGCGTAATGGTTTTACCGCGGAGCGATAGTTTCTCCGCGGTAATTTCGTTACAACCTATTGGAGGAGTACATGCCGGGGTCATTCTTTTCACGACGCATCATTACGCAAAAAACCGCTCCATGGATTTTTGTTTCGCCGTTTATCATTGTATTTTTCGTTTTTTTCCTGTATCCACTCATTTCAACATTCGTGATGAGTCTCCAGGAAATTCATGGTCCGGGTGATGTAACGTTTATCGGACTGCAGAATTACCGGGCGCTGGCAAATGAGCAATTCGCCCACGCAATCAAGAACAGCGCGGTCTATACCATTTTGACAATTGCCATCCTGGTACCGCTTCCGCTTGTTCTGGCGGTATTCATCAATGCCCAAACAACACGGCTTCGGGGTTTTTTCAAGTCAGCCTATTTTCTTCCGGCGCTTACCTCGGTTGTTGTTGCCGGTCTTTTTTTCCGTTTTGCTTTCAGTGCCCAGGAAACGGCTTTTATAAACAAGCTTGTTGCCACCATCGGGGGAACGCCAAAGGATTGGCTGTTTCAGCGGTGGACAACCATGTTCGTTCTGGTACTTTTTTGTACCTGGCGATGGTTCGGTGTCAATATAATCTATTTTCTTTCCGGGCTTAACGCCATTCCGCAAGAACAGTACGAGGCCGCCGAGATTGACGGCGCGTCTCCATTTCAGCGTTTTTTCTTTATAACGCTGCCGAATCTGAAAGCCGTTACCGTCTATGTGGTAACCATAAGCGTATACGGCGGATTCGCAATGTTTGCCGAAAGCTTCACCATGTTCGGTTCTGCCCGATCACCGGGAGATATCGGTTTGACCATAGTCGGGTACATCTATCTTGAAGGATTCAATTTTGCCCGGCTCGGCATGGGTTCAGCCATCGGGGTGACCCTGTTTGTCATCATCATGACCGTTAATCTGATACAACTCAGCTTTACGGGTACGTTCAGGAAGAAGGGGAACTGAGTATGACCTACCACAATAGATCAATTCTGATACAACAAATTCTGAAGTATATGGTCATGGTCGCCATGTCGGTTTTTGCCCTGGCTCCATTTCTGTTTCTGCTTCTCTCCTCGCTCCGGCCCGGCGCTCAAATGGTGCAAAACGGACTCACGCTTGATTTTGACTTGCGGACAATGAGTCTTGAAGGATACCGGATTCTCATGAACTACAGCGAAGGGCTGTACTTTAACTGGTACACAAACAGCGTGATCATTACCATTGTCCAGACCTGTGTTTCCGTTCTGCTCAGTTCAATGGTTGGCTACGCGCTCGCCGTGTACGATTTCAGGGGACGGAACCTGGTTTTTACCGTGGTTCTTGCGGTCATGATGATTCCCGTCGAGATTCTCATTCTTCCGCTTTTCAAACTGACAATTCTTTTGAAGATCATTGACACAAAAGCTGGAGTCATTCTTCCGTTCGCCGTTTCTCCGTTCGCGGTATTCTTTTTCCGTCAGTATTCCATGGGGATTCCGAAAGATCTCATCGACTCGGGACGGATCGACGGATGTAATGAACTGGGAATATTTTTCAGAATCATTACTCCGGTGCTCTTGCCTGCATTCGGGGCAATCGCCATTCTCCAGGCAATGGGAAGCTGGAATTCATTCCTCTGGCCGCTCATTGTACTGCGTTCTAACGAAAATTTGACATTGCCTATCGGACTGCAATCGTTGTTGACGCCGTATGGGAACAACTACGACGTATTGCTGTCCGGATCGGTTTTGTCGATAATACCAATCATCATCGTCTTTCTGCTGAATCAGAAAGCGTTTATTACCGGCCTGACTGTCGGAAGTGTAAAGGGATAATTACTACCATGAGCAAAGTATCAATGACTGTCGAGAAAAACTTCGTACGCTCCCACGTGGACGACCGGTTATACAGCTCCTTTATCGAGCATCTTGGCCGTGCGGTGTATTCAGGAATCTATGAACCAGACCATCCTCTGGCAGATGAACAGGGATTCAGAAAGGACGTGATTGCCCTGGTGCGGGACCTCGGTGTTTCGTTGATCCGGTATCCGGGCGGAAACTTCCTTTCCGGGTATGACTGGAAAGACGGTATCGGTCCGCGGAATAGTCGTCCGCGTCGTCTGGATCTTGCATGGAGAACCATTGAGCCAAACCTGATCGGTATTGACGAGTTTGTTGACTGGTCAAAAAAAGCCGGGACCGGCATCATGGGCGCGGTAAACATGGGAACCGGCACGCCGAAAGAAGCGGGCGAGTTACTGGAATACTGCAATTTTTCCGGCGGAACGTACTGGAGCGACTTGCGAAAAAAGAATGGGCACCCGGAACCCTACGGAATAAAAACCTGGTGTGTGGGAAATGAAATGGACGGGCCCTGGCAAATTTGCCATCTCGACGCAGTCGACTACGGAAAAAAAGCCCGGGAAACCGCCAAGATAATGAAATGGATTGACGAGGATATCGAGCTGGTTGCCTGTGGAAGCGCGACCAGTCTCATGCCGAGTTATCCCGAGTGGGACCGGATCGTTCTAGAGCATACGTATGAGCAGGTGGATTATCTCTCGCTCCACCGGTACTACGAGAATCATGGGAACGACCGGGATTTTCTCGCGTCCTTTGTGGACATGGACCGCTTCATAAAAAGTGTCGCGTCCACGGTTGATTACGTGAAGGCGCTCAAGCGGAGCTCCAAAACGGTGTACCTTTCATTCGATGAGTGGAATGTGTGGTATCAGCAAAAGCAGACCCGCTTTGATTGGGAAGTGGCACCGCCCATTCTGGAGGATCAATACTCCCTGCTTGACGCGCTTGTATTCGCCGGTTTGGGTATTACCCTTATCAACAATTCCGACCGGGTGCGGATTGCCTGTCTTGCGCAGTTGGTAAATGTTATCGCGCCCATCTTTACCCAAAAAGGTGGACCGGCGATCATGCAGAGCACGTACTGGCCGTTCAGGGATATTTCCCGCTACGGACGTGGTTCGGTACTTGAACCGGTAATCAAGGCCCCAACGATGGAAACCGTGTACGGCGACGCGCCGGTACTGGCTCTTGCGGCGGTACACCAGGAAGATTCCCGTGAACTGACGGTGTTTTGTCTGAACATTGACGAGACAGAGACCCATCAACTTGATCTCGCGCTCGGATCTTTCGGCGATATAACCATGATCTCGCGACAGGAGCTTTCGGGCAAAGACCGCCATGCGAAAAATGACTTTTCCATGCCGGACAGGATTATACCGAAATCTCTGGAACCTGTTCAGGGATCATGTCCGAATTGTTCTTTGATCATACCGCCGCTTTCCTGGAATGTGTTCCGCTTTTCCTATAGCTGATTGAAGGGTCGTGAAATGTATGGTGGTCAGGTAAAAAAAGGTACACGGTTTTTTCGTGTACCGGCGATCATGGTTGCGGGGGTGCTTCTGGTTTGTTCCTGTGTGTCCTCCTCTCACACGGGTACGGAGATTGCTTCTGCCAATCTCCGGTTTCCTGAACGCCCCCCGGAACTACGTCTTTTCGATTACACGGGATTCCGTGATCCGGCCACCTGGGGATTGTTGAATGGACACGATCCGTCGGTTATCCGGGATCCGGAAACCGGATTCTGGTACGCGTACTCAACGGATGTTCAGCGCGGCATGCTTGCGGAAAGCGGCATTCAGATCAGACGTTCGTCGGATCTTGTTTCCTGGGAGTTCATCGGGCGGGCTCTGGAAGGAATTCCGGACGATGTGGATGACTGGGCGAGTCCTGCCGGATTCTGGGCTCCCGCCTGTATCCGGGTTAATGGTGAATACCGACTCTATTATTCCGCGTCAATGTTCGGAAAACAGCGTTCCGCAATTGCGCTTGCGGTATCGGCGAATCCTGAAGGGCCTTTTGTGCACCGGGGAATCGTTCTGAAAACGGATACCGGTGATCCGGTGAATGCGATAGATCCGGCGATTGTCATTGACAATGAAACCGGCGCCCACTGGATGGTCTACGGTTCGTTCTGGGACGGTATCCGTATGCTTCCTCTCGATACGGAAACCGGGTTTCTTCTTTCCGGACAAGTCGGGGATACGTTCGGTATTCCTGTTGCCACACGAAGCCGTGCTGTGGACGGTGCCGTTGAAGGGGCAGACATTGTGTTCAATTCCGGGACCGGATATAATTATCTCTTTGTATCGTACGGTTCGCTTTTTTCCGACTATCATATACGGGTTGCACGGAGCAAGACCCTTACCGGTCCGTACCGTGACCGGAACGGCCGTGTAATGACAGATACCACCTCGCCGGACAACCCTGCAGGACTGAAAATAACGAGCGGTTTCAAGTTCGGGACTACTCCGGGGTGGTTCGCCCCGGGACATTCTGCAGCTTTCAACGATGGTGAATCCTGGTACCTTGCCCATCATGCCCGTCCGGAGGATGGTACCTCCTGGCCATATCTTCAGATACGGCGGATGTTCTGGACCCCTGACGGATGGCCGATAGTGAATCCGCTCAGTTATTCCGGCGAGACGGAACAACCGGTCAGTCCCGTTGATGTAGAGGGTGCCTACGACATCATTCTTTTTGAAGACAATCCTGAATCCACTATAACCGGATCCACCGTTCTGGAAATGAAAGTATCCGGTAAATTTACACTGTTAACGAAAGATTCGGGAGAGAAGATCCGGGGAACATGGGGTCTCTCCGGTAGCAACACGATACGTTTTGCTGCGGCGGAGTGGGGTGCCGAATGTGTGGTGATTCCTTCATGGGACCGCACCACGGACAGCGCGGCAATGGTGCTTACCGGTCTTGATTCGCGGGGACGTTGTGTATGGGCCTGTTCACTCCGGCAAGCGTTGTGACAGAGGGTGTTGCCGTTACTCCTCGCTGAAGATGGTTCTTACCTTGATGTCCTGGTTGTAGTTTCCGAAACCCTTTCCGAACAGCGTGCAGCCGCCCACATGCGCAGCAGTGTCCGGGACGGCAACCCGGAACGTGATGGGACTTGTTGAGTCAATACCGAGTTTGACCGTGTTTATATCCGAAATTTTTCCACCATCGATGTAGGTACCTTCATTGTTAATGGTTAACAGTTTCAGCAGTCCGTAGGAATTCCAGTGTTCATCCCACCACTCGGGAGTAAACAGGCCCTTGACGGCCCCGCCGAAATCTCCGGGACTTGTCCAGAATCCCAAATCAATACCGTTAATCGAGAAATAAATATCGCTCGGCCAATTGGAACATACCCCGGGAGCTTCAGAGCAGATCTCGAATGAAATCTGCAATTCTTCAAGTGTCTGGCTATCCTTCAGATAATTCGGTATCCGGTATTCAACAAAGCCTTTGGTGAACCAGAGAATACCCGCTTCCTTCTTGGACGGATCATCGAAATATCTCGGTTCATCCACTTCTCCGATTACAGTACGTTGAGTCGCGATACCGCAGGTGGGCAATACAAGATACTGGGTAAAGGTTCCGATTGGAATTTCTGTTTCATACATGAGCGTATGATCCAGGTCTGAAAGTATGTCTATCATGAAAAGATGATCTTTCAGTGTGCAAATCTTCTGCGAACCACGTTTCCCGGATGTATAGATAAACTCGACCAGATCGGCTTCCAGGAGCGGTTTCATGTGCTGGGTTATGGCTCCGTTCGTTACATTTACCGCCTCGGCAAGTTCATTCAGGTTGATCTGTCGACGTTCGGCAATCGTTTTTAGCATTTGTAGACGCACCGGTGAACTCAATGCCTTGCTGAGTGTCAGTATTCCGGAGTGGGTGTTTATATCTCGCATGAAAATATTATAGCAAACACTATAACTTTTGTATACTGCTATCAAAATTGTTGAAAAAAATTACCGGAAAGACGCGGTCGGAACGAGGGTTTTCGCGTATTTGAAGAGGCGGTCTTTTTCGGATGGCGGATAGGGCTCACGGTCATTCCATGCGGGATCGAGGCAGTTCCCCGGGGCAAACGCGGTCAACTGCCAGTTTGCGTTTGGCGGCAGAAGTCCGGCAATGACGGAAAGGTCCCGTTCCGTTACCAGATCGGGGACGAGAACGGTGCGGAATTCCACTTCGAGGGCTCCGGCGCGGACTTCACGGTCGAGAAGGGCAAGGCTTTTACGAAGCTCTGTCGCAGCCCGTTCTCCCGCGGCGCTTTCAATGGTAAGTTCGCCGTAGCGTTCGGGTGTTGTTTTCAAATCAATGGCGATCATGTCCGGGCGGAGATCGCGGTTGGAGAGAAGGGTTGCGAGGCGGTCGGAGAGGGTTCCGTTTGTGTCGATTTTTACACCCAGTCCGAGTTCACGTGCTTTGTGTATGCAGATTTCCAGCGCCGGTGAAAGGAGCGGTTCTCCTCCCGTTATGGCGAGTCCGCCGAGTACATTTTTCCTTTTTTCAAGATGCGCAAACACTTCTTCAAGCGGGATGTACTCATTTTCGGTTTCGCCATGGGGGCCCGAAGCAACGCTTGCCGTAGCAAGCTCGCCGTTATGGCACCAGGGGCAGCGCAGGTTGCATCCGGGAAGGAACACAACCGCGCATACCCGTCCGGGAAAATTCACCAGGCTGGTTTTTTGAAGACCAACCCGAAGATTTTTCACGCGAGCGTTCCTTCCGCTGCCGGTACCTGTACATGAATTTCACGGGTCGAGTGGGCGCGGCTTACTTCCCGTCCTGCTTCGTCAAAGAATATGACGGTAGGCGCGGAAAATACACCGTATTCCTGTGCGCGCTCGAGGCCCGCGTCGCTGTCAACGTCAATCTGTTCCCCGGAGAAGGGAAGGCGTGAGCAGCATTCCTTTACCGGAGGACAATTCGGGCAGGTCTTGCGTACGAAGATCTCATAGCGGGCAATGGTTCCGTCAGCGTTTTCAGGCGCCATGGTTTCCATCGGTTTTTGTACGTCCGACGGCATGGTGTTCTTGTCCATATTTTCAGGCAAATGCTTTTCTATTGATCCGGATTCGGCTATGAAAAGTTTGCGATGGTCGTATTCCTCACGTTTGCCCTTGTTCCAGTTTCGTACAGAGCGGTAGTATCCCACGATGCGCGCGTACACTTCGGTAGTGGTTCCATGTACGTCCCGGAGGTCTTCCTTGACCCGGGCAATGTCAGCCTCAATTTCCTGTATCGTTCTCATCTTTTCCCCTCCCAGGGTTTTTTATATTTGTTGCCGGCAAACTGCCGGCCGGACTTTGTAAGCCGGTATCAGTGTGTTCCGCCGGCGACGGTATTCTTTTCCTTTTCCAGACTGGCCAACCGTTCGGCGAGCATTTCTTCCCGTTCCGCCTTGCAGTTGGGACACTCGAAGTGCTCACCGTCAAGATATCCGTGAATGGGACATACGGAAAAGGTCGGCGACACGGAGAAGTACGGTATGCGGTAATTTGACGCGACCGCTTTTACGAGGTCGCGGCAGGATTCCCAGTCGCGGATCGCTTCTCCCAGGAAGATGTGGAATACCGTTCCGCCGGTATACTTTGTCTGGAGCGCTTCCTGGTGATCGAGTGCTTCGAAGATGTCGGTGGTAAAATTGACCGGCAGCTGGCTCGAGTTCGTGTAGAAGGGATCCTTGTCTCCGGACGTAATGATGTCCGGGTATTTTTTCTTGTCGTGGCGGGCAAGCCGGTAGGACGTGCTTTCGGCCGGGGTCGCTTCCAGATTGAACAGGTCCCCGGTTTCTTCTTGAAAGTCGGCGAGTTTTTGGCGCATGTGGGTGAGCACTTTCTCGGCGAAGGCCTTGCCGCGGGGATCCACGATGTCCACGCCGAGGAAGTTCATGCAGGACTCGTTGAGACCGCAGATTCCGATGGTGGAAAAGTGGTTGTTCAGGTGCGAAAGATACCGGCGGGTATACGGGAAGAGTCCTCCCTCGAGCAGTCGTTCAATGACCTTCCTCTTGAGCCGGAGACTGATCTTGGCCTGTTCCATGAGGAAATCGAGCCGGGCGAAATACTGGGTTTCGCTGTTCGCGAGGTAGCCGATCTGGGGCATGTTGATGGTGACTACGCCGATCGATCCGGTAAACTCGTCCGAGCCGAACAGTCCGCCGCCGCGCTTGCGCAGTTCTCGTTTGTCGAGCTGGAGCCGGCAGCACATGGAACGCACGTCGCTCGGGTCGAGATCGGAGTTGAGGAAGTTCTGGAAGTAGGGCGTACCGTACCGGGCGGTCATTTCAAACAGGAGTTGGGCATTTTCCCCCGACCAGTCGAAATCCTCGGTGATGTTGTACGTCGGGATGGGATACTGGAATCCGCGTCCGGCGGCGTCGCCGTCGATCATCAATTCAATGAAGAGCCGGTTGATCCGGTCCATCTCGGGCTGGCATTCGCCGTAGGTAAAGGGCATCTCTCCGCCGCCGACAACCGCGTATTTGTCCGCGAGGTCGTGCGGGCAAGCCCAGTCGAGGGTGATATTGGTAAAGGGTGCCTGGCTTCCCCAGCGGCTCGGTGTATTGACGCCGTAAATGAAGCTCTGCAAGCACTGTTTTACTTCCTTGTCCGAAAGGTTGTCTTTCTTGACGAAGGGAGCGAGGTAGGTGTCAAAAGAGCTGAACGCCTGCGCACCTGCCCATTCATTCTGCATGATGCCGAGAAAGTTGACGATCTGCTGGATGAGCGTGGAAAGGTGACGCGCGGGTTTCGAGGTGATCTTGTCGGGAACGCCGCCGAGGCCTTCGGCTATGAGCTGGCGGATGGACCAGCCGGCGCAGTACCCGGAGAACATGGAAAGGTCATGGATATGGAAGGCCGCGCTCTTGTGCGCTTCCGCCACTTCGTCGGGATAGACATTCTTGAGCCAGTAATTGGCGGTTATGGTTCCCGAGTTGTGGAGAATGAGTCCGCCGAGCGAGAAGTTGACGTTCGCGTTTTCCTTGACGCGCCAGTCGGACTGACTCAGGTAGCCGTTCATGGTTTCATCTATATCGAGGAGGAGTTTCTGGGTATCGCGGATCGCTTCATGGCGGGCGCGGTACAGAATGTACGCTTTTGCAACGGCAACTTCGTTTGATTCTACAAGAACGGATTCCACGAGGTCCTGAATTTCTTCTATCGCAGGAATCGAGTGTGCGTGGCGTCCCGCCATGAGAATGCGAAGCTTTTCTTCTACCTGATCGGTCAGCTCGCGGGCCTTGTCCGGGTCGGGTGTTTCCTTGACCGCCTGGATTGCCAAGTTGATCGCGCGTTCAATCTTTGCGCGGTCGTATGAAGTAACTTCACCGGAGCGTTTTACCACATTCTTTAGAAAAGATGCGGTCTCCGGGTCTTTGGATGTTCCGAGAAAACTTTTCCATTCGGGAAAAACCTCCTGCGGAATTTCATTTGAATCATTGTGCGTTGCCATGTTCTCCCCCCACTTTATTCACTTCTGCAACAAATTCGTCCAGATTTCCGAAATGACGATATACCGAGGCAAACCGGATGTAGGCCACCTTGTCCACCTCGTTAAGTTTTGACAATACGAGTTCGCCGAGCGTCGTGCTCGGTATTTCATGCGCGCCCTTGCCGGCCATTACGGCCTGATCTTCAATTTCATTGACGATGTTCTCGATCGTCATGGTTGAAACCGGACGTTTTTCCAGTGCCCGCTCTATGCCGTGCTCAATCTTGTGCCGGTCAAAGGGCTGCCGCCGTCCGTCGCGTTTGATGACCATGAGTTGTTTTTCCTCGATACGTTCATAACTGGTGAAACGATATCCGCAGCCGAGACATTCCCGTCTGCGGCGGATGCTCTCGCCGTTGGCGAGGGTCCGCGATTCAATTACCTTGTCATCAAAACTGCCACAATGGGGACAGCGCATACTTTTTCTCCATGTCAAAATCTCCCAGATATGGTGTATCCGGGCCGTGAATTTCATATTAGCACTAATTATGGGGTAATGCAAGGAAAATTGTGCAAAAAGAACGAATTTTGTCAGCTGCGGTTCCGTACCGCCCGGTCCGTGGTTGCTGCCACGTCCAGAAGGCTGATAACGAGAAGGGGAACAAGGGTGACGAGCTTGTGGATTCCTGCGGGAAGGGTCTTGCGGACACTGCCGCCCCGTGCGTCCCAGGCACGGGAAAGGGTGGTCCAGGAGTCAAAGATTCGGGGGATGAACAGGAGCATGAGGGAAAAGGCGCGGGGAAAGTCGGGTATGGTGACGTTCCCGGGGATAATTTTCATGAGGGTCAGGCGGACCGCGGCGAGAACGCCGTGAATCGCAATCCCGGTGGTCGTTTCAAAAAACACCATACCGGCGGTAAAGACGACGGCCAGTTTCCAGAGATAGCGTCCTGTTTCGGACAGTTCATGGATCCAGGTACTGCGTTCTTTTCCCAGAATGCGGACAGCGGCAATAAAAATGCCATAGAACACAATACTACGTACAAGACGAAGAAGGGATTCACCCCGCAGGCGGGATACCGCAGCTGCGGCAAGTACGAAAATCGTCGCCCCCCCGAGAAGATACCAATTCCCGGAAAATATCAGGATGGTAACCGTAATGAGCACCGCGAGCTTGATCCCGGCGGGACAACGGTGGGCAAGGGTTGCTCCCGGCTGGTGTCGGAAAAGGGGGAGGTAGACGCGGCTTCTTACTCCCATAACAGATCTTCCTTGGTGTGGTAGCTCCCGAGCGGATTCCGGATCCCCCACTGCTCGAGCGGCGCTTCAGCGAGCGCTTTTTCCGGGGTTCCGTCATACACAAGGCGGCCCCGATGCAGAACGAGAAGACGGTTCGCGAGCGCGAGCACTTTTTCCAGTTCATGAGTTAAAACAATTACCGTTTTTCCGCTGGTGTGGAGATCCCGGATAATGGTATTTACCTGGACCACGCCCGGCCAGTCAAGGTTGGCAAAGGGCTCGTCAAAGATTATGACTTTGGCTTCCATCGCCAGAACACCGGCAACGGCAAGCCGCCGTTTTTCTCCACCGGACAGGGTTCTCGCCGGCCAGCTGCTTTTTTCGGTGAGTCCGGTTCGTTCAAGACAGTCCGCGGCGATACGTCGGGCTTCATCCCGGGTACTGCCGAGGTTCAGCGGACCGAATGCGGTATCTTCCTCCGGAGTTTCTCCGAGTATTTGCGCCGAGGCATCCTGGAACACGAGTCCGATCCGGGTTTTCTGTCCGGTTTCGTCTTTATCTATAATAATGGTTCCCGCGTCGGGGCGGTCGAGGTCGGCAATAAGGTGCATGAGTACCGATTTTCCGGAACCGTTCGCGCCGCTTATTACGGCACAGTCTCCGCGGTGAATGGTAAAGGAAACATCATCGACCGCCGGCTGCGGTGCTCCCGGAAACCGGCGGGTAAGGGAACGGATTTCAATCATTCGGTGAAAGGTAGCGGTGTATGACCGGACGGAGGCGCGCCGTTATGGGAACAAGGACAACCAGCTTGATGGCGTCGGCGGCGAGGAAGGGGACGACGCCCTTCGCGATAGCTTCTGCGAAGGAAATCTGGAGTGTCTGGCGGAGGAAGAGAACACCGGGAATGTAAATACAGGCAAATCCCGCGAGCGCGGCGCTGATGATTACCGGAACGGCGTCCCGGGTAGCATGGGGGTTAACCCGGCGCATTGCCTGGCCGGCGACAAATGCGCCGATAAAATAGCCGACAAGATAGCCGCCGGTAGGTCCCGAAAGAACGGCTATGCCGCTCTGTCCGCCGGAGAAGACGGGAAGTCCCAGAATGCCGGCAAGGAGAAAGAGGCCCACCGCACCGGCGCCCTGGACTGGTCCCAGAAGGAGCCCGGCCAGAATCGCGAGCGCATTCTGGATTACGATGTGAATGGGACCGATGGGAATTGAAAAAAACGACCCCGCGCAGATGAGCGCCGCGAAGAGGGACGTATACACGGATCTGAGAGACGATTGTTTCATGATGGCAATCCTTCGCGAAGCACGGAATTTTGCTGGCCTCGTCTGTTTGATATGAGGGGGTATACAATAAAAAGCAGTATCATGGCAACCGCCAGCAACACGGGAAACCAGTCGCCGAAGACGGCATAAAAGGTGCGTATGCGCGGATATACGGGCACGGGAACCCTGATTGATTCAGCCTTGAACAGGGGCATGTCGTACAAAACGGTTCCGAGCGGATCAACCACAACCGTATAGCCGGCGTTTGTTGATCGAACCAGCGTGGTCCGCATTTCTATCGCCCGGAACGAAGCGATTACGAAATGCTGGTATTCGGCACTGTCTGTTTTTGACCAGGAGTCATTTGTCAGGTTGACGAGTACATCGCTCCCGTTTTTATGAAGACGGGAAATGAGTGCGGGAAACGCGTCCTCGAAACAGATGGGCGCTGCAAAATTGACCTCACGCCCGTCAGCATCGGTTACGGTCATTGCCTTGTATTCAGTTCCCGGTATCCATCCGGAAGAAAAACCGACGAGGGAATCGAAAAACTTCCTGACCCATGCATACTCGGTGAAGGGCATGTATTCGGCAAAACAGACAAGCTGGATTTTCGCATACCAGTCCCGCAAAGATCCGTCGCTGCCAAGCAGAATCACCGAGTTTGAATACCTTTGCTCCTCAGGATCAACGAGAACCGGGGAACCGACCAGCAGGGGCGCGCGGATATCGGCGAGAAATCCGGTAAAGGGGTCATCCCGGGGGATACTGTCATAATACTCGCGGTGTTCCCGGTATGAACGGGTAAGGATGGATTCACTCCATACCACGAGATCCGGCGGGGTTCGGGGATCCGGTATCTGTTTGCGGGTTAACTGCTGGGAGATGAGGAGGTTTTTGCGAATTGCTCCCCGCTCCCACGGATCGGCATTATTCTGTACAAGAACAGTATCAAGTGTGGTCCAGGGAACGGGCGGATTCGCCATACGAATCCATCCATAAACAAACGAAAGCGCGAATAGTCCACCGGTAAAAATCATGAGATTCGCCAGGGAACGGCGGTTGACGGACGCGAGTACTTCGGCAACTGTCGCGGAAAAAAGGCACAATAAAAACCCGATCCCCCAGGTTCCCGCAAGATCCGCTATCTGGATGAGGGGTGCGAGATCACGGGAGGTCATGACGAGGGTTCCCCAGGGGTAGGCGAGAAAGCCAATGGATTTTACCCATTCCCAGAGCGTCCAGACGGCCGCAAAAAGAAACGGCCTCCATGCGGAGGGAAACCTGAAACTGTAGCGGAGCGCCCAGCCAACCGGGATTCCCAAAAAGAAGTAGGCGACCGCCGAGGCTCCAAGGGTAAAGACGGCAAAGTCCTTGAAGTTTGCAAGCCAAAAACTGGACATAAGATGAACCAGCAAAAACATGGCACCGGTCAGAAATCCGGATTGACGGAATGACCGGGTTTCCCTGATTGCCAGATAGAGGGGAACAAGGGCAAAAAGGCCGAAGAGGGAGGACCCAAGTTTAAACACTTCGTTCGGAATGCCAAGGGACAGCATGATTGCGGAGAGAACCAATAAAAACAGGGGCCGTAAACATCTCATAATTACCACCATTTTACTCATTTTTCTTGAATAGTTTCAATATTGCCCGTATTATGGTCTTATGCGGAAAATTGCGGCTTTACACACCGAAGAATACGAATCTGCGCCTGATTCCATGGTTTCTGTCCCCGGCAGGTTTCATTTGCTCGGTGATCATACCTGGTTTGCCCGCGGAAATACTCTCTCGATGGCCATAGACAAAAGTCTCTTTCTGGCCGTATCCGCACGTACCGACCAGAATTATCGCGTGTATTCCGCGTCCCTCGGCGAGCGGAAAAAATTTTCCTCCTCCAATCTCAAATACCGCAAGGAAGATCGCTGGGCCAACTCGGTTAAAGCGGTTGTGGCGTCCTTCATGGAATACGGAATACAGATTCCCGGTCTCAATATTACCATGCTTTCGGAAATACCGCCCGACGCCGGGCTCGGAACTCCGAATGCCATGAAGGTTGCCGCGGGCATCGCCCTGAAGCGCCTTTTCGCCCCGCAAATTGACGATTCCGTACTGGTTGCCCTTCTTGAACGGGCGAACACCCATTTCCTGAAAACCTATGCGCACCGGGCGGACATTCTCTGCGCACTGACCGCGAAAAAAGGCTACTGCATCCGCACCGATCATAACCGGGTTACCGCCGATCTCGTGCCGGTTCCCGAGGACGGGTATTCCATACTGCTGACCGATTCCCGTGTTCCCCGTCTTCTTGCCCGCGAAGAGCTTGCCCTGCGCATCAGGGAATGCATCAAGGCGTATGAGATTGTCCGTACGGATCCCGATGCGCCGTCGGACTTCAACCAGATGACCGAGTCCCTCCTCGAGGAAATAACCGACATCCCGGAATCGGTCCGCCGCAGGGTTATTTTTATCATCCGTGAGTCTGAAAGTGTCCGCGAAGCGGTGAATGCCCTGAGCGCCGGCGACTATCTGCAGTTCTCCCGCATTGTGAACCGTTCCCACGAGGGGCTGCGTGACCGCTTTGAAATTTCCTGTCCCGAACTTGACTGGCTGGTAAAACGGGCGCTCGAATTTACGGTTCCCGATGTTCCCGACCTGATCTGTTCCCGCATGACCGGCAGGGGCTTCGGCGGCTGTACGTATACAATTCTCAGGAATGAGTATGAACAGGAATACATCAAGAAACTTGATGACTACGAGCGCATCTTCGGCTTCAAACCGGTAGTCTACAAGGTTACCCCGTCTGACGGAGTACGGTTTTTGTGATATACTCGGTGCCATGAGAATCCTTGTGACCAATGATGATGGACTGACAAGTGAAGGAATCCAGGTTTTGGCTTCGGTGCTGCGCCGGGATCACGAGGTTTGGGTCGTCGCGCCTTCGACAAACCGTTCGGGAGTTTCTCACGGTATCAGCATGACCGATCCGCTGCAGTTCCGGCCGTTCGGAGAACGGGAGTATTCCTGTTCGGGTTTACCGGTAGACTGCTCCATAACCGGATCGTTGGGAATCATGCCGACTCGTCCGGATCTGGTTCTTTCCGGCATTAACCGCGGTGCGAACATGGGGACCGATATCGTCTATTCCGGGACAGCCGCCGCGGCGCGTCAGGCTGTTTTTTCCGGTCTGCGCGGGATCGCGGTGTCCCTTGTTGCGGAAGAAGATCCCTTTTTCTGGGAACCGCTGGCGTGTTTTGTCCGGGACAACCTTGCCACGCTCGTTTCGCTGTGCAGCGCGGACTGTTTTGTAAACATCAACGCGCCATCACGGCAGGAGTATCGGGGTGTCCGGATGACCAATGTTTCACGCCGGAATTATCGTGACAGTATTGTCATGCACGACGGACCCGACGGCAACAAGTACAGTTTTTTCCACGGCGGCATAATAGAAACCGACGGGGACGAGAATTCGGACTGGCGGGCGGTCGAGGACGGCTATGTGTCCGTTTCCTGCATTTATGCGCATCCGGTCAGTATTCCTGTAGCGGATGTGCCATCGTTCAGGATATAAGATCCGGCAGAACCGGAGGGGCAGTATGACTGAAGTAATGAAAAACGGAATAACACTCTACCGGGACGGGCGCTATGCCGATGCCCTGCTTGAGTTTCTTGAACAACCCGCCGGGGAAACCGCGAATAATCTTGAACTGGCCTATTTTATCGGATTGTGTTATGCGCGTCTTGAACGCTATGAAGACGCGCTGGTATATCTCGAACAGGTTGTTACCGCTGACAGTGATCTTGCACGGGTCTATCAATGCCGGATATTGCTCGCCGTTGTCTATTCCCTGACCGGCCGTACCCGGCTTGCGGCCTTTGAACTTCAAAAACTTCTCGAAGCCGGATACGAGTCTGCCCAGGTATTTTGCTCGCTCGGGTTTGTCGCTTTTGAAAACGGAGAAACAGACGAGGCCGTACACTGGTATGAAAGAGCCCTCGAACTCGACGAGGGAAATACCACGGCGCTCAACGGCCTCGGATTCATTCTTGCCGATACCGGCGGGGATTTCACCCGTTCCCTCACCATGTGCAAAAAAGCGGTTGATTCCGATCCCGACAATCCTGCTTATCTCGATTCCATCGGCTGGGTATATCATAAACTCGGGTTTGAAAAAGAGTCGCGTACCTTTATAAAGCGCGCTCTGGCCAAGGCGCCGGACAACCTGATCATAAAAGCGCATCTCGACGAGATCATGTCTGCCGGAGGAAAAAAGTGAGAACACGGACAATTCTACGGTACCTGATGACCGCAGGTATGGCGCTGATTCTTGCGTTTTCTGCCGCGGCACAAAGCCCTGCCGTACCCTCCAGCGCCGACCGTGTACGCGCTGCCGAGGAATTCCGCCGGGGTGTTCAGGCTTATTACCGCGGGTATTTTAACGAAGCGGTTCTGGTGTTTGAAAAAGCACTGTCCTATCTTCCCGGCGAACAGCGGATTCTGGACTGGCTGGGAAAAGCATATTACCGTACCGGTGTTGAGGGAGCGGCCCTTCAACAGTGGCAGTTTGCGCTCAATGCTTCGGGCGGTGACATTCTGCTGCAGAACAGAATAGAAACCGTACGTGAACGCCGTACCATTGCCGCCGTTTTCGATGAAACAGTCCGATATGTGGAAGCGGGACTCATCAATTCCCGGACGGAAAACGGGTATCTCTTCCGGCAGCCGGTTTCCATTCTTCCGCTTTCTGACGGCACCTTCTGGGTGAGCGCGTACGGATCAAACGAACTGCTACATTTTGATGTAAACGGTGTAATACTTGAGCGATCACGGGGACCGGTCGGGGGCTTTGACCGTCCGTTCGGTCTCGCGCGGCTTTCAGACGGACGAATCCTTGTCGCCGAGATGGCCGCAGACCGTGTTTCTGTACTGTCTCCGGGCGGCACGTATATGTCCTCTTTTGCCGGCCGGGGCCGCGACGGCGGTCAGTTGCTTGGTCCGCAATATCTGGCTGTCGATTCGTCAGAGAATATCTTTGTTACCGATTTCGGCAACGCGCGGGTATGCGTATTTAACCGGGAAGGCGAGTTTCTTTTTTCTTTTGGTACGAAGGGACCACTGTTCCCCGGATTTACCGCGCCCACCGGTATCGCCATTGCCAACGACCGTGTTTTTGTAGCCGATTCGGTAACCGGAGCGGTACATGTTTTCGATACTTCAGGAAATTATTCCCGGCCCCTTCTTCCCGAGGGCACCGTTCCCGGTTGCGAGAGTCTGGAATTGTGGAACGGCGGACTCATCGCAGCGCTTCCTTCGAGAGCAGTGTATATCGATACCGCCTCCGGCGCACACTTTGATCTAGCCCGCCTCGGCAACGCGCCCATACGCATTACTGGGGCCGCACCCGATGCGAACGGAAATCTTGTACTTGCCGATTATCACGGCGAATCCTTGCAAATTGCTTCCCGCATGAGCGAGCTTGTAGGCGGACTCTTTGTTCAGGTTGAACGGGTCTTCTCGGATTCATTCCCGTCGGTAACGCTTGAGGTACGGGTTGAAGACCGAAACCGGAATCCGGTAGTCGGCCTGAAGCCGATTAACTTCATGATTACCGAGGATAAACGCCCGGTTGCCAACATGAATCTCCTTGGAGCCGGATACCGGGATGACGTATGCGATATAACCATACTCATTGACCGGTCAGCAGCATCGGCGGCGTATACCCGGCAAATTCGGGACGCCATAGCGGAAATAGCCAATGCCATGAAAGGCCGCGGAACGCTCCGTCTTGTATCCGCTGGAGCGGTACCGGTCCAGGAAGGATCGGGAAGTCCCTCGACCGGTGCATGGGATGCGTTTACGGCTAAAGCCGCGCCTTCGGAGCAATGGGCCTTTGATCTTGGATTGCGTCTTGCGGCGAATGATCTTGTTACCGCGGCAAAGAAACGCGCGGTGATTTTTCTAAGTACCGGCACAACCGGGGACTTTGCCTTTGACCGCTACAGTCTCAATGATCTGGCCGCCTATCTGAACAATAACGGAATCCTTTTTTCAACGGTCTATCTTGAACAGACGGAACCTCCCGCGGAGTTTGACTACCTGACCAGAAGCACCGGCGGCAACTCGTATTATGTGTATCGTCATGAGGGGATAGCCTCCGTTGTGGACGACATGGTAGAAGCCCCGAACGGTGTGTATGTACTTTCCTTCGACTCGGCGCTTCCGACCGATTTCGGTCGGGCCTACCTGCCGGTGGAAATTGAAGTATACCTCATGAACCGTTCAGGACGGGATGAAACCGGATACTTCGCCCCGCTGGAATAGCATCAGTACATTAGTTTTCCGCCGACACCCAGGGTTAGTTCGAGCAGGGCGTTTCCGTTCCGGAACCGTGAATACGCGGTTCCGCCCGTAAGCGATACTTCTCCATTTTTCCCTATACCGACAGCCAACGTATGTTTGTAATCAAGAGTAAACGAGAGATCCTCATCGAGGGTTACCGTACACTGCAGGTTGTCCTCGCGCCGGGCTGAAAGAGGCAGGGTTGTTACACGCATGAGTACATCACTCAGAAAGGATGATGCTATCGGACGTTTCCATATACCCATGATGGTATTGCGGTAAAGCTCTCCCGATCCGGATATTGCCGGTGAGTCATAATGAAACCCGTTCTGTAACGATACGGTTCCCCCGTCGGTAAAAAAGAGCAACAATGAATGCCAGGTATCAATACTCCAGGTAAAGAACCCGGTACCCCATGAAGACGACCAGCGGTACAGTTGTGAAATTTCATCCTGTTCATACCAGGAGAAGATCGGCAAAATTCCGAATGTTCCAGCCAGGTTCAGTGCGGTGAATGACGCCTGTATCGAACTTTCCCATACATCCTGGCGGTTGTCCGCAGTTGCGCTCGTGGCTGTTGTACGGGATACGGCAGTTTCCACCGAGCGGGGAATCCAGAGATCGGCCAACTGTCCGCCTCCCTGACGTTGCCAGGAAAGCCGATAATTGTTCATGAAATACCGGCTGTTTTCCAACTCGTCATCACGGATTATCCGGTCAAGATCCTCCATGAAAAGATCCTGAAAAGGAGAGACGGAAAGGAAATATTCCATGTCTCCCAGATCGGAGAAGAGATTCTTCGTGTCCTCCGCGTAGTCTCCTCCGGCGGATACAGGACGTTCTCCCCCCGATTTCCGGGTCCAGGAAGGAATCAGCGTTGTTCCGGCAATTCGGATCGGGAAGGAAAGAACTGCTTCAGCGGTGGATGTATGCACGATCACGGCTGTCGCACGATATGCGGCTGCCGCTTTTCCTGAAAGACGTACCGCACTCAAAGCTGTGCCTGACGAGGATTTTTGACCGGAGTCAGATTCCGGATCTGTTTCAGGAGCTTTCCCGAACGGTGTATTCCAGTCAAAATTGAAAGAGAATGTGCCGTTCCGTTCGGCCGCGTCCTGTTCGCCCGGGGAAACCATATACTCAAGCATGTCAGTCCAGAGCTGTTGCCAGCCGGTATCACCGATATCGGTACGTTCCGGCAAACCGGACTGATCAAAGGAATTTTCAAGCGAAAGGGAAAAGGAACCGGCTGATGCCGTACCAAGGCCGGGGTTCATGGTAGCGGATATGGAACGGTAGAGGGTTCGGCCCGAAAAATCGAGCATTGATTCTACCTTGAACGGTACCGGTCCCGAAAGTGAAAAGCCGGTATCACGGCGGAATGCGTTGCCGGAAAAGTCTGCAAAACAGGATTCCCGCATGTTTAGAACATACATCGGGATTTCAACCGAATACCCGGCGCTGTCCGCGAGGCGCGCCGTTTCGGTGCTCGCGGTCATTGTTCCGGTAGTCTTAACGGTGAAAAGGGTAACGGACGCTTCTGCGGTTCCTGCTGCGGACGAGGTTGTTTTCCCGGCGGCTGAATCAGCGGTCAGGGACAGTGCTGCGTCGGAAACGAGTGGAATCCCTCCAGCGCTGGCCAGAACCCCGGGACGGTCCCAGGTGAAGGCCGTTTTGTTTCTGCCGGCAACTTGCATGTCGGTTCCTTCAAGATGGAATTCATCCAGATAGACCATGTATTGCGGCGCCGAGCGGGTTCCGCCTGAAGAATCCGGAGGATTGGTACCGGGGGCCCAGCCAGAAAGAATGATGTCCGCCCGGGCGGGATTTCCGTCACGATTGGGTATTTGTACGCGGCCCTGTGAAGACGGGAGCTGTTCGTCGTCAAGGTACATGGTGGCGGTATCAAGATCAATCCGGACTTTATGCCAGGTTTGCTCTGAAAGAACCGCTGTATCCAGTACGGCCTCCAGGGCCCGTTTGCCGTTATTCGCAAGTCCGGAAGGGCTGGAGAGTGTCAGGGTAATCTCCGCGCCCGGAGGGGGGAGGGTATCAGCATAAAAATAGAAAACAAGGGACTGGTACTGTTCGAGAAAAAGCTCACCCATGTACCGGTACAGCCGGATGGATTCGGTGCTGTTCTCGGGAGTGAAACCGAGCGCGAGTACGCGGTTTACGCTTCCCGGATTGAACCGGTCAACGACCGGGCGGTCAAAACTCCGCAGGGAGACTGGGTCATCCGCTTCCTCGACCGAAAGCCGGCCCGACCCGTTGTATTCAGGTTGGGCGGCAGCCGTAAACGGGGCTTCCCGAAGTTCTATGCGAGAAGTCTCTATGGTGAAGGATAGCGGTACCACGGTTGCGGGAACACTGGTTATACCATCCCTCGGGCGGGCAATTAGCCGGATATTCTGTCCGGCGCCAAGAGCACGGCGATCTTCATCGGTCAATTCGATCGTTTCGCTTCGCCAACTGCTTCCTGCCGGAGGTGTGTCCAGCTTCCAGGTCCTGATGGTTCCGGGATCATCATAATAGTCGTCGATACGGGTGCCGAGCTGCAGGAACAGATCAAAGTCATCCCGTGTACCGGGGTTGCGTATCATGAGTGAAAGTGATGCAACGCCCCGTAAGTCGTATCCACCTTCGGTTCCTGACAGGATATCGGCCGCCGACCACTGGTTTACCAGGGTATGGGTAGCGCTCATGACAAGAACGGCGCCTCCGTATGTTGATCCGCTGTGGGATGGTAACTGGTCGTCTTCAGTATTGGCAAGCGGAACTCTGTTGTCGCGGTCAAGTGTTTCACTCAGGGGAAACAGGGACGAAGGTCCGCCGAAGGCCGGCAGCCCGAGTACGGGTTCCGTCTGCGCAGGGGGCGGAACATACCAGTCTTCCGGCGGATGGAGGAGGACCGGCGATCCGTCCATGCCGAAAATACGGTAAAACCCGGTGGTATCATGCGTGGAAAGATCGAGCGCGAACGCTGTTTCCGCCGTAATGGTTTCACCAGTCCAT
Source organism: Spirochaetes bacterium ADurb.Bin215 (assembly GCA_002070025.1). Taxonomy (GTDB): domain Bacteria; phylum Spirochaetota; class Spirochaetia; order Treponematales; family Treponemataceae; genus Teretinema. The sequence continues at coordinate 24,774 of MWCL01000009.1, forward strand.
ACTGTTCCGGCTGAAACCACGAACGAACCGGGACTTGATTCCGAAGCGTCGGTGTATCCGTCATCTGAAAGATTCCAGCTCAATGCGGAAGCCAGGGAGAAGTCAAGGCGATCGGTTGCGTTCCATGCGATACCGGCGGCCATGGTAAGGGTTGCGTTCCGTGCCGACGTTTCGCTGTCCATCCAGGTGATACGGATCGTTTCCCCCGTTTGGGGCGGCCGCACCAGGGTAAGCAGGGAACTGGATTCATCATAGGTAAATGAATTGTCGGTAATACCGTTTCTGACAATCTGAATGGTTCCCGGAATTGCGTTTTCTCCCAGCGAGATGGTTCCAATGGGGGTATGGGTTCGGGAGCGGATAACCAGAGAGGTATCCGTGTTTCGCCCTCCGCCGGCCGGAAGATACATGAGCGGCTGTTCCGGAGCAAGGGGAAACCGGGATGAAGGAGAACGATAACGACTGCTGCCGTTGGACGGCGCGTTTCCGTCCGTTCGGAATACTTCCGCAAATTCTGTTCCGAATTCCTGTACCGCAACTATATCGACCAGTTTTTCCGTTTCACGATGAATGATTTCAAGCCGGGTTCCGTAGCTCCGGTAACGACTTGCGAGAGAGAACGGAGAGAAGTATCCCCGTTCCTGTACCACAAGCGACTCGTTTCCATCGACTCCCAGAATGTAGCGTTCGGCACAGTCGTCACGATAGGATGGATCATCCGGATCGGGGAGATACTCCTCGGGCAGGGCTTGTGTTGACGATTCGAACCATGCGCGGGTTTCACTGATAAAATCGGTCAGTTCATCGCCGGCGGTTCCACCTGCGGACCATGCGCCGTCATACACGACCGCCACCGTACTGGTTGTATCGAATTCGAGTTCAAGGATACCTTCAATTCCATGTATGGTGAATTCGGCAGGGTTGAGCTTTCTCCATCGCCTGTTTTTTACCCGGGCTGAATCATCGCGCAACGGGCCGTTCTCATCTTCGATGTAGACGGAAACCGTTCCGGTAATCCGTGAGGATGGCAGCACGAACCATTTGCCTAGTACCGGAGTTTCAAGGGGAATAAACTCATCGGTAACTTCATTCATGCCGGAGAGAACCATTTCACGTTGTACGGCGGTATCATATCGGACCATGGCGTCCGCTTTCCAGGAATCGCCGCCAAAGGTTCCCATGATACCGGGGCTGAGAATGTCGCCGCCGCCGGCCGTAATAAACGGATACGTATCGGGAAAAATGATACCCGAATTACCGATCCGAACATGTTTGACCACGGTTTCGTCATCGCCCACATAGCCGGCGGCAACGGTATTCCGGGTGAATTCCTCCGCAAACGTTGCTTCGAAGTACCAGGTTTGATCAAGGAAGAGCCAGGTTGACAGGTCAACCTGTTGCTCAAATACCGGCGGGGAAAACGAGATAGTATCCCCGTCCGTGGAAAAGTTGATGGCCAGCACACCGGTAAGGCTGCTTTCCCAGGTTCCGTCCAGGAAAAACTCTACTTCGCGGTCCCTGATTTCAAATGAGTACAGGGAAGCCGGATCCTCAACACGGAACAGTCCGCTTAACCGGGCAAGAAACGCCGCTTCGGGGCTCAATCCCTCGGGGAGCTGGTACGTTCTGTCAGTATCCGTCGGTTCGGAAGAAGTATCCCCGGGTGTTGCGGGTTCCTCCGTACCGTCGGAAGTGCCGGCGGGGATGGACGGTACTGTCAGATCAGATTCCGTGGGTTCCTGTGCAGAGGATGAAAAAGCAAGCAGAATGACTAGTATGGTGAACAGAATACCCCTATGGTTCATTCATCCGTCCCCATACCGGGCTGTACAAGACGGGCTCGGGTGATCAGCCGCTTGCCGCGCTTTTTTTCCAGCTTGTGCATTGCCTGTTCAACAAGACGTTTTTTCTTGGTCGATCCGTCGTCAAACAGGGAAAGTTGTTCCATCGGAGGTTTGTCGTCAAGCCGATTAACCGCAAGTCCGATGAGTCGAACAAGAGCTCCCGGTTCCAGCTTTTTACGCATAAGGGTTCGTGCTCGTGAAAACAGATCGGAAGAATCCCGTACCGCGTTTTCACCGGTAGACTGAATTGATACCGTGGTAAAGTCGGCATAACGAATTTTGACGGTTACCGTTTTACTGTACAGCTCTTCATCAAGAAGCCGGTACATGAGCTCGATGGAAAGTTCGAGGAGCATGCTCTCCAGCACTTCACGATCATGGATGTCCCGGTCAAAGGTGCGTTCGGCGCTGATGGAGCGCGATGCTGTCTCGCCGGACATGATGCCGGGATCTATGCCCCGCACCGCCTGATACAGAAAAGAGGCGCCGGCGTCTCCGAGAATTCCGGCAAGAAGTTTTTCGGGGCAGGCCAGTATGTCCTCCACGGTTCTCAGTCCGGCATTTGCGAGCCGTTCACGGGATTTTTCTCCTACACCCCAGACATCCTTTAAAAGCCTTGCGCGCATGAAGGAGGCTTCTTCGCCCGGTTCAATCATGGTCAGTCCGTCGGGTTTTGAAAGACCCGAGGCGATCTTTGCCAGATAGCGGTTGGGAGCAACGCCCACAGAAATGGTAAGACCTGTTTGGTCATGTACCCGCTGTTTGAGCAACAGGGCCGCTTCGCGGGGAGTACCGAAAATGCGTTCGGTTCCGCTCATGTCGAGGAAGGCTTCGTCAACGGAGATTTGCCGTATGTCCGGTGAAAACCCGTCGAGGACGGCCATGACTTCACGGGATTTTTCATGATAACGGTGCATTCTGCCCGGAAGAAATATGCCCTGCGGACATAATTGATGTGCCCTGAACGAGCTCATTGCCGAATGGATGCCGAACTTTCGGGCTTCATAGGAACAAGTGGATACAACACCGCGTTTGTCCGGATCACCGGCAATTATGACCGGTTGCCCCCGGTATTCGGGATGATCCAGTTGTTCAACGGCCGCGAAAAACGCGTCGAGGTCAACATGAAAAAAAACATTCGGTACCGGCATTATCCATCCAGGGCGGCTGCGGAATTTTCTCCCTGGGGACGGGGAAACACAACCGTTTGTACTACTTCAAGAAGATAGTCCATTTTGGCGTTTTCGTCTGAAAGTTGTACACCGAAAGGGTTTTCCCGGGTGTACAACCGGACGGTTGCCGTTATTTGCGACTGGGAATCCGAAGAAAAATTGAACGAGAACGCTCCTTCGGGATCATCGGGTGAAACAAAAAGTGTATCCTGGCCTGCATTCTGGTAGGTAAAGGGAATTGTGGCCGAATAGACCGAGATTCCCCGGTTTGATGAAACAAGTACTTCAATCCGGTTGACCGGAAGCATAGGGGTTATCGCGATTTCAAGGAGCTGTTTGTCCAGGAACCGTTTGTTCCGGGTTTCAACTTCCAGAAATGAAGCGGGAATCTCCGGCGGTGCCGATTCAGCGGTCCGGATTGTTCCGACGGTCCCGGTTCCGGCAAGCGATGAAATCTCCATGCGGCTTCCCGTTTTGGAAATGATGTGCCACACCTGTACCGGCAGCGGTCGTTCTGAAGACCATGCCGGGAAAAAGAGCAGGGTCCCCGCAAGGATGAAGGCGCAAATGGTGGCGGGAAAGAGTTGAATAGGGAGATAAAAATCATTCTTGCGGCCGAACAGTCCCATCGCGTTGAGAAATCGGGAAATCATGAACTGGAACGGCAGCGCGAGGAACGCGAGGCGTATATTCCATCCGTTCATACCAGTAAATACCGCTTGCACTGCTTCGGGCGTGCCGGAAGCGAGAATGCGTGCATACGGATACAGCGGGAGCATGAGGATGACAATTCCCGCAAGCGTAAACAGGGGATGACGAAGATGATAAAAAATGAAGGCGATTCCGTAGAGCAGAATAAACAGGGGTGTAAGGGAGAAATCGAACGCGGAGAAGACAAAAACATTGATCATCGCGCAAAATGTGCTCAAATAACCGTATACGCTGTTGTCGTCCGGAAAACGAAAAATCTGGTTCAGGGAAAGGATCGCCGTGGTAATGAACCAGGCGAAAAAGAATTTTCCCGCGAGCGCCAGTACGGGAAGAAGGGCCCAGCTTCCATCAGTTCCGAACCTGAAGCGAAGCAGGAATGAGGAAACAGCCTGTCCCGCATACAGTGCGGTTATATTCACCACGAGGAAAAGGAAAGGAAGCCACCACAGGGAAAGGGTGTAGCGGAGCCGTCGTTCCGCGGTTGTACCGCTAAGGAAACTGAAGACGAACAGAAACAGGAGAATGAGCGCAAACGCGGTAATAATGAAGATAACCATGGACCGTTCACCGATAAAGAATATCCGGTCCCGGAACTGCTGCAAGAGGTAGTGTCGGTCCTGGTCTTCCGGAATTCCCCGGGAAAAGGTTTCCGCCAGGCTCTCCAGTACCGCCGAGATGTCGTATGACGTTTCAAGGCAGAGTACGGGTATGCCTGCGTCGTGATAGGGGCGAACAACGGGCAATTCTTCATTCCAGCCCATCCGGTATACCTGAAGCCGGGACTCGGCAATTTCAAACGGAACTGCATGATCCTGGATGGTTTGAACGACCGATTCCAGAAGCCAGCGGGGCGGGGTGTCAAAACGGACGCCGGGATGTATTCTCACCCGATCGGAAGGACCCGGCAGAAGAACGATCATGACTACGGATTCTTCTATGGAAAGTTTCTCAATGAGCGAACCGGCTCCCTCGGGAGGAATTTTTTTAAGATTTGCGGGGAGATCGGAAAAGTCCTGCACGGTAAAAGCGGCAAGGAGGCGGCCTGGCGGCGGAGCGTCTTGTTTCTGCTCCATGAATGATTCCAGCAGGCGGACTGCGGCGGTATCGGCATGGTCCGGTGCTACAAGGACAAACAGCGGAGTATCCTGCCCGGTGCCGGAAGAAAAATACCGGTTTTCACGAGCCGTCAGGCTTGCCAGGAACGAGAAAATGAGTATCAGTACAGAGAAGAATGTTCGCCGGCCCATTGGAACAGAATAAAGTTTCAACAGCGGTACCGTCAAGTACAGCTGTTGAAGAAATCCGCCGATAGTATAAACGTGTACAAATAAAACTATCTGGTATATACTGGTGTTCAGTATGTACCAGCGGGGGATTGCATGGCAGCCGGCGAAAAAAAAAGTATTTTGAAACTTCCCTTGAAGATAATTCTTACACAGGAAGGCTCAACATTCTTTATACGACAGAACAAGAAGCTTCTGAAATTCAAGCTGGCGGACAATGTGGAGGAATACGGTATATTTCTCGATGAATTTACGCCGGCGACCATTCAGCGCCTCCTTCTGATAGACTACATTTCAAAAATTGAAACATCAAAACCGGAGTTCATATCTTCCCGTCAGGAAACGATGGATCTTTCAAAGCTGATTGTGTATTCAGTGCTCTACCGTCAGTATGATGCCTATATTTTCAATAAAATTCTCAGTTCGGACGTTATCAAGCGCTGGAACCGCCTCAATCCTGCGAACATCATTGACGAAAAAACGCATATTAACGAAAATTTTCTCCGTAATGTGCTGAAAAAGAACGAAAAACTCATTTCTGAAGCAAAACAGGAAATTCTTTCACCCCTGTATACCTTTATCAATAAAAATACCTCCCTCCTTCCGGAGGAAAAAAATATCCAGCTCCTGCTCAGTGAAAAGTTCATGAACAACCTGCGGCCCTTTACCTGGTTCATTATTACGAAGTTCAAGGACGCTGACGGATTCGAAAACATTCTCCGCACCATACGGTCAAGTCTTACCGAGTACATGGACAAGGCAAAAATCGCCGAATACATTTCACTCATGCTCATGGAACTGGTTGTCAACGCGGAGAATACCAATCTTCGCAAGGAAGTTAAAAACATGTACAAGGGATCGGTTGACCCGAATACGGTCATGTTCGATCCCAATATCCGGAAAAAAGTTATCGCCGAACTTGAACGCAAGCACGAAGTGGTATTTGTTTCATGGAAACTCGGCGGCGGCAGCACCTCAATCGGTACCCAGGGAAAACTGCAGATAGTTGTATACAACAAGGATGACCAGTCAGAGACCGTCCGCGAGAGTATTAACGACAAAAAGAACGCCGATCTCAAGAAAAAGTCGCTCATCGACTTTTACCGGGAAATCCCCGAGGGAGACGAGGATACCAGCCTGGGAATGTATTACCTTTCATACCTGAGCGAGGCATGCGAAAAAGTGAATGTCAGATTCGAATCAAATGCGAACCAGTTCCGCGACTCTGACCTGACGGTTATCAATCTTTCCTTTATATTCTGAGACCGTTGTCATGGGTATCCATTTTCGGGCAATTTCACGAATCATCAGTCTCTGTATTGTTTTATTTCTGGTATCCTGTGCCCAGTCGGGTCCCGTAATCCATACTTCAACGGTAAAACTGCTCCGGGTTCAGGAAGAATCCGGCGAGTTTGTCGAGCGTTTGTCCGTGTTTGTCCTCTTTGAGGATGATGACGGAATCGAGGATTTCGCGTCGATAACGGTACGGCACGACGACACCGGTCTGTTCTGGCTTCTTGAAGCCGATGATACCGTTGTGCGTCTGCGCGGCTCGGACCGCTGGAACGGTTCAAGCGAACTGGCCCCTCCGCCCGGCGGTGTCTTTCCCGAGGGTGATTACACCATTATCGCGCAGGATCTTGCCGGCAATGAAGCACTTCAAACCTTTTCCCTGAGTCGCATGGAATTTCCGGAAACACTGCCGGTCCGTTTTTCCCTGGACGGAGATCTGTGGACCATGGAACGCAACCCGGATGACGGCGGGTTTACCGAAAACTACCTGTTCGTGTACACGGACGGGAACCGGCTCGTACACGTGACGAAAATGCCCGCCGGGCAACAAAAATTCTTCGGGGATCTTGATACGTTCCGTCGCCAGTATGAAGGCGCCTCCCGGGTACAATGCTACTCGGAAACACGCGACGGAAAAGCCGGGGTATTGTTGAGTCCTGTTGATATGGAGTAGAATGAGCCGGTATGGCTACCGAAACAACCGGCGATAAATTCCTTCGAACCGTTCGTACCTATGTCCTTCGCGCGGGCAGAATGACCGATGCCCAGAAACACGCGTACGAAGAACACGCAAAACAATGGTGTATCCCCTTTACACACGAATCGCTTGATTTCCACGGTATTTTTTTCAATGACGCACCGGTGGTTATCGAGATAGGGTTCGGCATGGGCCAGGCAACTGCGCTGATTGCGCGTGACAATCCCTCCATCAATTACATCGGCATTGAGGTTCATCGCGCCGGAGTGGGCCGGCTTTTATCAGAAATTGAACGCATGGGGCTTTCCAATCTGCGCATTATTGAATACGACGCGCTTGAGGCTCTCGAGACAATGATACCGGACAATGCCGTTTCAGCGTTCCATATATTTTTCCCCGATCCCTGGCCAAAGAAAAAACACCACAAGCGTCGTCTGGTGCAGCGTCCGAGAACTGATCTATTCACACGGAAGTTGGTATCCGGCGGCTATATGTACATGGTAACGGATTGGGAACCCTACGCGGAACACGCGCTGGAGGAACTTACCGCAACCGGTGGTTTGACGAACCGGTATGCGGGATATGCTCCGCATCAACCCTGGCGGCCAGAAACACGTTTCGAACAGAAGGGGTTGCAGGCACAGCATGGTATTTATGAATTGATGTTTACCAAAACGCTGGAGGAGTAATCCATGGCGGAAAAAACCGGCAAAAAAGCGGTCCGGGCACGCGAGCTTGAAAAGAACATACGCTATCATCAGAACCGTTATTATAACGGAGAACCGGAGATTACCGATGACGAGTTCGACGCGCTCTGGGATGAGCTTCGCTCGCTTGATCCGGATAATCAGGTTTTTACCGAAATCAACTCCGAAAGTACCGACGGTTTTCCCAAGGAATACCACCTCATTCCCATGGGAAGTCAGGAAAAAGCTGCCGATCCGGAATCGTTTACCGCATGGGCGGTGAAAATGCCGTTCGCGCACTTCATTGTCCAATACAAGCTCGACGGCGCCAGTCTGGAGCTTCAGTATGAAAACGGGGTGCTGACTCATGCCGTAACCCGGGGAGACGGGCGTGTGGGTGATGACATTACCCGGAACGCGCGGAAAATGAACGGTGTGCTTCCGGAACTTCCCGGCGCGTATGGTCCCGGCGGCGCCACGCCGTTTTCCGGCGGGGTACGCGGTGAGGTAATCATGACCCGCGCCGTCCATCGTGAACGCTTTCCGGACAAGGCAAACTGTCGAAATGCCGCGAACGGGCTCATGAAACGAAAGGACGGAACCGGGTGCGAATATCTCGAGGTGCTCTGTTACGACGCGGCGCCCGGTATACCCGGCAGTCCCTTTACGGGCCATGCGCCTTTTTCCGACGAAATTGAAAAACTCGACTGGCTCGCTTCGTGCGGGTTTTCCGTGGTTCACACCGAACACTGCGAGGGTGTTCAGGCGGTCATTGACTACCGGGCAAAGGTTATGGATATCCGTCCGGAGCTTCCGTTCGATATAGACGGGCTCGTTATCAAGGGCCGCGAAATTGATCCTGACGATCTTTCTCGGCCGCGCCCCGAAAAACAGATAGCGTTCAAATTCAGCCTTGAAGAAGCGGTTACCGTACTCCGGGAAGTATTCTGGAGTGAATCGGGCGCGACCTATACGCCGATTGCCCGGATTGATCCGGTCCGGCTTGCCGGGACCACCGTACAGCGCGCAAATCTGGTCAATCCAAACATGATCGCCGAACTCGGTCTTCGCATCGGAAGCCGCATCGTGGTAACCAAACGGGGCGAAATCATTCCAAAAATTGAGGCACTCGTTGAAAATCCGCCGGACACAACCGCGATTGTCCAACCGGATACCTGTTCGGTGTGCGGAACCGCGCTTGCCGATGAAGGAACCCGTTTGTATTGTCCCAATCCGGACTGTCCGAAACGTCTCCATCACCGGCTGGAAAAATGGATCGACGTGCTCGATATCCGCTCATTCGGCGAAAACCTCATACGCCGCCTCTTCGAGAGCGGACGGGTTCGGAGAATTCCCGATCTGTACACCCTGACCGTTGATGAACTCGCCGCGATGGAACGCATGGGGAATCAGAGCGCGGAACGGGTGCTTCGTTCGCTCACCGCGAAAAAATCCGTGTCGCTTGCCGAATTTGTCGCCGGTTTCGATATTGAAGGAATCGGGGTGACCATGATGGATAAACTGGTGGACGCCGGCTATGATACCCTGGACAAGCTGTTTGCGGCGAGCGGAGATGATTTGCAGGCGGTGTACCAGTTCGGATCAACCCTGGCGCAAACCCTGGTCAGTCAGCTTGCCGTGTTACGGCCGGAAATGGAAGACCTTGTCGATTCGGGCGCCCTGGAAATAAAGCCTCCCGTGCGTAATGGCATTTTCGCCGGCAAGAGCTTTTGTTTTACCGGAGAACTTGCGGGGATGAAACGGAACGAAGCGGAACGTCTCGTCAAGTCGCTCGGCGGTTCCGCCAAATCGTCGGTAACCCGTGACCTGTCGTTTCTGGTTACCAATGAGCCTGCGTCCTCGTCGTCAAAAAGCCGCAAGGCGCGGGAGCTGGGTATTCCGATTATCGATGAGCCTGCCTTTCTCGCGCTGGCCCGGGGAGAGACAATCGCGGTAGAACCGCCGGAACCGGCTGAAACCTCCCCGGCGAAAAGTCCGCAGAAGGATCCCGGAAACCAGATGGAGCTCGGGTTATGAGCAATGCGAAGCGAAGCCTCGCGTCGAGTATTGTTTCCATCCTGGTTTTTTCCTTTGCCGTTATCGCAATTGGGGCATGGTACTCGTATTTTGTATCATCCCGGAAGATTCTTGCACACATGGCGCCCGGAAACGTTATTCTGCCAGTATCCATTACCGTATACGGACGGGGAAACGATACGATAAGCGCGCGTCTCGCGTTTTATTCTTCGGACTGGACAATTATCAACACACTCGAACGGTCCTGGCCGGGTTGGGAAATAAGCATTGATTCCTGTATCATCGAAAGCGGTGAAGGCTGGATTGTATTGCCGCTGGTTATTCGTACCGACGAAACCCGGGAAGGGCAGGGCGTTGAAGTTTCCCGTTACTATGACCGGGACGGATTTCCCTCAATCTATGAAAGCGTCCGTATAACACCGCGGGAACGGAAGGCCCTTGTACGGCTCTTTTCACTTGCAAAAAGCGGGTTCCCGGCGATCTTCGCGTCCGGACGGTTTTCCCGCCGAACAACCACCCTGCGCCAGTTTGAATCCGGAACCGAGTATTTTCTCCATGTTGATGAGTCCGGTACTCTTTCGTTCCGCTAGCCGGAAAACTTTTCCTTCATTTTTGCGAGAATATCCATTGCTTCATCAGTTTCCACCGGCTGGCTCGGTTCATGATACTCAACCAGGTCCGGGGGGATTTCCTGCAAGAAAGGCGAGGGGGTGCATTCGATTACACCGCCCATTTTTCTCCGGCGGTGACAGCTGGAAATGTAGAGCTTGTCGCGCGCGCGCGTAATGGCAACATAGAAGAGCCGCCGCTCTTCCTCAACCGTTCCGTCGCCGTCCTCCACGCTTCTCGCGTGCGGAATTATGCCGTCTTCGGCGCCCACAATGAAGACTACCGGAAACTCGAGTCCCTTCGCCGCGTGAATGGTCATGAGGTTCACCTTGCCCTTGTCGGCGTCGTCTTCAAGATCATCGCGGCTGATGAGGGTAATGCGGTTGAGGTAGTCGTAGAGGGATTTCTTGAAGTTGTCGGGATCTTTTTCCCAGGTGGACATTGAATTGATGAGACTGTCGATATTCAGGAATTTGTAGCGAGCGGCTTTTTCGTTCTTCTGGTATTCCTGGACCAGGTAACTCCAGTAATCGATGGCGTCGACCATCTTCTTCACCTTGTTCGACAAATCCTTGCCCGAAAGCATGATCGTGCGTTGTTCGCCGATAAACGCGACAAATTCTTCGAGATCTGCCCGTGATTTTTCCGTGAACGTTGACCCGGCGTCTTTCAGGAGCTGTTCCATGGCGGACCAGATGGAACAGGACCTGGCCGTCGCGATGGCGGATACCTGTTCAATCGTCTTTTTTCCGATTCCCCGGCGCGGCGTATTGATGATGCGCAGGAGGTTTATGTCGTCGTCGGGATTCGCGATGACGCGCAGATAGCTGATAATGTCCTTTATTTCCTTTCGCTGGAAAAAACTCGTACCGCCGGACATGAGGTAGGGGATGTTCTGTTCGAGAAAGGCTTCTTCTATGGCCCGGCTCAGGGAATTGGTCCGGATGAGAACGCCGAAATCGTCGTACTTTCTTTTTTCCTTCATGCGGATGCTCTGAATCATGTCCGCCACAAAGTCCGCTTCATCGGCTTCGTTTTCCGGAATGTAAATTTCAATGGGTTTCCCCGAATCGTTTCCCGACCAGAGCGCCTTTACCTTGCGGTTGGTGTTGTTCGCGATAACTCCGTTCGCCGCGGCAAGAATCGTTCCGGTGGACCGATAGTTCTGCTCGAGCTTTATTTCCAGCAGGTCGGGAAAATCCCGTTCAAACATGCGGATGTTTTCATAGCTCGCGCCCCGCCAGGAGTAAATTGACTGATCATCGTCGCCGACGACACAGATGTTCCGGTCGGCAAGAAACCGCATGAAATGATATTGCTGGATGCTCGTGTCCTGGAATTCGTCGACCATGATGTACTGATACCGTTCGCGGTACTTCGAAAGGACATCGGGGTGTTCGTTGAACAGTTTGATGGGAAGCAATATGAGGTCGTCAAAATCAACCGCGTTGTACAACTTGAGACCCTGTTGGTATTCTTCGAAGAGTCCACGGTACTGGTCGTTCGCAGTTTCCCAGTTCCACCGGCCCATCTTTATGTTTGAAAAGAGATTACCGATCATGTAAACATCGAGTGCGTCCTGGGTGAACCCGAGTTCCCGTCCGGCGTCCTTGATGAGCTGATTCCGGTCAACGTCATCGTAGATACTGAAATTGTCGCGCCAGCCGAGACGGTGTATGTCTTCGCGGAGAATGCGGACCCCGAACGCGTGAAAGGTACTCACGGTGAGCATCTGGAGCTTCTTTCCGGTCCGCTCCTTGACTCGTTCGGCCATTTCACGTGCGGCCTTGTTCGTAAAGGTGAGGGCCAGAATTTGTGATTGCGGTATGCCCGACTCAAGCATGTGGGCCATGCGGTAGGTAATTACCCGGGTTTTTCCGGAACCCGCTCCGGCGATAATAAGAACCGGGCCGTCTATGGCGGTGACCGCGGTGTATTGTTCGGGGTTCAGCTCTGTGCGGTAGTCATTCTTCATGTGGCCACCACTATATTGGAGAAAAAGACACTTGTACAGACGCAGAGACTGCGGTTATACTGACTGACAAGGGGGATTCTGTGGCAGCAAACGGTACCATCGGCAGGGTTGTAGTTCTCGTCATCCTGATTGCGCTGCTCGCAGCCGGCGGAGTGCTCTGGTTTGACTATCTCGGTATCGTTGAATCCCGTCAGTTTTTTTCTCCCCTGTACAAACTTTTCGGTCTGGAAACCCGTACCGGAGTCTCGACCCTTCCGGGAGAACCCGGGGATCTGGACGGAGACCGCCTGGCGAAGCGGCTTGAATCCGTGGAGCTGCGTGTTCAGGAACTGGATACCCGTGAAGCGGAAATTGAGCGCCGTGAAGGTGAGATACTCCAGATGGCGCAGGAGCTTGACGACCGGCTGGTGTCGGTTGAAGAGAAGGAACGAACCTTCTCCGAAATCATGCGCCAGACCGATGACCGCAACGCGAACATACGCAAAATTGCAGAATATATGAACGGTATGCCTCCTCAAAATGCCGTGGACAACCTTCTTGCCATGGATGATCAGGATGTTATTGACGTGCTCCGCATGGCCGACATTCTCGCATCGGAGGCGGGACGGGGATCGTCCGTTGCCTACTGGTTCTCCCTCATGCCTCCCGAACGCGCCGCAGAAATTCAGCGCAAAATGGCGAACAAACCCGTTACGCTCAACTGATTTCCTGAAAAATTGATTCAACTCATCACCTCTTTCTCTCGACAATTGAAGTGCAGGACTGTGCTTTTTTCAAAACATCAGCCCTGACGTTTACTTTTTCTGGAGGTACGTACGTGATGCAAACGCTCGACGTTCAGGTACACACACCTCCCGGCGAATCCGGTGCCAGAGGCACCAAGGGTCCGCAGGGAGCAATGCTTGCACTGCTGAACGGTGAAAAGGGAGCGGAAACTGCACGAAACGGAACTTCATTCCTCGCAATCATCCAGAAGATGCTTGCCGGTTCCATGGAAGGATTGGACGGACAGACCCTGTCGCGTGCCATACGAGATGCCGGAAGAGGAGCAGGGAACCACTTGGTTCCGGGTGAGATGGACACCCTTATAAAACCGGGATCTGCCGGGCTGAAAGCCGCGGGCAGTAAAACAAAAAAGGGCATTGAAGACGCGGACGCTCTGTCCGCCTCATTGCTGGGCGGGACCACGCTCCGTGATCCGCTCAAGGCCGCGTTGAAGGAAGAAGGCGGAGCAGATGTAATCCGCCAGGCCTTACAGAAAGCCGGAGAACGGTTGCCGGAAGCCGGCATTGAAACCGCGGCCCAACCGGGACAGACGGTGCCGGCGGAACGAGTCGCTGAACGCGCTTCCGGGGAACAGCTGACGCTTGTGGCGTCGCCCCTCCAAAAGGCCGAACAGAAGACTGACGGTCCCGAGGCGGAACGCGAGAGTCGGGGAAAGGTTGATAAAACCGCCCGGCGCAACCGATCAGCGGCTATCAACGTTCGCGACGAACGTATTCAGGCGGAAGCGGTCCGGGAACGGATTGAATCTCCCGCGGCGGATACTACTGTGCGCGACAACGGAGACGGCACCGCGGACATGAGCATCACGTTCCGCTCTGACGGAAACAACCCCCGTCAGGGAACGACAACCGCAAGCCTGTACACAAATCCGGCTGCCGACGGGCAAAGTTTCTCCGCGTTTCTCTCGAAAGAAGTGAATGAGGGCGCCCGGGACTTTGTACGGGCGGGTCAGATTGTGCTCCGGGAGAACAATACCGGAACGATCCGGCTTACCCTGCATCCTGAAACGCTCGGCAATGTACGCATAAGCCTGGAACTCGGTTCTGACCGTAAAATTTCCGGACGTATCGTGGTGGACTCAAAAGAGGCCTACGACGCGTTCAGCGAAAACCTCTCGGGGCTTTCGGACGCCTTCCGTGAAGGCGGCTTCGATACCGCCGGGTTCAACCTGTCCTGGTCCGGAAAAGATCAGGCGGAGTTTGCCGCGGAACAACAGGAAGCGGCGGTTCGCGCACCTTTTTACGCGCAATCCATCCCCGATGTAATGTCCGGGACGGAAACAGCCGATAGGGTAATGAGTGCGTACGGAACCGACGGTACGCGCGGCGTGAATTTGTTTGCATAAGTTTTTTTGAGACCCAAACGGGTCTTGGAGGTGAGGCAAGAATGGATATTGGATCAATGTTGGGGAGCACAGCAATGAGCTCGCAGGAGAAAACTCTAACCCAACTCCAGGTTGATTCGTTCAACAAGACGCTTGCGGTCAACGGAAGGACCCCCAAGACAGAACTCGGCAAGGATGATTTTTTACAGCTCCTCATCACGCAGTTAAGCCACCAGGATCCCACTGCGCCGATGGAGGATACCCAGTTTATTGCGCAAATGGCGCAGTTTTCGAGCCTTGAGCAGATGACCAACATGTCAAGCAGTTTTACCAAAATTGCGTCCATGATGGGCAGCTCCGAGGCAGCGTCCGCGGTGGGAAAACCCGTGGATATCGAATCGGGTGACTCGATCGTTTCCGGTACGGTAATGGCCGCCTCGCGCGGAGATTTCCCGCAGGTACTGGTAAACGGAACCTGGCACGACTGGTCGTCGGTAAAGACCGTATACGCATCCAACGGAGGTGAACAGCCATGATGAGATCCCTTTATTCCGGTGTTTCCGGAATGCAGAACCACCAGACACGCATGGACGTGATCGGAAATAACATTTCTAACGTAAATACCACCGGATTCAAGCGGGGCAGGGTCAATTTTCAGGACCTCCTTTCCCAGCAGATGTCCGGCGCGGCAAAGCCGACCGACGAACTCGGCGGTGTAAACCCCAAAGAAGTGGGACTCGGTATGAATATCGCCAGTATCGATACCATTCATACGCAGGGTTCCCTGCAGACCACCGGAGTACAAACCGACGTCGCCATTCAGGGAAACGGATTCTTCATGATGAAGGCCGGTGAAAAATCCTTCTATACCCGTGCCGGAACCTTCGGCCTCGATAACGAGGGAACGCTCGTAAACCCGGCAAACGGTATGCGCGTACAGGGATGGATGGCACAGGATATTGACGGTCAGCTGATTCTCAATACTTCTGCACAGCCGGAAGATCTCGTAATTCCGGTAGGTTCAAAAATTGATGCAAAAGCAACCAGCATGGTCAATTATGCCTGTAACCTGGACAAACGTCTTCCCGAAATTCAGGAAGGCGCATCGCAGGCAGACATACTCATGTCTACCTGGAGCACGGAGTTCCAGGTGTACGACGAGTTCGGCCAGACCCACAACCTGAACATCAATTTTACCCGGGTGCCGGGAACCAATAACCAGTGGCAGGCCACGGTAAACGTTAACCCCCAGGGCGCCGAAGGAACTGAAACCCGTGTAGGTGTGGGTACCACCGACGGAACCGGCAATACCTTCACGATCCAATTTGACAACAACGGCATGCTCGCCGGAGTTGTGGATACCGCGGGCAATACCAGCCCGGAAGCCGGTCAGGTAGTAATCCAGGCATCGTTCAACGTGCCCGGCGCCGACCCGGATGAAACCGGCGCGCCAACACGCCAAACGTTTGACATAAATCTCGGTGAAATCGGTAGCGTTCGCAACACCATTACCCAGTTCAGCGAAAAGAGTTCCACCAAGGCCTACGAGCAGGACGGGTTTACCATGGGGTATCTTGAAAACTTCAAGATCGACCAGAGCGGTATTATCACCGGTGTGTATTCAAACGGTGCAAACCGTACCCTCGGTCAGCTGGCACTTGCGACGTTCGCGAACCAGGGCGGTCTTGAAAAAGCCGGCGAGAACACCTATGTGCAGTCGAACAACTCGGGAATCGCGAACATCGGCGTTTCCGGTGTAGCCGGAAAGGGAAAACTCATCGCCGGTGCGCTTGAAATGAGTAACGTCGATCTTACTGAACAGTTTACCGACATGATCGTTACCCAGCGGGGTTTCCAGGCCAGTTCGAAAACCATACAGACTTCGGACACCATGCTCGACACGGTGTTGAATCTGAAACGGTGATTTAAGTAACAGGTGGACGGAGTAGGTGCCGTATGGTAAAATACTCCGTCCTCACCTGAACGTTAAGGAAAAAATGATAGCGGTAACACAGTTGAACGGCAAACAGTACTGGATAAATCCTCATCAGATAGAAGCGATAGAAACCAATCCCGATGTAACACTCGTGATGCTCTCCGGCAAACGGGTGGTTGTGAGGGAAACTCCCGAGGATATTATTGACCGTATTGTCGAGTACCGCCGCCAGATTGGCGCATTCAAGAACGAGGAGTAGGATTCTATGGATATTGCATCTTGGATAGGGTTGTTTGGCGGACTCGGCGTCGTAATGTTCGGCGCCTTTCTCAACGGATCACTCGGAAGCCTTATACATATTCCGTCGCTGTTCATTACCGCCGGCGGTTCGTACATGTGTCTGTATCTTACCTTCCCCCTCTCCTATGTTATCGGTATTTTCAAAATAATGGGGCGGGTATTCAAAACCTACGACTACGGTGAAAAAGCCCTTGTTCAAAAGCTTGTCTCCTTTTCCGAGAAAGCGCGCCGCGAGGGTATCCTGGCCCTTGAAGAAGAAATTCAGGATCTTGACGATGA
This sequence comes from Spirochaetes bacterium ADurb.Bin215, assembly GCA_002070025.1. Classification (GTDB taxonomy): domain Bacteria; phylum Spirochaetota; class Spirochaetia; order Treponematales; family Treponemataceae; genus Teretinema. The sequence goes on from MWCL01000009.1 coordinate 41,706, forward strand.
ATTCATGCGCAACGGGCTCCGTCTCGTGGTAGACGGTACCGACGGCGAAATAATACGCACACTGATGGAAAATGAGCTGAACCAGATGGAAGCCCGGCATAATACCTGGGTTACCCTGGTTAACTCCTGGGCAACCCTTGCTCCCGGTTTCGGAATGCTCGGAACCGTTATCGGTCTTATCGGTATGTTGACGAACCTTGAAGACAAGAGCTCGCTCGGTCCAAACATGGCGGTCGCGCTCGTAACCACACTGTATGGTTCTGTTATGCAAAACTGGCTCTTCGTTCCCATGGCCGGCAAGCTTACCTACCACAACAACATGGAAGCAAAAGCCCGTGAAATGATCATTGAAGGGGTTCTGTCAATCCAGGCCGGCGACAATCCGCGAATTCTCGCACAGAAGATGCTTACGTATCTCTCACCGAAAGATCGTCGCGCTATTGAATCCGATGTCATGAAGGATTAGGAAGGGTATGGCAAAGAAGAAACGGGCACCGTCAGAATCAAAGACTCTCTGGCTGAACACCTACGCGGACATGATTACCCTTGTTCTGTGCTTCTTTGTCATGCTGTATGATCCGTCAGAGGCCGATGTAACCCAGCTTGCCACCATGACCGCGTCAATCAGCAATGAAGCCACGGGCGGCGGGCAATCTCTTGCGGCGGGCCGCCTTTCCGATCTGGGAAACAATATCAATTCGCTTCCTTCGACCGTAAAAGGAAAGTCTCTCGGCCTCGCGGTGAAGCGGGCGGTCAGTCTTTTTGCACCGGAAGTAAAAACCAACAAAATCAGCATCACCAGCGATGAACGCGGACTCGTTATCACCCTTGCCGCGGACGCTTTTTTCCGGACCGCGAGCGCTGAGCTCAACATCAACGAAACACGGGACACCCTGCTCAAGATAAGCCAGTTCTTGGCGGATCCCGAACTCAAGGACCAGGAAGGCCGTCCGCGAAGATTCCGGATAGAGGGTCATACCGATACGGGAGACACCGACCCGGTGCAATGGCCGAGCAACTGGGAATTGTCCGCCGCGCGCGCGGTAAACGTGTTGCACTATTTGACAGACTTCGGCGCCGACGAAGAACGCTTCTCGGTCGCCGGATACGCGGACACCCGACCTGTTTTTACAAACGATACCGCCGAGGGTAGAGCTTACAACCGGCGGGTAGACATTATTATTCTGGACGAGGGGCATTTTTAATGCTATCATGTAGCCTAAAAAAGGATGAACGCTATGAGTGATCAAGACGATATCAACCTGGAAGGCGGAGACGTCGGGACGACGGAAACCGGTGGACGAAAGATCAGCGGACTCATTCCCCAACTGTTAAAATGGGTAGCCATTGTGCTGGCCGCGCTCATATTCATTGTAACCGTCGTGGTTATTACGGTGAATATCATTGGCGGATCGGGCAAAAACATGACTACAGTACCGGTTTCCGAGGAATACACCGGTGACCGATCGGAGTCATCCAGACCAGAACCAGCGATGAAATTCCCGCCTCGGTTGTCGCGGAGATTGCGCTTGGCTATACTGCAGACGATAAAACCACCCCGGCGGAACTCAGTGCCCGTATAGTCGAAATAAAGGACTTCCTCCGCTCATATCTCCAGAGCAAGACGGCCATGGAGCTCAAGAACGAGGACAAGATAAAGATAGAAATTCGGAATCAGATAAATGACAACATATTGTCGAAGTCCCGGATCAAGGATGTTCGTTTCACAAAATACGAGATTGTTGAACAATAAAGGATGCCATGACTGAAGTTCTTTCACAGGACGAAATTGATCAGCTGCTCACCGCGATAAGCGCCGGAGATACGGATACTGAGGATTTCCGTCCGGTCAATGATACGCGCAAGATCAAGATCTACGACTTTAAGCGCCCCGACAAATTCTCGAAAGAACAGATCCGTACCGTCTCCATCATGCATGAAACATTCGCGCGTCTTACCACGACGGCGCTTTCCGCACAGCTGCGGAGCATGGCGCATGTACATGTGGCTTCGGTTGATCAGCTTACCTATGAGGAATTTATCCGGTCGATTCCCACACCGACAACCCTTGCGGTTATAAACATGGACCCGCTCAAGGGAAACGCGATTCTGGAAATAGATCCGTCGGTTACCTTTTCGATCATTGACCGCCTTTTCGGCGGAACCGGACAGGGAACCAAGGTACAGCGCGATCTTACCGATATTGAACAGTCGGTTATGGAAGGCATTATCGTGCGCATTTTGGCGAACATGCGCGAAGCCTGGACCCAGGTTATCGACCTTCGCCCGCGCCTCGGCCAGATTGAAACAAATCCGCAGTTTGCGCAGATCGTTCCGCCTTCGGAAATGGTTGTTCTCGTGACCCTGGAAACAAAGGTTGGCGAAGAAGAGGGAATGATGAACTTCTGTATTCCCTATATAACCATTGAGCCGATCATTTCAAAATTGTCCAGCCAGTTCTGGTTTTCCTCGGTGCGCAGAAGTTCCACCACCCAGTACATGGGTGTTCTCAAGGAAAAACTGTCGACCGTTGATATGGATGTTGTTGCCGAAATCGGATCCATCAATCTTCCCGTACGGGACGTACTCAACCTCCGGGTAGGAGATGTTGTACGCCTTTCGAATGTGCGTGTAGGCGATCCGTTTACCCTGAGCGTCGGCAACAAGAAGAAGTTTTTATGTCAGGCCGGTGTAATCGGAAAGAAAGTAGCGGTTCAGGTACTGAAGAAGCTTGCCGATATTGAGCAGGAAGAGTTTGAAGAATTATCGGTAGAAGGAGAGGATGCATATGAGTGACGGTTCCATATCTCAAGACGAGATTGATGCCCTGTTGGCAGGTGTCGACATGGGGGGAATGGGTGCCGCTGCTGCTCCTTCCGTCCAGTTTTCCGACGCACAGCTGACTGCAGTAAAGAAATACATTGAAGAAAACGTTCCCGCGCTCAAGAGCAACCTTGAGTCGATGACCGGCGAAACGATCGGATTTGATTCCCCGGTTATCGAAATAATGAAGCGCGACGATTTTTTGCGGAAGATTCCGGAAATGGTTGTCGCCTCCGTGATCGATTTTAACGAAACGCTGGTTGGTGATCACATTTTTGTCATGACCAACGAGCTTGCGACGAAAATCGTGTCGCTCGTAAACCATGAGGAAAACGCCGATCTCGATGAAATGTCGCTTTCCGTAATCAGCGAGACAATATCACAGCATGTGGGAATTGAGTTGACCGCCCTTGAAAAAGCCGGTTTTTCCGGTGTGGCGAACAATCCCGCCGAAACGTTGAATGTCCCCAAAGCCATGGTCCGTTTCCCGCAGCAGGACTTTGTCGTATTTACCTTCCCGGTTACCATCGGCGATTCTGCCTTCTCCCTGTGGGAAATCATGTCCTACCAGATTGGCGGCGAAATTGCCAAAGCCTTCGGCGCCGCAGACGGAGACATACCGAATCTTTCAGCCGCGTCCGGACAGCTCGATATGAGCGGAATGCAGAACATGGGCGGCATGGGTAACGGTATGCAGAACATGCAGAACATGGGCGGCATGGGCAACGGTATGCAGAACATGCAGGGTATGGGCGGTATGCAGGGACAGATCATGGGCATGAATCAGAATGTGCAGTCCGTACAGTTTCCCAATCTCCAGATGAACTCCATGTCCGCCGAACAGGGCAATATCGGTCTTATCATGGACGTTTTCATGGAAATGACCGTAGAGCTCGGGCGTACCCGCAAGGTAATCAAGGAAATTCTCGGAATGGGCGAAGGTACCATCATCGAACTCGATAAACTGGCCGGTGAACCGGTAGACATACTGGTTAATCACAAGCCGATTGCCAAAGGTGAGGTAGTGGTTATTGACGAAAACTTCGGTGTTCGTGTAACCGAGATTCTCTCGCCGATTGAACGGGTAACGGAGATGTAAGCCGGACCAAAAAAAAGGTGGGGGAATGCAAAATACGATTATTCACGGAAAAGCCCTGGCCGCTGCTGCAGCAGTAATGCTGTTATGCGCGGCTTCTCTTTATTCTCAGGACACTTCTGTAACTGCCGGTCGGGAATCCGCGGAAACCGCCATTGTACTGGATGAAGGTCCCGCTACGGCGCTTACCGGGTCTCCCGAATCAGATTCTCCGGGATCAGTGTGGGTCCTGTTACGGATTGTTCTTGTCCTGGTCATTGTATGCGCAGGAATTTACGGTGTTGTGTATTTGCTCAAAAAAAGCTCGGGAACCAGCGCCGCGAATGATCCGTATATACGGGTTGTCGCTCAGTTGCCCCTTGCGCCCGGCAAAAGCGTCCAGATACTGACGGTTGGATCCCAGGCCTTTCTTGTCGGTCTTTCTGAAAGCGGTATTCAGAATATCGCGGAAATAACGGACCGCGAACTGGTGGATGCCATGAATCTGGAAGCAGACCGGAATCCCCGTGAACCCGTCCCGCCCTTTTCCGCGCTGTTGTCCCGCTTCATGCCGAAAACCGGTAGCGGCGGCGAAACTGCTGCGGCTAAACAGAAAAATGAAGAATCGGCGGAGCCCCTTTCCGCCGGTGAAACGGCAGATTTTATCCGACGCCAACGGGAACGTCTCGGTAAAACCGGCCGCAATGAATCCGGGAGCCGGACAGGGCGGTCTGAATGAACGGGTCACGAACATTCCGGCTGGTATTCATTTTTCTCCTGTTTGCGCTGATCATGCCCACAGTCCTGGCATCCCAGGAAGCGTTTCCGCAAGGGACAACGCCCGGTACTACACGGATGAATCCCGACCGGGACGCTGGCCGCATACCCTTTATCGATTTGCAGATACGGGATCCGGAATCAAGCAATGAAGTCGCTTTTTCGGTTCAGCTTCTTCTTCTCCTTACGCTCCTGTCGCTGGCGCCGAGTATACTCATCCTTACAACCAGTTTTCTCCGCATATCCATCGTTCTGGACTTCGTAAAGCGCGCATTATCTCTTCAACAGGTACCGCCTACCCAGGTATTGAACGGCATTGCGCTTTTTTTGACCTTGTTCATCATGTGGCCGACCTTTTCCCTGGTATACGATAATGCGTACCGGCCGCTCGCCAACGGCGAGTTAACCGTTTCCCAGGCATATACTGAAGCGGAAGGCCCCATCCGCATGTTCATGTACCGCCAGATGTCGCGTGACACCTCCGCCATCGCGACGTTCATGACCATCGCAAAACTCGACAAACCGCGCACGCTTGCCGACGTACCGACCCGCGTACTCGTTCCCGCGTACATACTTCATGAACTGACTGTCGCCTTCAAGATAGGAATTCTCCTGTATATTCCGTTCATCGTCATTGATATGGTTGTGGCGAGCATCCTCATGTCCATGGGCATGATCATGCTGCCGCCGGTTCAGATTTCAATGCCCTTCAAGCTCATCCTGTTTGTGCTTGTTGACGGATGGGGATTGTTAACCCAGCAATTGTTCAATTCGTTCATGTAGGAGGTGGTCATGTCCCTGGGTATGGTAATAGCGCTCATGCGCAACGGAATTTTCGAGATCCTGGTACTATCCGCTCCGGTGCTCCTTGCGGCCCTTGTCGTGGGTCTGGTGGTCGCCATTTTTCAGGCGACAACATCAATCCAGGAACAAACCCTCACCTTCGTACCAAAAATCATGACCATCCTTGCCATGTTGGCCCTGCTCGGCGGATGGATGTTTTCCTCATTGACGGATTACACCATAGCCCTGTTCAACATGATTCCCCAGATGGTTAATTAACGCTTTATGGGTCCCTTTGATACGATCATCCAGAATGCTCCATTCTTTTTCCTCGTTGCGGTCCGCATTTTTGCCATGATACTCACGACCCCCCTCTTGTCGATACAGTCTGTTCCCCGTGTCGCGAAGATTGCGCTTGCCGGCGCTACCGCCTATCTGGTACTGCCGTACGCGTACAGTACGGGCTGGAACGTTGATCCGTTCTCCCTGCATTATGTGTTGCTGGTTGTGGGTGAGGGACTGCTCGGTGTCATTACCGGATTCTTCATCAGCGTGCTCTTTGCCATTTTCAGCTCTGCCGGTCAGTTCTTTTCCTTTCAAATGGGGTTCGGCGCCTCCGCGGTCTTCGACGCGCTTGCCCAGGTAGAAAACCCGTTGATGGGACAATATCTCAATCTGATTGCGATGCTCATTTTCTTGCAGATAAAGGGATTCCAGACACTGTTTATCGGCGGTGTGCTCAGAAGCTTTGAATCCCTGAACTGCTTTGCACTGGTGGGTAATCAGGAAATGTTTGTGTCCTTCTTTCTGAAAGGACTGACCACACTCTTTTTCAATGCCATGGTAATAGCTTTTCCCATTTTCGGCACGCTCATACTGATTCATGTGTGCATGGGTATCCTTTCGAAAGCGGCGCCACAGATGAACCTTCTTTCTGAAGGTTTTCCGATAACCATCCTCACGAGTTTCTTCCTGCTTGTGGTTGCGTTGCCCTTCATGGCCAATACATTCACCGCAATGATGGAACAGGGGTTCGAGGCGCTTGAACAGCTGCTCCGCAGCGCGGGTGGGGGTATCAGATGAAAAACCCGGTACGTATCCCTGAAAATGACCTGCTCTGGATTGATCTCCAGTGGTTCGCCGCGGAAGATGAAGGACGAACCGAAGACCCGACCGAGTACAAGCTCAGGAAGGCCCGTGAAGAGGGACGTGTTGCCAAGAGTCAGGAGCTCAATGGCGCTCTCGTATTGTTGATCCCCGCGCTGGTGCTGGTTGCTCTCGCACCCGGCATGATGAATACCTGCACGGAAATGATCCGCTTTTTTTTGCTTCGTTCAACGACAACCGAGATAAACGATCCGGTTCTGGTACAGGCCTTTTTACGCTATTTCATCAAGCTGGTTCTTCCCATAGCCGCGTCCGCAGTTCTTGCCGGACTCGCCTCGAATCTCGTTCAAAACGGCGGATTCATTTTCAGCGTGAAGCCCATAGCGATCAATATGGGAAAAATCTCGCCAAACTTTCCCAAGTACTTCAAGCGGGTGTTGTTCTCGTCGGAGGGATTGTTCAACCTGGCAAAATCCCTCATAAAAGTGGGAGTCATTGCGTTTGTTGCCTATTTGACCATACGGGGAGAAGTTCCCCGCCTCGTTTCGATGCTTTCAACCAGTCTCTGGCAGGCCATCGTGTTCGTGGCTTCGCTTGCCGCCCGGATCATACTGGTTTCTGCGATCATTTTCATCGCCATATCAGTTCCGGATTATGTGTTCCAGCGCCGTCAGTTTATTGAATCCCTCAAGATGACCCGGCAGGAAATCAAGGAAGAATACAAACAGATGGAAGGGGATCCCCTCGTAAAAAGCAGGCTCCGCCAGCGGATGCGCGAGCTGTTGAGCCAGAACATGATGGTCAATGTTCCAAAGGCCGATGTGGTTATCACCAACCCGACCCATTTCGCCGTTGCCATGCAATGGGACCGTTCGACCATGCGCGCTCCCATGCTTACGGCGAAGGGCGCCGATCTGCAGGCACAGCGCATCAAACAGCTCGCCCGTGAAAACGATGTTCCGATCGTGGAAAACAAACCGCTGGCGCGCGCGCTCTATGCGGAAGTGGAAATTGGTGATATGATACCGGATGAATACTATCAAGCCCTCGCGGTAATTTTGGCGAAAGTTTATGCGCTTGACTCTCGCAAGCAGCGTATGCTCAAGGAACTGTAACATACACTATGGCTGAGAAGGGATTATCAGTACAAAAAAGCGACCTCTTTGTAGCAGCCGGCGTGGTTACCATCGTGCTCATGCTCATCGTTCCGCTTCCAACCGTCATTCTTGATCTGTTCATGGCCCTCAATCTGGTCATGAACCTGCTGGTCCTTTTGATTGTCCTGTATACCCGAAACGCAATCGAGTTTTCCGTGTTTCCGACCATTTTGCTCGTGAGTACCCTGTTCGGTCTCGGGTTGAACGTATCAAGTACCCGGCTCATTCTTACCCTGGGCACCAAATTTGACGGTAGAATGGTTCGCGCGTTCAGCACATTCGTAATCGGATCCAGCGGAACCGACGGTCTTGTAATCGGTTTTGTCATATTCATTATTCTCATCGCCGTGCAGGTCTTTGTTATCACCAAAGGATCAACCCGTGTCGCGGAAGTTGCCGCGCGCTTTACCCTGGATGCCATGCCGACCAAGAACATGGCAATCGAAGCGGAGTACAATGCCGGAGCCATTACGGAAGACGAGGCCCGACAAAGAAAAAAGGATATTCAAAAAGAAGCCGACTTTTACGGAGCCATGGACGGTGCGAGCAAGTTCGTCTCCGGGAACGTAAAGATCGGTATATTCATTACGATCATCAACCTGGTTGCCGGTCTCATATTCGGCATGATTTTCCGCAGCGAGCCCTTTTCAGTCGCCATACAAACCTACGCATCCCTTACCATCGGCGACGGACTGCTGTCCCAGCTTCCGTCACTGTTTGTCTCGGTGGCAACCGGTATCATCGTAACCCGGGCGGTTTCCGACGGAACGTTCGGTACCGATGTAACAACCCAGTTTTCACGTAATGCCTGGGTCTATTTTGTCGGCGGCGGAACCCTGGCCATTATCGCGTTCCTGCCGGGTTTCCCCTGGTATGTACTGCTCCCGCTGGCCGGCTTGCTCGTTTTTACCGGTTACCGGCTCAAGAAGGGGCAGGAGCGGGATTTCAGAAACACCCTCAGAAGCGAAGAAGAAAAGCAAAAACAGAAAACGGGTGAAAGCCCGGCGGACATAAGTCCGGTTGTACCTCTTGATCCGCTTTCCCTCGAACTGGGCTACGGTCTTATCCCGCTGGTGGACAAGGACAAGGGCGCGGAGCTCCTTGAACGGGTCACACGAATCCGCCGGGAAAGCGCGCTGGACCTGGGCCTTGTGGTTCCGCGAATACGGATTATCGACAACATGCGGCTTGAACCGAGCGAATACTGTTTCAAGATCAAGGGCGTTGAAGTAGCGCGCGGAAAAATCCGCATGGGTTCCTACCTGGGCATCAATCCGGGTGGTACGCTTGAAGACATACCGGGAGAGAAGACAACCGATCCCACATTCGGGCTCCCCGCTGTCTGGATTTCGGATGAAAACCGTGAACGCGCCGAACGGGCAGGCTATACGGTCGTTGATCCGCCTTCGATAATCGCGACCCATCTTACCGAGATAATCAAGCGTCACGCGGCGGAAATTCTCGGACGGCAGGAAGTACAGTCCATTGTAGACGCGATCAAGAAAGACTATCCCTCTGTTGTGGATGAAGTTACCAAACTGTGTTCGATCGGAGAAATTCAGAAGGTGCTTCAGGGCCTCCTCCGGGAACAGGTTTCAATTCGCAACATGGTCGTTATTCTGGAGACCATCGCCGATTATCGCCCCATTACCAAGGATACGACCGTTCTGGTAGAGAAGGTCCGTCAGTCCCTGGCCCGTCAGATCTGTCTCCAGTACGTTGACGAAAACACCATGCTCCACGTGCTTACGGTACAGCCGGAACTCATACAGAAGATTGTTGACAGCCGGGTTGATACCGTAAACGGTCCCATAGCGGCCCTGGAACCGGTTGTACAACGGACGTGGATACGCTCGGTTTCTCACGCGGTGTCTTCTGCCCAGCAAGCAGGATACGTTCCGGTTATTCTCTGTCCCGAGGAGGCGCGTATACTCGTCAAGAACTCTACCGAGCGTGAAATACCCGATCTCGTCGTGTTGTCGGTTCCGGAAATCGCAAATGATATCAGGGTTGAAGCTATCGGTGAAATCCGGCAGGAAGAATAGGAAAACAGGAACGTATGGATATATTGAGTGAACAGGGCGCAACCTATGATGAATGTCTTGCCAGAATACGTGAAAAATTCGGGCCGGATGTTCATGTTCTCCGGCAGAAAAAGGTGAAAATTGGCGGATTTCTCGGGTTTTTTGAGAAAGACGGCATAGAGCTCTATTTCATGCTTTCGAAAAATCCCTACCGCCAGACGATTGCACAGAATCCTTCCTCGACAAATTTCAATGACGAGCGGAAGCGTATCCTCCAGCAGGCGATAAAGAACGCTCCCTCCCTGGCAGGACGGATCCCCGAGATTCCGGCCGAACCGACGCGGCAGAGCGAAGAGGCCAATGCCGCAGTCCGCGGACGGGACCAGCTTGAAACCATACTGAAAACGGTAAAAAAACTGGAGCAACGGCTCGACAAGTCGGATATGGACGATGCCGACAAGGCCGGTGAGCATGAAACCATCAGCAAGATAGAAATGCTTCTCGAGAATAATGACTTTTCCTCGTCTTATATCCGTAAACTGCTGACGCGCGCACGGAATGAATTTACCCTGGAAGATCTGGACAACTACGATCTGGTTCAGGAAACAATCGTGAACTGGATCGGAGAGTCCATACAGATAGCGCAAAACCGGAGTACCGTGCGACCCCGCATCATTGCCCTCGTCGGTCCTACCGGCGTGGGTAAAACCACAACGGTGGCAAAACTTGCCGCGGCCTATTCTCTCGCGGCGGCAAAAGGAAGCAGACCGCTCAATGTCCGGGTAATTACGATCGATAATTATCGTATCGGGGCAAAACAGCAGATTGAAATTTACGGAAATATCATGAACATACCGGTTTCCTGCGCGGAAACACCGTCAGATCTGCAAACGCTCGTAGCAATGTATCAGGATGTTGACGTAATCCTGATTGATACGATAGGAAAAAGCCCGAAGGATTTTTCACGGATCGCGGAAATGCGTCATTTTCTTGACGCAGCCGGTCATTGCTCCGATGTGTATCTTGCCTTGAGCGCCACTACAAAATCGAGCGACATGCGCGAGATAATGCAGCAATATGAAACCTTCGGCTACGGGTCGGTCATCGTGACAAAATTCGACGAGACAACCCGCGTCGGGAATATTGTGAGCGCGCTGGATGAAAAAAAGAAGCCGGTAGCCTACATAACCACCGGACAGCGGGTACCGCTCGATTTCGAGCAAGCCGCAGTTGTCCGGTTCCTGACCAGCCTGGATGGCTTCAGAATTAACCGCGCACGTGTGGAAGAACGGTTTCCCGTAACGGAAACAACGTTTGAATGGAGATAATATGGAAGACCAGGCAGAGAACTTGCGGGCGCTCATGAAGGATAAAACGGCCCTTCAGGAATCATTCGTCGAAACCGAAACGGACACGACCCCAAAAAGCCCGCGTAAAACACGAATAATAACCGTGACCAGCGGCAAGGGCGGTGTCGGGAAAACAAACGTCGCGACCAATATGGGAATTGCCTACGCACAGATGGGAAAAAAAGTCATCGTTATTGATGCCGACCTCGGCATGGCAAACATCAATGTCATGATGAATCTTATCCCGCAGTACAATCTCTATCACGTTATGCGAAAACAAAAGCGCATGTCCGAAATCATACTTGATACCGACTACGGAATAAAACTCATTGCCGGCGCCTCCGGCTTTTCCAAAATAGCGAACATGACCGAAGATGAACGCAATTCGTTTATAAGCGAGTTGTACACCCTTTCCGATACCGATATCATCATTATCGATACGAGCGCCGGTGTATCGAAAAACGTACTGGGATTTGTGGCCGCGGCTGATGAAGTGGTTATTGTTACGACCCCGGAACCAACGTCCATTACCGACGCGTATGGAATAATCAAGATTATCGCTACCGAAGTGGACAACCTGAACATTAACCTGAAGATGATCGTTAACCGGGTGTCTTCGTCGCTTGAGGGGAAGCGGGTCGCGGAACGGATGATCCAGATTGCCGGACAATTTCTCAATCTGAAAGTGGAGTATCTCGGTTTTATATACGACGATCACATGGTTTCCCAGTCCGTGCTAAAGCAGAAGCCCTTTTTGATAAATGATCCAAAAGGAAAAGCGTCGGTATGTCTCAAGCACATTGTGGCCCGACTCGAGAAAACGGAATTTCTGGATACTGAAGGATTCGGCCGGTTTGTACGGAAATTGTTTGCCCGGGACTGGAGTGATCCGTACCGCTAAACGGCTTCCGATAAAAAAACCTTGACCAGTAACACTTTTTCGCATAGTCTAGTAGGGGGAGGGGTTTTATGTTCGAGCCGAAATTGCCGGTTATAGCTGCTGCGGTCGGTTTCGTTCTGTCCTTCCTGGTCGGTTTGTTCAGTGGAGCCGCCTTTCCTGCATTTTTGTTACGCGCTCTCGGTATGGCAGTGTTCTTCGCTGTAATTGCGGTGCTGTTGCACGTTGCTGTGCGGAAGTTTCTTCCGGAACTTCTTGACGGTGGGGAAACGCTATCGTCGACCGCCGCGGTACGGGATACCGGTACGCAGGTTGACCTTACCATCGGAGATGATGCGGAGCCCGTATCGCCGTTTAACGGCGCAGACACGGAGCAGGAACCGTCTCCGGTTTTGGACGATACGGAAGAATTGCGGTATGATGAAGCTGTATCATGGCAGGATGACATGACCGCTATGCCCGTAAAGGATTCCGGACCGGCTCTGAAGGCCTCTCCGCCAGCAAGTACGGACGGCCCGGTGCCGCGGGCGGAGCAGGAAAAACCCGGGGAAAAACCGAAAGGCGGTATTTCGGGGCTGGACATCCTGCCTGATATACAGGATTTTGTACCGGAAGAAAAAGTAGTGGAAGAGGATGCCGCCGATTTTGACGACAGCGTTGTTGTGCAGTCGTCCGGAAAAGGGTTTTCAGTACCCGATATAAAAAGCGACGGAGTAGAAACCGAAACAATGGCAAAAGCTATCCGTACAATACTGTCCAGGGACAATTAACGTATTTGATACTAAAAGGGTGTGTACATGGGGAATGCGCTGTTGGAGCAAAAAACAGAAGAAGAACTCTGGTCTGAATACAAAAAGACGCGCGATCCGGCAATTCGGGAGTTTTTCATAAAACAATATGCTCCTCTGGTTAAATATGTCGCCGGTAAGGTTGCCGTAGGCATGCCGAGTAATGTTGAATTTGACGATCTGGTCGGGTTCGGCGTATTCGGTCTGCTCGATGCCATAGACAAGTTCGATCCGGAAAAGAATGTAAAATTCAAAACCTATGCCGTTACCCGTATACGGGGATCAATTTTCGACGAACTCCGTTCAATTGACTGGGTCCCCCGGTCGGTACGTCAGAAAACACGTGAAATTGAAGACGCAATAGTACAGCTTGAATCCAGACTGGGACGGACTGCAAGCGATTCGGAAATCGCTCAATCACTCGGTGTAACCGAATCTGATTTTCAGCAAACCCTCTTTAAAATATCGGGAACCAGCATTCTGTCGCTGAATGATGTCTGGTATGCCGGCGATGAATCCGAACGAATTTCAATCGGCGACAGTATAGAATCGCCCGCTTCATTGAATCCTGATGTTATTGTCGAACGGGAGGAAATCAAGCGGGTTATTGTCGAGGCGATTAACGAACTGCCCGAGAAGGAAAAAATGGTTCTAGTCCTGTATTATTATGAGGATCTTACCCTCAAGGAAATAGGGCAGGTGCTTCATGTAACGGAATCACGGGTATCACAGCTGCATACGAAAGCCAATTTACGCCTTCGGGCAAAGTTGACCAATATCCGCAAAGGCATTATCTGACAAGGGAGCCCGCCGTATGGTAAATCTGGAAAAAATCCGCGAAGCTATGGCCCTTCGCTATGAAGAAGACCAGAGCCGGGTTTTTATTGAGGTTGAAGCAGCTACTCTCGACGAGGCACTTGCCGATGCCGCCATTCAGCTTGATGTACCGACACGGGATATCGACTACGAAGTTCTCCAGAAAGGCACGAACAGTTTTCTCAGTTTTAACAAGCGGAACTGGATAATCAGGGCCTATGAAATACAGAAAAAGCGGAAGAAAAAAGCGCAAGCAGCGGCAGGCGGAGCCGGAGATGGAAGTGCGATTGATCTCGGACCGGTTATTGAGGATAAAAACGGCGACGCATTTGTCTTCTGCGCTCCCGACGGTGTGTATCTGAAAGTGATGCCTCCGGTCGGAAACGGAACCAGAGCGACTCTGCGGGATGCGATGGAAAGGATTAGGGAGCGGGGTATTACCAACGTTTCAGAGGAAAAAATTGCTCCCATAGTCAAGGACGCCGCCGGGAAACATGTACGTATCGCACCATTTACGCATAATCCCGGACAGGATGCCCTCATGGCGGTTGATATTACCGATCAGGAAATGAAAGCCTGGCTCTATGTAACGCCTCCGGGACCAAACGGCGCGGATCTTTCAGTAGACGTAATCGTCGCGTTTCTCAAGAACAATCGGGTTCTTGCCGGGATTGACGAAACCCGCATACAGGATTTTGTGGACCGACCGGTATACAAACAGAACTATCTCGTCGCCGAAGGCATAAAACCGCAGGACGGCGCCGATGCACATATTCTGTATAATTTTGAAACAGACCGCTCAAAGATACGACTCAGGGAAACAGCTTCCGGCAATGTTGACTTCAAGGAGCTCAACCTTGTACAGAATGTGGTAGAAGGACAACCTCTTGCGCAAAAGGTTCTCGCGGAGCGCGGTAAAGCCGGAAAAACAGTGACCGGAAAGTACCTTGAAGCAAAGAACGGAAAGGATATACCGCTCCCCGTAGGCAAGAACACCCGGGTCGCGGAAGACGGCCTCACCATAGTCGCCGAAACGAACGGTCAGGTTATCATGCTCAACAACAAAATCAATGTTGAGCCCATACTCACCATTGAAGGGGATGTATCCCTCAAGACCGGAAACATCATGTTTCTGGGCACCGTGTATATATCCGGCAATGTTGAGGACGGCTTCTCCGTAAAGGCTTCCGGCAACATTGAGGTCAAGGGCACGGTCGGCAAGTCCGAACTGGACGCGGAAGGAGATATCGTGGTCAGCCAGGGTGTCGCCGGAAAGGGTGAAGGGTATATCCGCTCGGGTAAATCCATATGGGCCAAGTTCATTGAAAATACCCGTGTTGAAGCCGGCGAGTTTGTCATAGTCTCCGACGGTATCATCAATTCGCAGGTGAGTGCGAACCGAAAAATTCTCTGTCAGGGCAAGCGTGCCGCTATCATCGGGGGAAATCTCAGCGCGGCCGAGGAAATTCACGCGAAAACCCTGGGAAGTTACGGCGGTGCGAGCGAAACCGTTCTGAGCGTCGGTTTCGATCCGAGGAGCAAGGAGCGTCTTGATATTCTTTTGTCAAACAAGCAGACCGCGGAGCGCGAGCTTGAAGATGTTCAGCTCAATTTCAATACGCTCATGAATCAGAAAAAACAGAAGAAGGATCTTCCCGAGGACAAGGAAATAGCGCTCAAAAAACTCGGTGAACGGCAGTATATTCTTCAGACAGAGCTGGAAGAAATTGACGGCGAAATCAAACAGATTCAGACGTATCTGAATACCTTGAAGACCAGGGGAAAAGTATCCGCCTCGGTAAAGGTTTTCGCCGGAGTAAAGATTGTTATTCGCGATGTGACCGAAGAAGTACGAACTGATTGCAAGGCAACCACATTTTATCTTGAAAACGGCCTCATCCGGTACGGCAAGTATCAGGGGGCGGATGAAGACATGAAGAGGGTGCCCAGTGGCTATTCAGCCAATTGATTTGCAAACGCTGTACGCGCAGCTGGAAAAAGTCGGAAAAACGCAGGTTCATCAGCAGGCCGCAGTACAAAACGCGCGGGAGGCGGAACTTGCCCGAAACCGGGAAGACGCCCAGAAAAAGGTGACTACCGTTCAGGAAGCCGAAGCCGGAGAAGAAGGGACGGGTATCGTCCGGGAACGGAAGGATTCTTCGGGCGACACTGCGAACGATTCCCGATCCGGACCCGAAGCCCGTCAACAGGAAAATACCGCTCCTGAAGAGTCGGATGACCGGGAAGTAATCCGCGATCCCGATCTCGGATCGCATATCGATATTTCAGGCTGACGCATGAACGCCTTGTTTTATACCGCATTGGTACTTTTCATCATAAATCTTGTTGTACTGTTTGCCGCGTTCATACGACTTAAAGACCGGTTTTCATCTGCGCGTATTCTGG